>JAZKFE010000283.1:10802-11196 GCA_040386595.1 Planctomycetota bacterium | reverse complement strand
GAACGCGCTTGCAGATTCGAGTCTGAATGAACATCCGGCTTCAATGCTAGTTCCACCTCGCTACTGCGAGCGCGTTCAGTTCGCGGAGCGAACAACGACTATGACTATGGTTCATTCCGCCAGTAACTTTTCCACGGCTGCGTCGAGATCTTGCTGATCGAAACTTTCGCCCGTTTCCAGGTTCACGGTGAACTTGCGATGCAGATTCCCTTTGCGGTCATAGAGCTTGTAGTGCGGGATCGCTCCCCCATCGAGATCGAAGCGTTCGGCCAGGAGATCCGTGGCGCCCGGATCTCCCGCCGCCAAGTCCGTGACGGGGACGAGCAAGTTCGCGAACGTGGCCTCCTGGCTGGTTAAAAAGTCCAGGACCTTCGTCCTCAGTTCGTCGAGACTC
>JAZKFE010000283.1:5317-10792 GCA_040386595.1 Planctomycetota bacterium | reverse complement strand
GAGACTCTCGCCTTCTTCCAGTTGATCGATGCTGACCGAGATCACCGCTAGTCCCCGGTCCTGCAACTTACGGTGCAGCTGCACCGAATGGGGAAATTGCTTCCGGCAGGGGGCACACCAGGTTGCCCAGAAATCGACCAGCACGACTTGACCCGCATGCCGGGCGAGGATGGTTTCATACCCTTTCAGATCGACAACCTGCAGTTCCACCTGCCCGGTGGTTTTCGGTTTCTCTGCCTGAGTGACGTCAGGTGTCGATGCTAGTTTAGACGTTGTTTCTGTTTTGTCTTTAGAAGCAACCGTGACAGGGGCAGTTGTTGGGGCGACAGCGGGGGGAGTCGGCGTGCAACCCGTCAGGATGAGGCATAGCCCAAGTTGCAACCCGATATTGTTAAATGATTTATGTGATAATATGGGACGGTCGATCTCAATGGCTGGCACGGAAAAAATCCTTCTCAGGGGCGGCGGAAACGAGAGATTTTGGCGAGGCTTGGCAACCAATTTCGTTCGTGCATTGTGAGGGGCCGGGGACCCTGATTACAATTCAGTCAACCGACAGATTGTCGACAATCCGAGTTTCGGGCCGAGCCCTAAGTTGGCCCGGGATGTCGACATTTCACTGCAATATTATGACAGAGTCGCGCGTTGTGGCCATAGTCGTTGTTCGCTCCGCGAACACAACGCGGCCGCAGTAGCGAGGTGGCGCTAGTCGCCCGCAGGGCTAACGAATACATCTTCTCCCAATGAGGATAAATGTACTCACTGGCACAGCGGGCTAGTATGGAACCTTAGTACTGATGCCACTTCGCTACTGCGAACGCGTTGTGTTCGCGGAGCGAACAACGACTATGAGTATGACGACGGCTATAATAGAAGATTCGAAAATAGGCTGGACCTGCGAGGAGTTTCCGGATGCTGCGAATACTGATTGTCGGATGTCTCTGGTGTGGCCTGGCGACGGCATTGCTGGCTGCGGATGAGATTCCGGCGGATGATCCGCGAGCCAAGTTCTTCGAAGAGAAGGTCCGGCCGATTCTGGTCGAGCAGTGCCAGCAATGCCATGGCGCGAAGAAGCAACAAGCTGACTTGCGGCTCGATTCTTTGGACGGAGCGCTCAAGGGGGGCGAGCACGGTCCGTCACTGGTTCCCGGTGATGTTGAAAAGAGCCTGCTGATCTCGGCCGTTCTACGGACCGGCGACTATGAGATGCCTCCCGATAAGCCGCTGGATGAAGCTCAAATTGCAGCGCTGACGACCTGGGTCCAGCAAGGGGCCGTCTGGCCGGGCAAGGCCGAAGTGATTGTCACGCCGAGTTCTCCGGCGGGGTTTGAGCGTGCGCGTCGTGAGCATTGGGCCTTCCAACCCGTGAAGCATCCGCCAGCCCCCACGTTGAAAAATCCCGCCTGGGGCAGCACTCCCGTCGATGCATTTATCCTGGCGAAGTTGGAAGCTCAGGGGTTGGCTCCGTCACCGGCCGCCGACAAACGGACGTTGCTGCGGCGGATTACGTTTGATCTGACCGGACTCCCCCCGACGTTTGCCGAAGTTCAAGCCTTCGAGGCCGACACGGCTCCGGATGCCTACGAGCGTGTGGTCGAACGGTTGTTGGCGGCTCCGCAATATGGCGAACGCTGGGGCCGGTATTGGTTGGATGTGGCTCGGTATTCCGACACCAAGGGGTACGTCTTCTTCGAGGACGGGGCGTTCCCGTGGGCTTGGACCTATCGCGATTACGTCATCGAAGCGTTCAACAATGACCTGCCTTATGACCGGTTCTTGCTGGAACAATTAGCGGCAGATCGCCTGCCCTTGGGAGACCAGCGCCGCGGCTTACGCGGCTTGGGGTTCTTGACACTGGGCGGACGATTCATGAACAACCCGCACGACATCATTGATGATCGTATCGATGTGGTGACGCGCGGACTGCAAGGGCTGACCGTCAGCTGTGCCCGGTGTCATGATCATAAGTTTGATCCCCTGCCGACCGCCGACTATTACTCGCTGTATGGAATCTTTGCGAGTTCCTCCGAACCGATCGTGCCCCCGTTGTACGACCCGGCGCCGGACACCGATGACTATCGCAAGTTTGAAGCCGAACTGCGGGCTCGCGAAACCAAATTGCGGGACTTTGTCCTGACCAAGCAAGGCGAGGTCATCCAAGGGACGAAGACTCGCGTGGCCGAGTACATGTTGACGGCGTTTACGACGCGCGATCAACCTCGAACAGACGACTTTATGCTGGTCGCGGACGGGGGAGATTTGAACCCCAAGATGCTGCGTCGCTGGCAAAGTTATCTCGAGCAAGGGACGAAGTCTCATCATCGAGTCCTAGCGGTGTGGAATGCCTGCAGTGCATTGCCTGAAGCCGATTTTGCTGCTCAGGCCACAGCACTGGTCGCGAAATTCACCGCTGAGCAGAACCCGGCGTTGACGGTCAATCCGTTGGTACTCAAAGCCCTGCAGGACAAGCCCCCGCAGAAGTTGGCCGACGTGGCGGCAGCCTACTCGGAGCTTTTGAATGGTGTCGAAAAGGAATGGCAAACTTTGCTGCAGCAGGCGACCGCTGCTGGGCAACCCGCACCCACCGCCCTGCCCGATTCCGACAAAGAAGATTTGCGACAAGTATTCCACGCGGCGAACTCGCCGACGAATGTTCCGACGAACGTCATTGGCGATCTGGAGTTGTTACCCGATCGGGCGTCTCAAGGCGTATTCCGTGAGCTGCGGAAAGAGATCGAAACATTCCGCTCAGCGGGACCGGTGGCCCCGCCTCGTGCGATGACATTGGAAGATTTGGCGGTGCCGGTTGATCCCCGGGTCTTCAAACGTGGCAGTGCGATCAATCTTGGTGACGCCGTTCCGCGGCAGTTTCTGCAGATCATTTCAGGAGATCAGCGGCAACCGTTCAATGCCGGCAGCGGCCGTTTGGAGCTGGCTCAGGCGATTGTGGATCGCAGCAACCCGCTGACAGCACGCGTGCTGGTCAACCGCGTCTGGCTGCATCACTTTGGCTCAGGATTGGTTCGTACGCCGAGTGATTTCGGCGTCCGTAGCGATCCCCCTTCGCACCCCGAGTTGCTCGATTTGCTGGCCGCCAGTTTCATGGAGCATGGCTGGTCGATTAAGCATCTCCACCGTCAGATCGTATTGTCGAGCACCTATCAACAGGCGTCGGCCGATCGCGCCGAGTGTCAGGCGGTCGATCCTGAGAATCGGTTGTTGTGGAAGTTCAACCGCCAGCGACTCGATCTGGAAGCCTTGCGCGATGCGTTGTTGGCGACATCGGGGCGACTGGATTCCAGCCTCGGTGGTCCATCAATCAATATGCTGGCGGTCCCGGCGGTTCCTCGCCGCACGGTCTATGCGTCCATCGACCGCCTGGCATTGCCCAGCCTCTTCCGCACGTTCGATTTTCCAAGTCCCGACACGACCACGCCGCAACGCGATAACACGACCGTCGCTCCGCAGGCGTTGTTCATGATGAATCATCCGTTCGCCTTAGAGAGCGCCCAGTACTTGAGCACCCGGAAAGAAGTGACCGGGGCCGCCGATTTGGCGGCGCGGGTGGCTCGGCTGTATGAGCTGGTTCTCTCTCGCGGCCCGTCTGAGGGAGAGCAAAAGTTTGCCGCAGAATTTTTTGCTGGCCCCGATCAGCAGATCCAGGAAACCCCGGAAAAATGGAGCATGTTTGCCCAGGCATTGCTGATGACAAATGAGTTTTCATTTGTAGACTAAATTGGGTTCGGACTGCGGTGTTCGGTTTCAGTGAGGCAGTCGATTGGGTAGCCCAGATTCTCGAATCTGGATGAGCGCAGCGAACAAGAGGTTGTAGTTCTTGAGAGTTGGCGACTCCCTCTAAATTGGGGAAATAACCAGCGTTCCGATTCTCTTCGTTGTTCTTTATCCACAGACATTTCCCCAATTGGAGAACCCGATTTCGAGAAAGAATTCGGGGATCGAATGAGCCCCAGCCTCCTGTTCGCTTCGCTCACCCAGATTCAAGAATCTGGGCTACCCCATTGCCTCAAACACAAACATGGTGTGAATCCTCTAAAGACTGCCGGACCACATTGCGAATTCCAAAAATCACCTCTGTGGCACCTGGAATTTGAAGAACGCGCATGTTTCAATGAGTGTTGATTGTTCCAACTTTCCACACCATGAACTTTAGGCGGCTCTGATGAAACAGTCGTGCATCGTTTGGCTTCCGCGACTTGTCCTCCTGCTGGCCGTGGTTGGGGTTCCGTTGTGGACTGGTCCCGCCCACGCCGAAGATTTGGCTGCAACGTGGACTCAGAAGGACCAGGACGAGCTGCTCGCGACGCAAACCGAACGCATCAAAAATTTGACCGTTCGGATTGCCGCGACTCCGAAGTCTACCGATCTGTATTCCAAACGGGGCGACGCCTATTTCTTCTTGGGCGACTTTGACAAATCACTGGCCGACTACGAACAGATGGTGCAGCTGGATGAGTCTCAGGCTCCCGGGCACTGGCGACGGGGCATTGCCGACTTTTATGCCGGCAAGTTCAAAGCCGCCTCGGATCAGTTCGAACTCTACCATTCGTTTGATGATGTGGATCGCGAAAACGGGATCTGGCGTTATCTGTCGCAGGTCAAAGCCTATGGGCGTGACAAGGCCCGTGAGGGGCTGCTGAAATACAAGAAGGACGATCGCGAGCCGTTCCCCGACGTCTATCAATTGTTTGCGGGAAAGCTGACCGCCGAGCAGATCTTGCAGAAAATCCGCGAGGCCAAGGTCGATACTGACGAGCGTGAGAAACGCTTGTTCTACGCTGAGCTTTACATCGGATTGAATTTCGATGTGGAGAAAGAGCCGCGACAGGCTTTGGAGCATTTGCGGGCGGCGACGGCGACTCAATGGCCGCGGCAAGCGGGCTATGGTCCGCATTACATGTGGCACGTAGGCCGGTTGCATGCGCTGCAGCTACAGCAACAACTGCAGAAACAAAAATAGGCTGCCGAAGTCGAGGTGACTGGGGCAGCCTAATGAATTCGCTTGGCTTCTACTGTCTCACGTTTTCTACTGACAGCCTCCTGCGGAACGTGATCCGTTCCGCATCGATTTCCTCGCGACTTCCACGATTCGCAAGGAAATCTTATCGATGGCGTCTCAAAATTGCAGACTCGGCTTGTGGTCACGACCGACCGGATCGGTTCGTCGTGACACGTTTTGAAACCGGATTTAGTAGGTCGCGAGGGATTCAGGTTTCATCAAGGCGGTGGTCACAGGAGCATTCTCAAAGGCTCCCGGTTGACCGATGACTGGTTGGCCATAAGCCGGCTGACTGTAGGCCGTTTGATTGTATTCGGGTTGAGCATACGCTGTGGTGGGCATGCCACTCGCGGGGGGCAAACCTGCAGTCTCAACAGGCATTCCGTTGGTGGTGGAAGCCGAGCTGAAGCCATAAGGTTCGACGTACGTGGCCGGAATTCCGCCGCCGTAGCCGGGGT
>JAZKFE010000283.1:4803-5307 GCA_040386595.1 Planctomycetota bacterium | reverse complement strand
CCGAGCGGAGCAAATCCGCCAAACGGTTGACCGCAGGGCGAGCATGCCGGGGCGTAACCTGTGGAACATCCACCACCGCAACGACCGAAGCCGCAGCGCTGGCCACAGCAGCAGCCCGAAAGCAGTGTTAGTAAACACAAACTGATCCCGAGTGTGAGGCAGCGTTTCATCGTGGAATCCTTTCCCGCTGAGCAGGCCGAGTGTCTGGCAGTCGGTTGATGGGCGAGGCTGTTGGAAGTGTGGAGGCGAATGGAAGTGAGACAGTGAAGGGGTGTACGTTTTTAACCAGCCGTCTTCAGGCCATGAAAACGAGTCGTTGATTCTTGGCCCAAGTGCTGGTTCACCAGCGGGATTTGTCGGATTAACAAGGTTTTGCGAGCGAAAACTCGAAAAACCGACCCGCTTCGGCGACGTGCGGGGGGGACTTTAGTTTTTTTCTCAAATTCAGTCAATTCGGGATTTGGGTAGAATTTCACGATTCCGTCGACTGGGGTGAATTTTCTT
>JAZKFE010000283.1:0-4793 GCA_040386595.1 Planctomycetota bacterium | reverse complement strand
TGCAGTGGCGAGGTGAGATCCGTGTTGAGATTGAATGCTAATTCCGCCCGGCTACTGCGAACGCGTTCAGTTCGCGGAGCGAACAACGACTGTAAAGTCCCGCAAGGGACGACAGAACTTCCCCGTGGGCGTCAGCTTCATTCTTCCGGTTCGCAGACCCCGTTCGGCCCGAGCAAGGGTTGCAATGGGCACAAGGCGCACTTGGGCTTGGGGCCGCAATAGTCGTCGCCGACTCGGATGAGCCACTCGGCGAATTGGCCTAGTTCTACAGAACTATCGCGCAGGCCTTGTTCGAAGAAGGTGGGGATCTCTTCGGATTCGTCGTACCACGACAGCCAACGGTGGCGGCAGGCGACGCGCCAACTGGCGCGGGTGAGGGGATATTTTTCCAGGCCTCCAATTACGCAGAACAGACGCGTAATCCAGATGCGATCGTGGGCGGAGAGCTCGGACCAGGCCGATTCCAGGCTGGAATTTGCCGTGTCAAATGGCGTTAGTCCTTGGTCGAGCTGCTGCTGCCACCAGACCGCCATCCGGTGCAGCACGGCCACCGATGTCACGTTTCCGCCATGGGACTGCAGGAAATCCAGTAGCTCACTGCGCGTGCCCCGAGCGACCTCCTCGACCGCCATGATCCAGCTGGCTTCAATCTCCGGCCAGGCCTTGGGAAACTTGGCTTTGGAGATTTGTCGTTCTAGCGTGAACTTGACGAGTCCGCCCCAGCCGTCGCGGTAGGTGTCCATGTCGAGACGGCCGTAATGGGTCTGAAGTAAATCCGCTGCTGCCAGGAGTCGCTCGTCTGCCATTCCTATTTCCCTGTTGGCCCCTCGTTTTCATCGCGATATTATGTATTGGTGTCTTTAGAGAACGAATCGCGAAATCCGAGTAGCGAATTGCCTGGCGATCACATCGGGAGTGCTTGTCGCATCTGGATGGGGACACATCAATTCGACGCATCATCTCGGGCCGCTTTCTTGGAGTAAATCCCGCATGTTCTTTTTTGCTCGTCGCCCGTGGGACTTGCCGCAGCGGCAGCATACTGCAGAAGCCGTCTATACCAATCGCAAGTTGCATCGGCGTGAATTTCTGACCGCGGCGGGTATCAGTGGCGTGGGGGCCGGATTAGGGCTGAGTTTGTCGGGTTGTGATCGGGCTTCGAAGGAAGAACTGCAGACCGCCGGGGGCGTGCAGAAGATCGCGCAGCCTTTGGAAATCTACCCGGAAAAACGTCAGAACCGCAATCCGCAGTTTACTTACGGTCGCCCTGAATCGGCTGAACAAGATACGGCGGAATTCACGAATTTCTATGAGTTTTCCTCGCGAAAAAGCTCGTGGCGTTACGTTGGCGATTTTCAACCCGACCCGTGGACGGTGGAAATTGGTGGTCTCTGCGCGAAGCCGGTCACGTTGGATATGGATGGTTTTTACAAGCACCCGCGGTTGAAGTGGGAAAGCCGCGACTACCGACATCGGTGTGTGGAAACGTGGGCCATGTGCGTGCCGTGGACGGGGTTTGCGCTGCGGGATTTGATCCGCGCAGTGGAGCCGTTGCCCGCCGCCAAGTACGTCAAATTTGTGACGTTCAACCGGCCGGCGGAAGCCCCCCACATGGCTGCAAGTAGTCTGCCGTGGCCCTATACCGAAGGTTTGACATTGGCCGAGGCGACCAACGAATTGGCCTTCGTCGCCACCGGAGTGTTTGGGCATGCCTTGCCGAAACAAAATGGGGCCCCCATCCGGATCGTTTTGCCGTGGAAGTACGGATTTAAGAGCATCAAATCGATCGTGCGGATCGAATTGACCGATGCCGCCCCGCCTACGTTCTGGAACACGTTGGCTGCCGATGAATATGAGTTCGAGGCCAACGTAAATCCCAATGTCCCACATCCACGTTGGAGTCAGCGGACCGAATGGATGCTGGGAACACGCGAAGTCTTTCAGACGGCGCGGTACAATGGCTATGGAGATTGGGTCGGCAAGCTTTATCCGGCTTGAGCTCGTATGAAATTGCCGGTTGTGACAGACCTCAAACTTGACTGATCGCCTGATATCACCCTCGCGGGCCGCATCATGCCGCAACGCAGAAATGAATTGGCCGACAAAGCCGTCCTGATGCTGGCGACTGCCAGCGTGATGATGGGGGGACTTGGCGCGTCGATCTTTTTGATCGTCTCTGGCAGTTCCAAGCCGGCAAATACCTTGCTATGCCTGGCAGGAGGGTGTCTGGCCGTAGGGGCGATCCTGTGGCTGCTGCGCGAGCCCGATCCATTGTCTCCGCGGGCCAGTATCTTCGCCTGGTTTCGTCGTCCCAAGACCACGACTTACAAATACAAGTTGAAATTGCGTCAAACGGAACGTCCCACCGCTCAGGAGCCGCAGCAACCCCCGACCGCAGACCACATTCGGCAATTGTCTCAGGAATCGTTAGGCACGTGGGTGCCGTCCCAGTTGCCGCCACGGAATCGCACGAATGGACCTAAGGAGAAATGACGAATGACGAAACCCGAATGACGAATTTGGAGCGATGCTCACGCCCCTATTCGGATTTCGTCATTCGACATTCTTTCGTCATTCTGGTTTCGTCATTCGACATTTTCCCCTCCCCCATATCCTCCTTAAGCGGTTGACATTCGCCGATAATTGACGATAACTACTTATGAGCAATGTTTGATGTTCGATTTGCCGCGTAGAGTGGATGCCGTTCCCCATGATTCCAATTCTTGGTTCCAATAAGCGATTGTGCGACGGTGTGTCGCGTCGCGATTTGCTCCAAATCGGCGGGCTGGGGGCGTTTGGGCTCGGTCTGACCGATTGGAACCGCTTGCAGGCTGCTCAGGCTGAACGTGAGGGGGCGTCTCAATTCGGCAAGGCCAAGTCCTGCATTATGGTCTTCCTGTTCGGCTCGCCCCCGCAACATGAAACGTTCGACCCCAAGCCGATGGCTCCGGTGGAGGTCCAAGGCGAGATGAAGGCCATCTCGACCAATGTGCCGGGACTGGATATTTGCGAGCGACTGCCGCAGATGGCGAGCGTGATGGATCGCATGACGATCGTGCGGTCGATGACTCACCCCTACCCCGTACACGGCGTGGCTTATGCCTTAAGCGGCATGCCGACTTATACGCCAGCAATCGAAGCTAAGCCGCGTGATCCGCAGCACTGGCCGTATATCGGGTCGGTCGTGGACTATGTCGACCGTCAGACTTCACCCACTTCAGGAGTGTCGGCTCCCCAGCATATCGGCTTGCCCTGGGTGCTGGGTTCGAAGAGTGATGCGGGACCTCTGGCGGGGCCGTATTCTTCATTCCTGGGTGGTTCTTACGATCCCGCCTGGACTGACTTTGATGGAGTTGGCACACAGGTCGTCCCCAAGCTGAGCGACGGCCAAAGCCAAAAGATTCTGGATCCGTTTGGAGGCACGACGGCTGAAGGGCGGTTCCGGTTGTCGGCGACATCACCGTTGGAAGGCGTACCTGCCAGTCGCCTCGATTTGCGGCAGACCTTGCTCCAACAATTTGACCGCTCACGTTCGTGGCTGGCCGAACATCCCGGGATTGGGACCTACGATCAGCATCAGGCCTCGGCCTACTCGTTGCTGACATCCGGCAAGATCCGCGACGCGCTCGACATTCAGCGTGAACCGCTGGAATCGCGTGCCAAATTCGGAATGACATTGTTCGGGCAATCGTTACTGGCCGCTCGACGGTTGGTGGAGGCAGGGACGCGGTTTGTTTCGGTGTTCTGGGATCCGTTCAGCGTGTTCGGCGGCAGCGTGTGGGATACTCATGCCAATCATTTTCCGCGGTTGAAAGAGTATTTGTTGCCCGTCTTCGATCAAGCCTATACGGCGTTTATCCGCGATCTGGACGAGCGCGGCTTGCTGGATGAAACGCTGGTCTGCTGCCTCAGTGAGCATGGCCGTACTCCCAAGATCGACAACGTTCCTCAAGGGGGCGGGCGTCACCATTGGTCGCGAGTGTACTCGGCAGCGTTTGCAGGGGGCGGGATTGCTCGGGGCCGGGTTGTGGGGCGTTCGGATGAGTCTGGTGGCGATGTGGCGAGTTGCCCCGTGTCACCGAAGGACGTCTTGGCGACCTCCTTCCATCTGTTGGGACTCGACCCGCATACCATGATTCCGGATCGCTTGAATCGTCCCCTACCGATCGCTGGCGACGGCATTGTGCGGCACGAAATGATCGGGTAGATCCCAGCCCTCAACTGGTCCTGATCTATTGTCGCTTTCAAGGCTGAGGTATTATTCAATAGCCTCAGGGCTTGATGTGCGTCTTGATGGATTAGGCACGGTGCGTCCAGTTCCAAAGGAGGGTGGGATGTCTGACAACAAAGCTTGGGCCGAGGATACCGGGAAGCTGCTGCTGCGTGTGGCTGTGGGCGGACTAATGTTGTTCCACGGTATCTTTAAGCTGCAGCATGGCATTGCCTGGATGAACGGCATGCTGACCGCCAAGGGCTTGCCGACATTCCTGGCCTATGGAGCGTATGTGGGCGAAGTCGTGGCGCCGATCCTGATTTTGATCGGCTTGCTGACTCGTCCTTCGGCGGTGGCCGTCGCGGGCACCATGATCATGGCGGTCTATTTGGCGATGTCCGATCAGATCTTCAAACTGACGCCGGTTGGTGGCTGGGCGTTGGAGTTGAACGCCTTCTACTTCCTGGGAGCACTCGCGGTGATGTTGCTCGGACCGGGGAAATACAGCGTGTCCCGAGGACGTAGCTGGTGGGGTTAAAACGTTTTCCAGGAAATCTGGTTTTTGAAGGGTGATCGTCGTGGC
>JAZKFE010000282.1:0-19621 GCA_040386595.1 Planctomycetota bacterium | reverse complement strand
GCGACGAAAAACCACACCTGCAATCCGGTAGAGTCAGCAAATTTCAAAATTGGCCCGATATCGATCAATAGATGGTAGATTGATCGACCGGCCAATTTTGAAATTTGAACACCCGACCCCAGAGTCAATACGACCGCATCGTCAGGCACAGCCTGACCTACATACTATTAGTATACGGGCTGGATTGAAAAATGTCTCAATGCACTGGCTATCAGCGATATGTGACCCGCCGCGACTTTCTCCGTCAAATGGGGGGCGGGCTGGGAGTGATGGGTTTGGCCAGCCTGCTGCAGGCTGACGACCGGTTGAAGCCTGCCAAAGGTCGGTTGCCGACCGCGACGGCGAAGCGAGTGCTGGTACTCTTTATGTCGGCGGGTGTCAGCCACATCGACACCTTCGACCGTAAGCCGGCACTAGCCAAGTACGATGGGCAGCCGTTGGAAGGGCAGGGGAACCTCACCGACGTCTTCTTCCGTCCGCCCGGCAAGTTGATGCAGAGTCCGTTTAAATTTCAGCAGTATGGTCAAACGGGAAAATGGGTTTCAGAGATCTTCCCGCATATGGCGGCGAAGGTGGATGACATGACCTTCATCCACTCGATGGTGGCTGAGCAGAATAGCCACGGCCCGGCGATGTATCACATGAGCACGGGGGTGGGCCGTAACGGCTTCCCGTCGTTGGGCTCGTGGGTGGTGTATGGTTTGGGCAGCGAAAGCCGCAATTTACCGTCGTTCGTGACCTTGATGGATCGCGGTATGCCTCCTTCGGCGGCCGCGAACTGGGGCAATGCGTTCCTGCCGGCGAAGTACCAGGGGACTGTGTTCCGTACGGAAGGCAATCCGATTCTGGACCTGGCTCCTCCGGGGGATTACAGCCCGGAACGGCAACGAGCCAGTTTTGATTATCTGGCGAAACTCAATGCGGCACACGCGGAAGAACATCCCGGCGATACCGAATTGTCGGCCCGGATTGAAGCGTACGAGTTGGCCGCTCGCATGCAGCTCAGCGCGCCTGAAGTGACCGATCTGTCGAGCGAAACCGAAGCCACATTGAAGATGTATGGCGTGGACCGCGCTGACAAGCAACAGTCGCTCTTCAGTCGCACCTGCCTGCTAGGACGACGGTTGCTCGAACGAGACGTGCGGTGTGTGACGATCTACTGCGGTGGCTCGAACAATGTGCCAGACTTCAACTGGGATGCACACGCGAATCTCGAAAAGAATCATCGTTTGAATGCGGCCATTAGTGATCAGCCGATTGCGGCGCTGCTGACAGATCTTAAGGCTCGCGGGTTACTGGAAGACACTCTGGTGATTTGGACCGGTGAGTTTGGCCGGACCCCCACGAGTGAAGGTTCGAACGGCCGCGACCATAACATCGGTGGCTTTACGATGTGGATGGCCGGCGGCGGCGCGAAGCCGGGTGTGGCTTATGGATCAACCGATGAGATCGGCTTCAAAGCGGTCGACAACCCCGTGCCGATTGCCGATCTGCACGCCACGATCTTGCACACCATGGGGCTCGATTCCGAGCATCTGACCTATTACCACAACGGGTTGGAACGCCGCCTGACAGGTGTTGTCGGCGGTCATGTGGTTCGCGGGGTCTTAAACGAATTTGCGTGAGAGTCAGAGAATCCTCTGCCACGCGGTAACCAAGCCCCGTAGAGGCTTGGTTAGGCTGATCCCCTTACGTTTAAGCAACCTTACGGTCGCTGCAGGCGTCTGCCGTCGTGATCACCGGCAAGGCAATTGTGGCGGGTGATTGGGCTGCGGGGGCTGGCGGTTTCTCGGCCTGACGATAGCCGAAGCCCAGCAATTTGGTGCTTGGCCACAGCAAGTGGGCGTGGGCCTTCAGCCAGTCCCAGCGGAAGTAGTACTTCGTAAAACACCGAGCGTGCCAGGCACTGACTTCGGCCGGTGTCAGGTGCTGGTACTTCATGACCGGAGTGTAGACGTTATACTTCGTAAAATCAAAGTCGGCGATGTCCTGCACGACTTGATTGTAGAACTCGGTCCCAGGGTAGGGGGTCACGATGTTGAAGTTGGCGAACGTGGGGTTCACTCCCTTCGCATAACGCAACACGCCCTTGATGGACTGTGCGGTATCTTCCGGGAAGCCGATCATAAATCCGGCGACCGTCCGAATCCCCAGCCGACGGCACGTTTCCGTGAACTGCCGCTGCTTGTCGTCGTTGACGGGGGCTCGTTTGTATTGCTTCAAGGTTGTTTCGTCGGGAGTTTCGATCCCCACGGTGATGCTGGTCAAGCCGACCGCCTTCAGCACTTCCAAGGTCTCGGGCTTGAGCAGGTCGATGCGGCTTTCGATCGAGAACTGGATCTTCCGTGGGAGCTGACCGATGAGTTCGGCCATCTTCAACACGCGTTTGCGGTCCAGGCCAAATAGCGGATCGCGGAACTTAAAGGAACGGAATCCGTACTCCTTGATGCCGCGTCGCATTTCGTCGACAACGCTCTCGGGAGAACGAAATCGGGTTTTGTTTTCGATGACAATGTACGGGCAATAGTTGCACGTGAACGTGCAGCCGCGGCTTTGTTGAATCAAGCCGGTGGGGAACTGCGTGAAGTCGTAACCGATCCGGAATTTGCGGGGTTTAAACAGATCCCAGTCGGGGAATGGCAGGGCATCCAGGTCCTGGACTGAACCCACCGCAGCGGGACCGGACGGACGATTGAGGACTTCATCCAGCTTCCAGAGCAATTGTTCGGGTTCGCCTTGGACCAGCGTGACCGGGAGTTCGGCGAACGCTTGCGGTAACGTCGTGGCGAGGATTCCGACGACCAGGATCTTGGCCGACGGCTGCGACTTGGCAACGTCGCGGATGGCGTCGAGTTCCAGGTTCAGCGTGATCAGCGAGGGGTTGAAGACATAGACGTCTCCCCCGTCGACGATTTGGTCTTCGCCAAAGTGAACCTCATGGCCCAGCTTGCGGAAGATGCCTGTCAGATAGGCGAATGTCATGGCCGGTGGCCGATGGTCACGCTTATAAAACCAGCGTACCACCTGACCGCGGGCACCACCGCCGCTGGCGTACTGGCCCACGCCATAGCCGCCGGCGAAATCCTTCGAGACATCGAGTTGTCGCGTATCCCACAGGACGATTTTCATGACGGTATCTCAGGATCTCAGATTCACTCACGCTCGGGACAACCGGGTGTTGGTCGAGCGTCTGGTTGGAAGGTGGAGGCTGGCGAGTCAACCACGGTGAGACTGATCGCGTGTCGGAGATCGTGAGGGGAGGTCAATCGCTGCACGCGGGGTCCCGCAGGACTGGGAGTCCGCAGGATCAAATCGCAGTTGCCGATCGGCGGGCGGCGGCAACACAGCAGGTTGAAGAACTCGCATCAGACGTCCTTGTCGATCCAAGTCGTAGGTAATTCCACGCCAGACAATGCGTGACCCCAAGCAGGCGGCACACATAATCAGCGTGTGGTAAAGCAAGGTCACCGGAGCCGCCACGACATCAAATAGGGCTGCCCAAGCAGTGGAATCACTCCAATTTCGCACATACACCAGAGCCAGCCCACGCCGGACCCAGCCGCGGTAAACTTGCAGTGCGTACCATGCTACCAAGAACCCTTCCGGCCACCGAGACCAGTTTTCACCGGTCAGCAGAGTGCTTGCCGTCCAACAGAGGGCACCCACGACCGCGATGGACGAGATGACCATCAGGCACAGCGACTGATGCCAGACCCCCGGAGCATAAATCCGGCCAATCATGTGTTGTCGCCGCAGAAAACTGCTCAGCCCGACGAACGAATAGTCCATGGGTGAGGCGGTCATACAGGCGGGTTCGAACTCGATCGGCAGTTTGGCGGCTTGCAGGGCTTGGGTGGCGACCAGATCGTCGCTGATCGTTCCCTGCCAGCTCTCTTGAATTCCAAGTGATTCGAAATCGGACCGGCGAATGGCCCACGAGCCGCCCCATACAATACTTTGTCCACCCGATCCCAGCAGGGCGGCAATGGAGGCATTAATACTGTAGAGCAGGCAGTTGGCCAGGGTCAGGCGGACCGGCACAAACCAGCGGTAGCCAGTCACGGCTCCTGAATCGCCACGTGACAAGCGGGTGACCAGCCGTCCCAGCCAGTCAGGGGCCGGGCAGACGTCGGAATCCACGAATGCCAGGATGTCGATGTTGGGGGGCAGATGAGCCGTGGCAGTGGCGAGGTTGTGGATCTTCTGGCCGGTTTCGGTGGCGCGGCCTGCAATGATGATGCGTGCGGCCACTTGAGATTCTTGCCGGATCAGCCGCTGGATCAGTTCGAACGCGGGATCTTGTCCGCTTTCGACAATGAAGAGGACTTCGTAGTTTTGATAGTTCTGCCGCAGCAAGTGCAGCAGATTGGATTCCAGTTGCAGATCCAAGCCCTTGCAGGGGGCGAGCAGGGCGACCCGGCATTGTTGGTCGACTGGCCGCTGATCGCGGACTCGACGGCGCGCAAACCGGCGGTGCTCCCAGGTGTGTAGTCCCAGGAGCACTCCTTGCAGGAGGGCCACGACGCACGCGGCGCCCCAGATCCAGAAGGCTATGGTCGAAAAAATCACGCCAGCTACTCATCCATGAGAAGTTGGGGGAACAATCAGGGGAATCGCCACCCAATTGTTTCAGCGAGGCCCGCTGAATTTGGAAGGAGACACAGGATTATGTTGGTGGAAATTGGGAGAAAGGGGAGACCGTCCTCGGTCGGATGGGGTGGGAACTTCTAACAACAACCCGCTCAGCCAGCGGGAGCACTGGTTTGCGGGCTGAATCTGACGGGATCCGGGTTGTCGGGGAAATTGACAAATGCTGCAAGAGGACTTTTTTAAAACGAGAGCGGGAGGTTTGGGAATGACGAATGTCGAAATCCGAATGTCGAATGTCCCAATGACGAATTTTGTAGACCGCCGTTGGGGTTTGGACAGGGGGCATTCGTAGGGATTGGAAAGGTTGATCTTGCTCGCAACCGCTCATTGTAAACGGCTTAGGCGAGCCGGGCGGCGTAAGCCCCCGGATTCTTTTTGACAACGATTCACCGCAGAATCCCGGGGCTTACACCGCCGGGCTCGCTTTTTCCAACCCCTCGAGTCAGTCGTTTTGAGCGTGCCTCACCCATTTGTGGCGGCATGGACATTCGACATTCTTTCGTCATTCGGATTTCGACATTCGTCATTGCCTCCCTCCTCCAAGATTCAGCTCCGAGCCTCCACCGAGTACCATGGAGTCGTTATTCGGTTCCCGTTCGGAGATTTCTTCTGTGTCGCCAATCACTCCCTCACAAAACAGCAGCCCGCCGCGCATCAATCCGAATCCGATGGCCCGCAACCGGGACGACGTTAACTGGGAACTGGCCGCCGAGGGGATCACCCTGCGGATTCGCTGGTTTGGATTGTGCATCGGCTATGTGCTGGTGGACCTTCTGGGCCGGCAGCTGGTGAATCGGCCGTTGATGAACTCCATCTTGTCGCTCGGGGCCGTGTTTGCCCTGATGGATACGTATTGGAGCTTGCAGGGGAAGGTGTTTTTGAGTCGCTGGCCACTGATTGTCTCAATGATGGAGGCAATCTTTATTGGCCTGCTGTGCCATTTTGATAAAGGGGTGGAAAGCCCGTTTCTGGTCTACTACTTCTTGTCGCTGCTGGTCTGTGCCATCCGTTACTCGTCGACGATTACGTATTCGACGTTCGGCTTGCACGCCGTCAGCTACCTGACGCTGTTCCGGCATGTCCGCACGTCAGAAGATCTCACGACATTCTTCCTGGTGCTGTTGTTCCTGGGCTGGGTGACCTGGGCCAGTACGTCGCTGGCCGGTTTACTAAAGGCGGCGTGGAAACGCTTGTCAGAATTGAATGCTGCTTTACGTGTGAATCAGGCTTTGTTGGAGCAGCGCATCAGCGAACGGACTCGTGAACTGCAGCAGTCGCAGGCGTTGCTGGTGCAGCATGAAAAGCAGGCGGCGTTTGGATTGTTGGCGGCAGGGATCGCGCACGAAGTCGGCAATCCACTGGCGGCGATCAGTGCGTTGGTGCAGATGCTGAATCGCCGAAACCCTGACGACTATACGCGAGAAAAACTGCACTTGGTGGATGACCAATTGCGGCGGATTCAAGGGACGTTGCGCGAGCTGGTCGACTTCAGCCGGCCGGCGACCAAAGAACGCAGCCTGTGCGATATTCACGACATGATCGGTGCCGCGTTGAATATCGCCAAATACTACAAACGGACCAAGGGCAAACGGATCGTGACGCTGTTTGCTCCGGGGTTGCCCAAGCTACGCGTCGCCCGGGATCAGGTCGTGCAGGTGATTTTGAATCTGGTTCTCAACGCGATGGACGCGACGGACGAAGGGGGCACGATTGAGTTGGTGACCTGGCTGACGGCGGGCTGGTTGCATGTCAGTATCAGCGACACAGGGCACGGAATTTCACCGAATCAGGTGAATCACATCTACGAGCCCTATTTTACGACGAAGCCTACGGGGACCGGGCTGGGTTTATTTGTGTGTAAGAACATCATGGAACAGGTCTTGGACGGCAAGATTGCTTTGGCCGAATCAACCCCGGCCGGTTCGAAGTTCATCATTTCGTTGAGTTGCGAGAACGTCCGCATTCACCCCGACGTCCTGCCGACCGAATCGGGATCGACGGAAGTGGTGGAACGAGCGATTTAGGTTTCGAAACAATCCTGGCGAAGCGGTGATTCGAGTTATTGGGAGGGTGAGGCTCCTGCCGAACCGCTTGGTCTAGACGGACTCGCAATACTTCGCGGTTCGGCAGGAGCCTCACCCTCCCAGAATCCTTCATGGCGTCGCTCCCATGGGCCCACTGATTTCCTAATCAGGAATACCGCACCATGAACGAATTGCCGAGCAATTTGCCGTCGGGTGAAACACGGCCAGTGCGTTCCAGTCGCCGTAAATTCTTCTTGAGCATCATCATTGGTTTCGCCGTGCTGGTGGTTGGGCTGGTTGTCTCGCTGATTGTGGTCAGGTCCCAGAACATTGCGAGGATGGAGCGGATAAGACAAGTCGCTGCCCAGCATCAATTCACATTGCATTTGGGTACGTCATTTTATTTGCCACCAGACTATGAGCCATATCTCGGTTGGCTGCGACCTTATGTGGCGGATTATTTTGAGGAAATTCAATTCATTTCTCTGGATGAACTGACTGCAGACCTGCCTCCAACGTTCTTCGACGATTTAAGTCATTTCCATCGAATCGGCTCGATTCATTG
The DNA here is from genome assembly GCA_040386595.1 of Planctomycetota bacterium. Taxonomy (GTDB): domain Bacteria; phylum Planctomycetota; class Planctomycetia; order Planctomycetales; family Planctomycetaceae; genus JAKFVC01. The sequence continues at coordinate 12,382 of JAZKFE010000282.1, read as the reverse complement.
GCTCATTCCTCGCCACTCGAAGGAAATTGTGGGTCTTTTGCGTCATCAACAACAGTTATACGCCTGTGATTTCGCCCCGCGGAATCTTCAGGACGAAGATCTGGAGTGCATTTCGCAATCGCCCTACCTGCACAGCCTCTACATGAATGGATTGGAATCGAAGGATGTGAAAGGTCGGTTCTTGAAAGCTGCGGCGGCTGCACCGTTAGACACCCTGACACTTCATATGGTCAATTTGGACGACGCCGGTTGTCAGGCCATTGGGCGATTGAAGACGCTTCAGCACTTGGACCTGTCAGGATGCGAGCTGAATTCAGAATCTGCAAAAGCATTCACCGGATTGTCTAGTGTGATTTACTTGACCGTCGATGACACCGCTGTCGACGATCAGTTTGGTGCCACATTAGGGGCTCTGCCAGCATTAGAACATCTGAGTGTGGAGGGAACCTTGTTGACGGAACAGGGCTTGCAACATTTGGAGCATTGCCGGGTGTTGAGTCAGCTGTATACAGACGGTAAACGAGGTGGCCCTGAGCTTTTGGCTCATTTGTGTCATTGTGTCCGGCTCAAAAGCGTCGACATCGTCTGGAGTGGTAAGTTCTCGGCGTCCGAGATGGCCAACTTCAATGCACTTCCCGACTTAACCTACCTCTATTTCTCCGATATCGGGGACTCTGAAGCAGCGCATCTGTTGCAATGCAAACACCTTACACGATTGGATATTCACTCATCCCGGATGACTTCGGTGGGGGTGGGATCGTTGATGCAATTGCCTGATTTGCGGCATCTTAAACTGGCGGGCAAGGAATGGGGGCCGGAACTGGTTGAAGTACTGTATGAGTCCCCGACGTTGGAAACAGTCAAAATTCTGGATCGCGAATGGGAATGGTGGCAGTTCGAAGACTTACGAGAGGGTTTAAGAGCACAAAGCGGATTAAAATGACTTTGAATGGTGATCGGCTCGGTCTGGTGGATGTCTGCCCAAGTCCCCAAATTCGCCCTTTCTAAAACGGCCCTCGTTCGCTACAATCCCCGCGTTCTACCTGATTGATTGAACTTCGTGACGCGTGGAAGCATGCAAGCAACGACGAGACCGCTTAGTTTGGCCCTGCTGGAAGTCAGCAACCTCTCCCCTGCCTTAATGGTGGCGGATTTGTGCGCGAAGGCTGCCGGGGTCCATATCCTGGGAATCGAAAGCACCGACGGTGCCGAACAGTGTATTAAGCTGGTCGGGAATGTCGCCGAGGTGATTCACGCGGCGGAGCAGGGGGCAGCCCTCGCCGAAAGAATGGGCGCCAAAGCGACTTACAGCGTTTTGCCGGCCCCTTTGGAAGTCACGCAACAACTCGCCAATCAAAAACCCGCATTCAGCCCGTTACTGGGTGTTTTCGATTACCGTATTCCACGAGAGTCGCACATGAGCAGTTCGGAAGCCCTTGGTCTGTTGGAAACTCAAGGTCTGGTCGCCGCCCTTCACGCCACCGACGACATGTTGAAGTCGTCGAATGTGAAGTTGGTTGGTAAGGAAAAGATCGGGGCGGCTTACGTCACGATTATGGTTCGCGGTGACGTTGCCGCGGTGCAAACCGCCATCGAAACCGGCAAAGCCACGGTCACACGCCTCGGCGGCAAGTTGATTCTCGCCGACGTGATCGCTCGCCCCCATCCGGAACTCGCCGCATTGCTGCCCAACTAATTGGGTGGAGAGATTCGAATTTCTGTTTCCGGCCGATCACCGATCTGGCCCATGGAAACGGTTTGAGAATTCTTCAATACAACGCGATCTGACGACGTAAGGTACTCTAATTAGAGTACCTTTTTTTATGGCCGTTGCTGGGGAATGTCATTGGCCATAGTCGTTGTTCGCTCCGCGAACATAACGCATTCGCAGTAGCCGGCAGAAATTCGCATTCAACTTCAGCGCGGATCCCACCTCGCTACTGCGAGCGCGTTCAGTTCGCGGAGCGAACAACGACTATAACGACTATGCGGAGACCGCATTTTGAACACGCCGGCCGCTCCAGCTGAATCCTCCACGGCGACTGCTCCGCTGTGGCTCGTGGTGGCGGCCAGTCTGTGGTTGCTGGGCTTTGCCGTCTGTTTCTATCAGTTCGATTTGCCCAACAGCGGTCCGCCGCGCGTGAACCGGACCGAGGTTTGGAAGCAGCTCCCGTCACTCCTGGTCAATACGGTTGATCCCCCCGAACCATCGGCGGTCGACCTGGAAACGCGTCGCCTGTGGAAGAACGCCGGATGGCGCTATCTGCCGCAACGCTTTGGTTTTTATGCGGTCACCTTGGCCATTCTGGCCGGTGCCTGGGCATGGGGCAATTTGCTGCTGCGGATTCTCGGTGTGCCCTTGTCCTGCTGGTCGGCCGAGCGGACTTTCTTTGCCCTAGTATGCGGCCTCTCTGTGGTGTCGCTGCTGACGCTGGGTTGCGGTCTGGCCGGTTTTCTCACACGTCTGGTGTTAGGGGGATTGTTGGCCGCTGGGTTGATTGGCGAACTTGTCGCTCGCGTGTTGACGTTCAGCAGTGTCGATCTGGGTGAAATTGGTCGTTGCTGGAGCTGCCTCGATCTCAGACGCTCCTGGCCATTGCTGGTCATGTTGCCGTTCCTGATGTGCTATGTCGGCGGCGGCTTTCTGCCCGAGGTCGACTTTGACGTCAAAGAGTACCACTTTGGCGGTCCCAAGGAGTGGTATCAGGCGGGGCAAATCTCGTTCTTGCCCCACAATGTTTACACCAGTTTTCCATTCCTGGCCGAGATGCTGACGTTGCTGGGAATGGTTTTGTACGGGGATTGGTTCTGGGGAGCGCTGGCCGGGAAGGGTGTGTTGATGACCTTCGGCCCGCTGACGGCCTTGGGGATTTACGTTGCCGGACGACGTTGGTTTTCGCCGCAAGCGGGAATTTGGGCGGCCCTCATCCACCTGAGCACGCCCTGGATTTATCGGATCTCGACGATTGCCGGTGTCGAAGGGGCGCTGGCGTGTTATCTGTTTGCGAGTTTGCTGGCGGTCTTGTTCTATGTGGAGCGAGTCCAGAACTCGGATTTGAAGGGCGATCCCGATGGGGAGCCTGACCGTAGTGGAACGTGGGCGGTGTTGACGGGGTTTCTCTCGGGCAGTGCGATGGCTTGCAAGTACCCCGGCGTGGTCTCGGTGGTGATCCCTTGCGGGTTGGCTTTGGTCGTGATGGCAGGGCGAAGTTCTCAGGGCGGCACGGTGCAGAAGTCGGCGGTGTCACGGGCGTTCTGGTGTGGAGTGATCTTCACCTGTGGAGTGCTGCTCGCGGTCGGACCGTGGTTGTTGAAGAACTTGTTGGAGACGGGAAATCCGGTCTATCCGCTGCTTTACAACGTCTTCGGCGGAGTCGACTGGAACGCGGAGCTGAACGCCAAATGGAAGCACGGGCATAGTCCCGACCATCACCAATTGCTCGATCTGGCGATCAAACTGATGGACGTCACGCTGAAAAGTGACTGGCTGAGCCCGCTGCTTTTTGGCTTAGCGCCGCTGGCGTGGCTGATTCCGCAACGCCGTCTGGTGCGGGGATTGTGGATTTACGTTGCCTTCCTGTTCGGCACATGGTGGCTACTGACACACCGCATCGACCGCTTCTGGGTGCCGCTGATTCCAGTGGTATCGTTGCTGGCGGGAGTGGGGGCGACTTGGACTCGTCAACGAGCCTGGCGGATCTTTGTGACCTGTTTCGCGATCTGTGCGGCAACCTTCAATTTTGTGTTCATGACGACGTCGTTGTGCGGGTACAATGCGTACTTACTCGACTTAAATCTGGCCGCCGAGCAGACCGCTCGGATTACTGCGCCGGAAGTCGTGATGTTGAATTCGGCACTGCCTCCCGAATCCAAGGTCTTGTGTGTGGGCGAAGCGGAACTGTTCGATGCTCGCTTCCCGTACGTCTACAACACGGTGTTTGATACGTCGATTTTCGAAGACTGGTTAGGAGTTGGCTCCAGTACTGAGGGCTCCGCCAACAGACCGTTGAAGCCCACGGCTGAAATCCGCCAGATCCTGAAGGACCACGGGATCACGCATGTGTTCGTCAATTGGCAAGAAATTCTGCGTTATCGACAGACATATGGGTACACGGACTTCGTGACTCCGCGTCGATTCCAGCAGCTGCAGGCCGACGGAATCCTGGGGGCCGAATGGCAGGTGCCAGGTGGGCAATTGTTTGACAAGATGGATGCGAAGAGCCAGCAGGAGGTCCGGCGCTGGGGACCAGAACTGATTCGCGAAGATTCAGGCCAAGCGGTGTTTAAGACGTACGACGTCTTTCCCGTTGTGCCTTGATGTGGATTTGAGGCCATCATGTTACCACGTACGCTCGAACCCGAAGTCATGGATTCCGCCGCCGAGGCCGTCGATTACGATTCGATGGATCATTCCGATGTGAATCGTCGGTTCGTCGATCAGTTGTTGGCGTGCCGCCAGCCGGAGGAAGGGACTCCTGAGCGGTCGTTGCGGGTGCTGGATGTCGGCACGGGAACCGCCTTAATTCCATTGGAGCTCTGCGGCCGCGACGTCCCGGTTCACGTCACGGGGATCGATCTGGCCGCGTATATGTTGCAGGTGGGGCAACGGAATGTGATTCGGGCCGGCTTGCAATCGTGCATCAAACTAGAGCACCTGGATGCGAAGAACTTGCCGTATTCCGATGGCACTTTTGATTGGGTGATCTCGAATAGTATCGTGCACCATATCCCCGATCCGCTGCCGTGTTTGCGGGAAATGGTCCGCGTCCTGGCTCCCGGAGGTTTGCTGTTTGTTCGCGACCTGCTGCGGCCCGCCGATCTGGCGACTTTGAAGCAACTGGTCCAGACCTACGCTGCAGGGGCGAGCCCCCATCAACAGCAGATGCTCGACGATTCATTGCATGCCGCCCTGACGATGGACGAAGTGCGAGGGTTACTCGAGGCACTCAACCTGCCTACCGCCTGGGTCACACAGACCACAGATCGGCATTGGACGATATGTGGTCGCCAGTCGTGAGGCGTGCCGTGTAATCTGTGTTGCGGGTTGAGATTTCCGGACGGGATACGGTCATTCTACGTGGCAAAATCCGGAGATTTCGCTTGTTGGGTGTTGGCGGGTTCGACAACGCCACCGCGCCAAAAATCGCTAGCACAGACGTCCGTATTTCCCTTTGATGGAGGGATTGCACTCAGGCGGTACGTGTTACAAGCGTCATCGTGAAACGCTTCCGTACGGTAGGAGTTCCCCGTGTGATCGGGTCGACCGCGTCTGAAACATAATCGCTGAGTGCTGCTCAGGATTGTGGTCGATGGAATGAAAGTCATACGTGTTCCCTGGCAGGGCGGCCATGGGGGTTATTCGCCTAGAATCCAGAGATTCCGGATGCACTCATTCCATCCTTCCGACGAACGGCCTGTCCCACGTTCGAAACTTGGAGCGACCCTACTCCGACTGCACCGTAACTTGGAAGGCAGCCGCCAACGCGAACAGGCCGCTCTGGACTTGTTCGAGACCTGGCAATCCCGCTGGTCCGATCACCGCGAAGTGATTGCGGAGCGTCTCGAGTGTCTCGACCAGGAATTGGCTCAGCTGGTTTCGCCCCAGATTCCGAGTCCGCATCTGTCGCTGATGGCGATGTGCGAGACCTCCGATGAGGAACGCGAAACTCTCGGCACGGTGGCCGAGGATGAGGGAGACGCGACAGGCGCAGTTTCTCCGCGGACGCACCATATCCTATGGCACGGTGAGTAGCATCGGGGGAAATCGAGGCTTGGTAGCGACCCAGTGGGGCGTTTCGCCGGATTGAGGCTCTGCGGTGGAGCAGCAAGCGGCGACAGGTGTTATTGCAGGTGGGGAAGCTGTTCGTCTACGAGGCTTGCAGTCGGTGAGTTTCGACCAATCTAGATTTGCAGGGGAATCTAGATTTGAACCTCAGCGAATCGCTCATTCGGGCAGCTTTAAGGTAGCGGGTCCGTGGGTGGGGACACTATGCCAGCGCAGCGTGCTGCTTCAAGTGGCCAGCACGCAATGCCTTACAGCGAGGTACAAGTTTCTGAAGAGCAGGACTCCCGGACTTCCGGTGGAGCAACTGTCACTTCGAAATCGCGAATCACTTCATCGCGCAACACGGTGACATCGCGGGGAGCAGAAATCCCCAAGCGGATGCGACCGGCACCAATGTCCACAACTTTGATGCGGATATTGTCGCCGATGAGGATTTCCTCGTTCACTTTGCGGGTCAGCACTAGCATGGTCAACACTCCTTTGTTTGGATCTTCGTTCGGTACTTGTGTACCTGGGTCTGGAACGAAAACCGTGTTCCGGTAAGCTGTTTCGGGCAGGTCAGCGAACCGGTTACCCTCATCGCTAAGGAACGTACGTCCGGTGAAGTTTGACTAGCTTCACCAATGAGCATGGACGCCGTCGGATTTCACTGTGATTTGCGCAGACTGGCTAAGTCTAGTCGCCTAATCCAGCTGGCGGATGAAAAAATCTTGGCGTGTGACTGGTTCACATCCCAAGGCCCATTGCGTCCGATTTCGTCCACGCACTACGAGCCATCCGCATACGTCACCATCGACATTACGAAAGTTGTAAACAGCGTGTCAATACAAAACTTTAACAAATCTTAAAATTCCAAAGTTCTTTAAAAGTAGAGTGGGATGTCTGCGTTGAGTTTGACGTGGCGTTTGGCCTTGTGAAGTGCAGGCGCCGAGTCATGGAATCTCAGCCGCTGGAAGCTATCGGCCTTCAATCAGCCGCCCTTCCTGGCGCGTCAGGACGTACTTCAGCACCGGCAGACTCTCGAGCTGCAGGGATTCGCGAAAGACGAGGCCCGTCTTTTCGGCGACCCGAATTGAGGCCACATTGGCGGGCTCGATAAGAGAGATGATCTGGCTCACAGGGCGCTGTTGAAAGGCCAGTTCGCGGCAGGCGATCGTGGCTTCCGTGGCCAGGCCTTGCCCCCAAACCGCCGGGAGAAATCGGTAGGCCAGCTCCCATTCGACGCATTCCTCAATTTTCCGTGGCAGGAAGCCACAGAGTCCGATCAGGCGCCGTTCTGCTTTTTCGACGACTCCCCACAATGCCAGCGGCGCCTCGTGATACGACTGCAGGATTTTGCTCAGGACCTGGGCGACTTGAAGCGGAACGAGAGGTCCCGTTACTGAAAACCGCATGACGTCCAGATTTCCCAGCAGCTCCAGCAGCGTCGGCAGATCGGCGTTCGTCACCTGCCGCAGCAGCAGTCGCTCGGTTTCCGCGAGGGGACTGTCAGAAGAATCGGCCGCACAGCCGGTGGGTGTCTTCGCACTGGAGATAGACATCAGAAACGGACCTCATCCTTGACGTCGCCACCCCAGTATCTCCGGCCGTATTCGGAGTGGGATCGACCACGATTTTGCAGAAGATTTTACTTCTTCGTGCCTCTGTGGCTAGAGCGAAACGTAGGACATTGGGGGCACAACGGTTAATAATACGGTTAATAATATGGTGGTCCTGATGTGATTCTCCAAGAGAAGGAATCTGCGAACGATGTCTACATTGACACCGTTTGGGGGGAGCCACACTAGTAGGCTGCTGAAAACTCTGTTTCTTGCTGAAACAGTCATTTGAGGTGACTTCTAGCGTCATTTTGAGCGTGTCTTCGGTCCAAAAACTCGAACGAAAACGCTCACAAGCTTATGTCGTTTGTGCAGTAGCAAGGGCTGTGGGGAGTTTTTCAGCAGCCTGTTAGGGCACGGTCACTGTTGCGACTGGGTAGCTTCCGACGCTCGAAGTTTTGTTTCAAGCAACGGAATTCTAATCTACTCCCCACCGATCTTGGTAACGTTGGGCGATTTCGCGATCGGTTCGCGGCGCGTGATTCAGCACGCTGGTGAGTAAACTCATCGGCCTCTTGTCGACGACGCATTTTGCCAGACGCAGCTTAACGGGGGCAGGTGTTTCTTGATCGCCGTACTGGGCCAGGGGTACGCGTCATGGTCGTGACGCCTACCTCTGCGGGGCGTTCACGAAGAATTCCTTGATTCCATTCGATGCCGGTCGATAGAATCACGCTACGTGTTCAAGCACTTTCATTTCTCGCGTTCACGCGATTCCATTCCCTTCATGTTCACGGAGATCACTCATGGGCTTGTTTGACAAACTACGTGGTGAATTCGTCGATATTATTGAATGGATCGACGACAATCGGCAGACGCTGGTCTGGCGGTTTCCGCGCTATCAAAACGAAATCAAGAACGGGGCCCAGCTCATCGTTCGGCCCGGACAGGTGGCGGTCTTCGTCCACCGCGGTCAACTGGCCGACCTCTTTGAACCCGGCAACTATTCCCTCACCACCGACAACCTGCCGTTGCTGTCGACGATCATGGGTTGGAAATTCGGGTTCAACAGTCCGTTTCGTTCCGAAGTCTACTTTGTCAGTACCCGCCAGATCACCGATCTGAAATGGGGAACACCGAATCCCATCATGTATCGTGATGCTGATTTCGGCCCGATCCGCCTGCGGGCATTCGGCACCTATTCACTCAAAGCGATTGATGCCAAGATCCTGCTCAAGGAACTGGTCGGCACCGACGGCGTCGTGGAAGCGGACGAAATCACGGAACTCCTGCGGTCGCTGATTGCGACGGCCTTCGCCGAAATGCTCGGCAAAGCCAAAATCGCCGCACTCGATATCTCCAGCAGCTACCAGCAACTTTCCGACAGCTTGCGGGGCCTGGTCGGTGAGCGAATCGATGACGAGTACGGCCTGTCGGTGCCGCAGCTGTCGATCGTGAACGTGTCGCTGCCGGAAGAAGTCGAGAAGGCTCTGGACACACGCAGCAGCATGGGTGTGCTGGGCGACATGGGTCGCTACCAACAATTTCAGTTCGCGAATTCCTTGCCTCTGGCCGCCGGTAATCCGTCGGGTGGAGCCGCAGCCAGCGGATTGGGACTGGGGATGGGTTTCGCCATGGCGGGCCAAATGGCCAACGCCGTGTCTCAAGCCAGCGTCCCCCCCACCGCGGCACCGGTTGCTGCGCCTGTCGGATCGGCCCCGCCTCCGCTGCCCACCGTTCAGTGGCATGTGGCCGTTAATGGCGTAACACAGGGGCCGTTCTCGGTCCAACAATTGGCACAAGGCGTCGCCAGCCGCGAGATCACGGCGGCATCATTGGTGTGGGCGAATGGCCAGGCAGGCTGGTTGCCGGTCTCTCAAGTCCCGGCACTGTCGGGCTTGTTTGCGGCAGTCCCACCCCCTCCGCCGCCACCGGCCCCGTAACAGAGAAAAATCTCAACGGGTAACACCGTAGAGGATTTTGTGACCGTTGGGAGGGTGAGGCTCCTGCCGAACCGATTGGTCTATAGGACGTTCGCAAGACTTAGCGGTTCGGCAGGAGCCTCACGACCGTGATTACTCGGACCAGGGAAACACTTCCAGTGTTTCGCCGGCCTGCAACTCGCGATCGCCGGCCGGAAAGAACGCCATGCAATTGGCGTCGACGGTGGCGCACAGATCAGAAGAACCGATCCAGTCCACGATGCTGACGATCGGCCCCTCAGCGGTCCAATCCAAGCGGGCAGGGTGGTAGGTTGGTCGATTGTTCGACACGGAAATCCCGGCTGCCAATCGAGCTATGCGGGGTGCCGCGATCGCTGGCTCTAAACCGCTCCAGTGACGAATCGCCGCTCGGACAAACAGCTCGCAGCACACCATGCTGCTGACGGGGTTTCCCGGCAGGCCAAACACATAACACGCGGGGGATTCGGCCGTCGCGGGGCGGATTCCAAACCACAGCGGCTTGCCCGGCTTCATTTGAATCTTGTGAAAGACTTGCTGCACTCCGGCCGCTTCCAATTCGGACGGGACCAGATCCAATTTCCCCGCCGAAACGCCCCCCGACAACAACAGGAAGTCGGACTTCAGTCCGGCTTGAATGCGTTCCCGGAGTGACTCTCTGTTATCCTTGGCCACTCCTAACCGCACCGGTTCGGCCCCCAATTGCTGCACCTGTGCGGCGAGCATCGGCTCATTGGAATTGCGAATCTGGCCGGGGCCGGGTGTCTGCTCGGCAGGTACCAGCTCGTCTCCCGTGGCCAGGATGGCGATTCGCGCCCGCCGCACGACTTTCACCCGAGCGTACCCGAGCTCCGCCAGGGCGGCGACTTCTTGAGCTCGCAACACGCGTCCGGGGGGCATCACCTGAGCCCCGCGTTGCACGGCAGCCCCCTGTTTCAGGATGAACTGTCCCGGGGGACAGGCGGCCGAACTCCGAATGGTGACTCGTCCCAACGGGGCTCCCGGCGAGACTGGCTGAAACGTGGTTTCTTCCACCGGCACAACGGCATTGGCTCCAGCAGGTAGCGGAGCCCCGGTCATGATCCGAGAGGCTTGGCCGGCACCAATACTCAGCGTTGGCAAACGCCCGGCAGTCACTTCCTCAATGACTTCCAGCTCGCTTCCAACCCGAACGTCGGCCGCACGCAGGGCGTAGCCATCCATCAAGGCCTTGTCGAACGGCGGAGAATCGAGCTCGCAAATCACCGCTTCAGCCAACACCTGGCCCAAACCGTCATCCAGAGAAATCTTCACCACTGGCCCCAACTGGACGGTCGTGGTAACGGCAGCCAAAGCTTCAGCGACAGTGAGCATCAGGATCTCTCAGCGGTTTGGGAAACGGCAAAGGAATGCCCCGAAACATCGCTCCATCAGGTCCAAGTTGGAGCCATGCGTGTTTCGACATTCGGACTTTGTCATTCATTCGTCATTTTGGTTTCGTCATTCGTCATTCCCAACGTCATTCCCACTTAGCCCCTGGCAGCTTCAGGAAATTCTTGAGCAGCTCAATGCCGTCTTCGGTCAAGAAACTTTCCGGATGGAACTGCACGCCGTGGATGGGGTAGGTCGCATGTCGCACCCCCATCACTTCTCGCGGCTGATCCGCATCATCAGTCCAGGCCGTGATTTGCAGCCCCCCCTTGAGCTCGCCAGTCCCGTATGGGATGCACAAGCTGTGGTAGCGGGTCGCGATGAAGGGATTCGGCAGCCCGGCAAAAATGCCCAGGTTGTCGTGATAGATCGGCGAGACCTTGCCGTGCATCAGGCGGGGGGCTCGCAGCACTTCATTGCCGTAGACTTCCCCCATGCACTGGTGCCCCAGGCAGACACCCAGAATCGGTACATGCGGGGCAAATCGTTCGATGACCGCCATCGACATCCCCGCTTCCCGCGGGCTGCAGGGCCCGGGAGAAATGATGATGCGATCGGGGCGTTTGGCCGCAATTTCGTCCAAGGTCACTTGGTCATTTCGGGCCACTTCGATCTGCACGTTGCGGTCAATTTCGCCGAACCGTTGCACGATGTTGTAGGTGAACGAGTCGTAATTATCGATCAGAAAAACCATCAGGATCGCTCGCGAAAGTCGTATCAAAGATTAGGGGACCGAATTCAATCGGGCCTAAAGAATTCGGAAATATTTTGAGCTGGCTGGCGAAATATCATCAAGGGAATCGGGAACGTCGCGAATCCCAACGGGAGACTCAGCCACTTGAACCGCAGTGGTCGCCAAGCCATTTTGGACGGTCTTTTCGACATTCCACAACTCTGGCTGCCATCGTATGTCATCGAATGTGCGACGGAAAGTCTCTGTCGCCCGACTGATCGTCAACCTTGACTAAATCCAGACGATTTGCCGGAAATATTCTGGCCACAGCGCGCCATGCATTCGAGCACACGTGATGCGGTTTTGAGGACACTTTGTCTTTTTGGATTTCAGACGCGATAGATTAAATGGAGCCTGGAAAGCCTTATTTCGTCTCAACTTAGAACCTTTCTTTGCCGAATTATCGATAGTCGGCACACGGGTTGCCAAATCGTTGCAGCATGATCGAACTGCGATCACAGACTGAACCAGGATGGGAACAGTCTTGTCAAACGCTGATGCACAGCAATGACAATGGAGTGTGGCAATTCACGATGGTCGCCAACATAAAGGCGGGAGCCGCATGATGGAAATCGTAGCCATTTTGTTACTGGCAGTTTTGATGGTCGGAATTGGCTGGGCAGCCAATGATCGCGGAGAAGTGCGAACGGTCGGATCGGACGAAACCGTTCGGCGAATGGATTCGTAAAGCTTTTCCCACACGTTAGCAAAATCGTCAGCAACATTTTGACTCTTGGCCCGGTTCAGTTGCCGGGCTTTTTTATTGACTTGCAGTGGTCAGCGTGTGATTCGCTAAGCGTGGTCGGCGATCGTGGGAGCCTCGCCCTCGGGGTTGGAAACGTTGGCCTTGCCGTTGTTTTCGCAACGACTTTCTCTAATGAAAAATGTTGCGTCTGTAGGGTTGGTTTGAAAGACAACCGTCTTGAGCCCCAATCGGGGCGCACTAGGTCAGCCC
>JAZKFE010000281.1:26563-29251 GCA_040386595.1 Planctomycetota bacterium | reverse complement strand
ATTTGAGGTTCAGTAGGCTACGCGGTTCGGCAGGAGCCTCACCCTCCCAATAATTCTAAGCAAGAGGCGTCAAATCTAGCGTGACACGCGGCGCGGTTGAAAAATTGTCCGGACGTCGATGACTTGCATTCCGGCACTCTTCGCGGCCGCGATGCCGGGATCGGTGTCTTCGTAGGCCAGGCACAATTCAGGCTGAACCTGCAAACGTCGCGCGGCTTCCAGGTAAATATCGGGAGCTGGTTTATGTTTGGTGACGTCTTCACAGGTGACGACGGTCTCAAAAAGCTGTAGCAAGTCGCTCGATTTGAGCAACCCTTCACAGATATGCCGCATCCCCCCCGTCGCGACGGCGAGAGGGATCTTTCCATGGTTTTCACGAGCTACAGCGGTGACTGGCGGAATCGGCTGGACCAGGTGCAGATGGCGCTCGAACTCGGCTTCCTTCTCCACTCCGATCGCCATGGGATCGAGATCTTTACCCGCTCGCTGAATCACCAGCTGGGCCACATTGAAGGTTGGCCAGCCACCCAATGCGTAGAATTCGTCTTCGTCCAGATCGAGACCATACCGGCGGAGTGCCAGGACCCAGGCTTCATAGTGCGCGGGCATGGAATCCACTAACGTTCCATCACAGTCGAAGATGATTGCGGCGTATTGCACGGCGAGATTCACCATTTTTCAGAGGTTTTATAGCGTGCCGACCAACTGACATTCAGCGGGCAGGACGAGATTGCGAGAAATTCTGCCATCAAGTGCGGCCGCAAATTTCGTCGGCGGTTCCTCTAGTCCTTCGAGAACCAGAGAACTCAAGTCATACCTGAAGAGCAATCAGGCAGAGCACCGAAAGGACTGAGTCCGTGCTGAGCAGGCACGTGAGACGTTGCCGCGACGGTCACCAGTGACCGCAATCAAGCAGCGGTCGCGGCAAATCTGAAAAAGCCCTTGGCAGACATGGTCCGCCACTGAAACTTGCCTAAATGAGGGCGCTGGGATTCGAACCCAGGACCTACGGATTAAAAGTCCGTTGCTCTACCGACTGAGCTACGCCCTCTGACTAACACATCTTTGTCACGGCAAGAAATTTGATCTACTGGTGAGACCAATTCTTCGTCACTTCGGTTCATGCTTCTTTCGAAAAAATCTCCAAAAGCTTGACCGAACCTCTTTCGTCGCTTCGTGTTGCGATGATACGCAAATCGGCGTCCGGACGAGGAATGAAGATTCTACACCATTGATGTGGCGGGATCTAGTGAGTGCAGCCTGTCTCTGACAGAAATTGCAGAGATCCTTTGACGGCGGCAAATTTCCACACTTCGCGGCGGCGGAATCAATCGCAGTGAGGCAAAAATTCCGATGACGCCCCAATCAGAATGTGGTTTGCAAAATCGCGGTACAAGTTAGAATGGCGGCTCCTTTAATCCGATCAGGATCTGCACCATGCCTCCAGCGTTGCCGAGTTCCCCTGAAGAAGATCAAGAATCACTCCCGTCCGCCCCTTCCGGCACGGGATCGACTCGTCGGGTGGGAGAGGCTATTGATGACGGCAAGGGACGCATTTTCCCTTGCGAGGGCTGTGGTGCGGACCTGCACTTTACGGTGGGAACGCAGCATCTCAAATGTCCGTTTTGCGGGTTTGAGAAGGATCTGGAGTTTCAGCCCGAAGCCATCGTCGCCGAGCAGGACTTTGAAGGCATGCTGGCCCGGCTGCAGGAACTGCGGCGCGACGGAGTCAAAGATGAGCAGCAGACCAGCGAGGTTCGTTGTTCCTCCTGCGGTGGTCAGGTGGTCTTCACCGGAACGTTGACCAGTACCGAGTGCCCTTATTGTGCCTCGCCCATTCAACGTGAGAATATTCATATCTCGGAGTTTCGCGTCCCTGTCGACGGTGTGCTTCCCTTTCTGGTCGATCATGAACGGGCCGCTCAGCAGTTGCGAACCTGGGTACAGTCGCTGTGGTTTGCACCGAATGAGTTCAAGGAGAAGGGGGTTGCGGGAAAATTTCAGGGAGTCTATGAGCCCTATTGGACCTTCGACTTCGAGACCTTCACGCGTTATGCGGGACTGCGTGGGGATCATTATTGGGTGACGGTGGGATCGGGGAAAGACGCACGTCGCGTGCAGCAAACGAATTGGACCAGTGCCGGCGGTTCGTTCCACCGCTTTTTTGACGACGTGTTGTGTTTCGCCTCCAAGGGATTGCCCGTGTGGATGACACAGGCTCTGGAGCCGTGGCCCCTGGAAAAATGCAAGCCGTTCAATCAACAAGTGCTGGCCGGATTCTTGGCGCGGACCTATGACATCACCTTGGAAGAGGGCATGAAGGGGGCTCATAGTCGCGCGGAAGCGGCACTTCAACAGGATGTCTGCCAACGAATCGGCGGCGATGAGCAGCGCGTTGAGCACCGGCAGTCGCAGTACAACGCGATTACCTACAAACATCTGCTGTTGCCGCTGTGGTTACTTGCCTATCAGTACAAAGGCAAGCTGTATCAAGTCGCGATCAACGGGGGGACGGGTGAAGTCCAGGGCGAACGGCCTTACAGCCCCTGGAAGATTTTCTTTGCGGTTCTCGCAGGATTGATCGCCGCAGGCGGAGCGTATTTGTTAACGCAACGTTGAGCGGCGTCTGGGAGGGTGAGGCTCCTGCCGAACCGCTAAGTCTTTTCGCTCCCTGTAGACCAAGCGGTT
>JAZKFE010000281.1:19884-26553 GCA_040386595.1 Planctomycetota bacterium | reverse complement strand
AGGAGCCTCACCCTCCCAATTCTTCGGAATCCTACTGAATTCACTTGGTCCCAGAGGTTTACACCTCTGGCTACCGACCTCGAGCCCTCCGGGCTGTTGCTTCGCCAGCCGAAATCGCGTGGTTCTACCGTAAACGTTTCGTTCTAACCTGGACGGCAATGAATAAAAAAAGGCCGGCATCTTCGAGAGATGCCGGCCTTTTCAATGTTCTTGTTGCCGATTCTATTCGATCAAAATGTCCTTGACCGTCTTGCCGCCGGGGATCATGGGCAGCACGTGCTCGGTGTAGGGACAAATGACGTCCAGAACGTAAGGCCCTGGGGTTTCCAGCATTTCCTTCAGCGCGGCCGGGAACAATTTCTTGCTCCGGACTTGCTTGGCGTTCAGCCCGTAACCTTGGGCAATCTTCACGAAATTGGGGTACGTTTCGTCACGCATTTCACCAGACCCGTGTCCGGTCGCTTCGACATGGTCTACCGGGCCCAGATAAGTGTGAGCTCGATTACCGGCGTGGAAACGGTCTTCCCATTGCACAACCATGCCGAGGTGCTGGTTGTTGAGCAGCAACACCTTCACCGGCAAGTTTTCGCACTTCAAAGTCGCGAGTTCCTGGATGTTCATCTGGAACGAGCCGTCGCCTTCGATGTCAATGCACAGGCTGCCAGGATGAGCGGCTTGGGCTCCCATCGCGGCCGGTAGGCCGAAGCCCATCGTTCCCAGGCCCGAACTGCTCATCCAGTGACGCGGCTTGTCGAACTTGTAGAACTGGGCACCCCACATCTGGTGCTGACCGACGCCCACTGCGACGTAGGCATTCATGCCTTTCGTCTGACGCCACATTTCATCAATGGCATACTGTTGCAGAATGTCATCGCCCTGATCTTTGTACTTCAACGGATACTGCGTCTTCCAGTCATTGCACTGTGTGACCCAGTCCTTGATGCAGGGGATGTCTTCGTCCTCGATCATGGCGTTCAAGGCCTGCAGGACTTCCTTCAGATTGGCAACGATGCCAATGTCCGCATGCTTGTTCTTGCTGATTTCGGAGGGATCAATGTCAACATGGATGATCTTGCCATGTTTCGCGAATTCGGACAATTTGCCCGTCACGCGATCATCAAATCGGACGCCCAAAGAGATCAGCAGATCTGCTTGATCGACAGCGAAATTCGCGTAAACCGTCCCGTGCATTCCCAGCATATGAAGCGACTGGGGGTCATCGCCCGGGAAAGCTCCAATCCCCATCACGGTCGTTGTGACGGGAATGCCGGTCTTGCGAGCGAACTTCGTAAACTCTTCGCTGGCCTCGGCATGAATCATCCCGCCGCCAATGTAAAACACCGGCCTCTTGGCGACGCGGATCGAATCCAGAACTTCGCGAATCTGCTTGCCGTTGACGGCCTTTTGCTTCACCGGTCGATACCCGGGCAAGTTCATGGGCGGGTCGTAGTCAGGCTCGCCGACACGCGTCGTCATCTGCAGATTCTTGGGGAAGTCGATGAGCACCGGGCCGGGGCGACCAGTCGACGCAATGTGGAACGCTTCCTTCACAATGCGGGGAATGTCTTCGAACGACGTCACCATGTAGTGATGTTTGGTGATCGCCCGGGAGACTTCGCACATCGGCGTTTCTTGGAACGCATCCGTTCCGATCACCTGTTGGGGAACCTGTCCCGTGATGGCAATCAAAGGAATGCTGTCGAGCTTCGCATCAGCCAGACTGGTCACCAGATTAGTGGCGCCAGGACCGCTGGTGGCCATGCACAGGCCTACCTTGCCGGTGGTCCGAGCGTAACCTTGAGCGGCGAAAGCTCCGCCTTGCTCATGGCGCGGCAGATAAGTGCGAATCTTGTCGGAACGGAAGGTCAACGCCTGGTGCAGCGGCATACTACATCCGCCCGGATAGGCGAAAATGGTATCTGCACCTTGTCGGATCAAGGCTTCGACCAGAATATCCGCCCCGTTGAGGGTCTTTTGTTCGGTCTTCGTTCCAATATCAACGGCCACGGGCTGTCCTCAAGCTAAAGACATCAGTCTGTTCGGAGACGCACCGGGTGCGTCTATGGGAAGGATTTTATCCCTGGAAGGGAATGTTTTCGAGTCGATTCCAGACTGCGGAAGGGAAAATTGACGTTTTTTGTCAATTCCGTGGTGTAGAAAGCCCCCACGGCTAGCGACTGACAGGTGAAAGTTGCCCCAGATTGCCGTCAAGATGCTAAGAACCGGCAAAAGTAGCGCTCTCGTGAGTCTCAGGGAGTAGTAGATCGGATTGCCAATACACTTTCAGCTCTTTGACCAACGCCAGAAATTTTTCCAGGTTGACCGGCTTGGCAACGTAACTGGCCACATGTAATTGTTCGGCCCGCTCACGCTCGGCGGGGTCGGTGCTGGCGGTCATGATGACCACGGGGATCGATTTCAGACGCTCAATCGATTTGACTTCGGACAGCACCTGCAGTCCGTCAATCTTCGGCAGTCCGAGATCCAGCAGGATCAGATCGGGCTGCGGAGCGCGAGCAAACATTCCACGCTGATAAAGGAACTCGAGCGCTTGCTCGCCGTCCCTTAACCATGTGCAGCGATGTTGAAACTGCCCTTGCCGCAGGGCACCGATGGTGAACGTTCCCGAAGTCAGGGAATCTTCCACCAGCAGGATTTCCATGGGGCGACCGACCGCATTTTTCATCATGGCCAATTCCTCTCGGCCAGCCTCAATGACAGCTTTGTCATCTTCGGTGTAATGAGAACCTATTCGATTATATCGCGTGGTTCTGGAGCGAGCAGAGCATTTCATTTATTTTGGCGTCTCTTCCCCAAGATGAACAGCTTGCGGCAAAAAAATCGCGACCCTTTTTCAGGCTGCCGCTGTCGCGCTGTCGTAAGATTCAGGTACGATCCCTACGGTGTGATGGACGGTTCATACCGCAATGACACGGTTTGCTCGCCGAAAGTTCTGGTGCTGAGCAAGAAATTTTTTGTCAACATCTCAGAACGGAATATTTTCCACCTGCAAGACGGCACTCAAATCTCTCATTGAGAACCATTACAAAGTTTAGGTCTCTAGGCACTGCAATCGACGATTGCGTTGCTGGCCACGAATGATATCAGCCTGAAACCTCCCACGAACGACGATCACTATGCCTTGTCATCATGGACCTGCTGGACACTGCTCAACGTCGCATTCCGGTGGTGCCCAGTTGCCGCTGGTGGGGGCGATTTCTACAGCGTTGTGCGCAGTATTAGGGGGCTTGGCGGTCCTCTTCGCTTCACGTCAGGAACCGGGAGCCGCGACGGCATCGATGCTGGCGGCCGTAGGGGCCTTTATTGCGGGAGGGCACGGGCCAACCCGCAGTGCGTTTAGCGATTTACTGCGTTGGGAGCTGAACGTCGATCTGCTGATGATTTTGGCCGCGACGGGGGCGGCCGCGATTGGCGACTGGGGCGAAGGACTGGTCCTCTTATTCTTGTTTTCGCTGAGCGGCACGCTAGAAGCGTTCGCCATGTACCGGACCACCCGGTCTATTGAATCGTTAATTCAACTCCGGCCCCGCGAAGCGCTTCTCATTCGAGACGGTAATCCCGATGGACAAACTGTCCCCGTAGAATCTCTAAAAGTGGGAGACATTGTTCGCGTCCGGCCGGGCGAACGTTTTTCGGTCGATGGGATCGTCAGCGAAGGAGACACTTGGGCGGACGAAGCGACTCTGACCGGTGAAAGCGAACAAATTCAGAAGTCGGTCGGCTCGAATGTCTTCGCCGGAACGATCAACGGCCAGGGGAGCGTTTTGGTCCGGATGACCAAAGCGGTGGCCGATACGACCTTGGAACGCATCGTTCAAATGGTGCAGGAAGCACAGGCTCAGAAGACGCCGACGCAGCAGTTGGTCGAAGCCTGGGAGCGTCCCTATGTCATCGGTGTGCTGATTTCCGCCGCGTTGGTGTTTTTAGGGGCTCGAACGGTTTTTGCTCAGCCGTGGGACCAAGCCTTCTACCATTCGATGGTAATCCTGGTGGCGGCTTCCCCGTGTGCCGTGGTGGTTGGTTCGCCTGCAGTCATGCTGTCGGCGATTGCTCGCGCGGGACGCAGTGGTGTCCTCTTTAAAGGTGCGGTCCATGTGGAATCCCTGGGGATGGTCGACACGGTGGCGTTTGACAAGACCGGAACCGTGACGGTCGGCAAGCCGAGCGTCACCGAAGTCTGGGCTCCGCCCGGTGCCGATGTGTCGCGACTACTGAGCTTGGCGGCAGCGATTGAACGGCGTAGCGAGCATCCGTTGGCCGTTCCCGTTTTGGCTGAAGTCCGGCGTCGCGAGATTGCCATTTCTGATGACCCGGTCACCGATTTTGATAGCCATACCGGGCTGGGGGTACACGGCGCGGTGGGGCATACCTGGGTGGGTGTCGGCCGCGAAGGGTTGTTTGAGAAACACCAAATGGCGGTGCCCGCCGAGTTACTGCAGCAGGTTCAGCGGCTGCGTGAATTGGGGCAGACCACCTTGTTGATCGTGACCGACGAATTCGGTCTGTATGGGGCGGTCGCGGTGGCCGATCAGGCTCGTCCCGAGGCCGCTCCGACCATTGACGCTCTGAAACGTCTGGGAATTCGCGAGGTTGTCATTCTGTCGGGCGATCATGAGCGAGTGGCCCAGGCCGTTGCGAAAACCGTGCATGCCGATGGTGTCCGTGGAGGATTGTTGCCCGATCAGAAGGTGGCCGAAATTCGTCGACTGTCGGAACAGGGACGCGTCGTCGCCATGGTGGGGGACGGCGTCAACGACGCTCCAGCGTTGGCCGCGGCACGTGTCGGGGTCGCGATGGGCGGAGCCGGGACCGACGTGGCACTGGAAGTCGCGGATGTGGTTCTGATGCGGGACGACTTGCGAGCCTTACCGCTAGCCGTCTGGATCAGCCGAGTGGCTCGGCAGCGGGTCCGTCAGAATATGATTTTTGCCTTCGGCGTCATTGTCGTGCTGGTGGTCTCAACCTTCGCCAGTCTGCCGCTGTGGCTGGGGGTCTTGGGCCACGAAGGCAGTACGGTGATCGTAGTCTTCAACGGCCTACGTTTACTGTGGCAGAAGCCCCCAAAGTTGTAAGCAACCATAGTCGTTGTTCGCTCCGCGAACACAACGCAGCCGCAGTAGCGAGTCGCAATATACTTCCAATTTTCCCGCGAATCCCGGCAGGCGACTCAACGCCGTAAGGCGAATTCTCCATCGTCAGCCAATCTCACCATCCCCGTGATTGTGAATCCAGAACGATCCACAATCACGGGGATTCGATGGCCAAGAACCATATTAAAATGAGGCTCGCAACTGCGAATGCGTTGTGTTCGCAGAGCGAACAACGACTATGGCTGATTGATAATCGGAAGTAGCGTCGGCGGTGCGGTCGGGGTTTGTGGATTCAACAACGCCTGGAGATCGTCGGGATCTTGCGGCGTTCCTTCGACATAAATATCGTGCAGTTCGGCATTGTCCAGACTTTGGCGCAGCACGAGATAGATCAGCGCTACGGAAGACCAGAAGAAGCTGTAGGCGAAACCGCGTAACACGAAGCCAATGAGATTGGGCCACACGAATGACGGCAGCACACGTGGCAGGTCGCGAGCGTCCCAGCCGTTTCCTCCCCAGCTGAGGTGAGTGATCGCGAGATAACTTCCGAGTTGCAGGATGATGAGCAGCATCAGGAGTGACAAGCAGCCATAGGCGGTCATGATTCCGAGGCACCAGGCGTAATAGCGCCAGCGATCGAGAACAAATCCGAATCCGCGACTCAGCCCGTCGAACCCGTCGCCGCCGTTAATGCTGACTGCGGCGACCATCATCGGCCAACCCAGCAGGACTGCGACCGCAATGACGGCCATGACAATTCCCACCAGCAGCACCAGTCCCCAAACTGCGGAGACTAGGTAATTCCCCCCCGGAATAAACCGAGCAAATAAGCCCATGCCCCAGAGCAGCGATCCCAGCAAAAAGACCATCGCCAGGGGGAGTGCCGGGGCACTCAAGTAATCGATGCTTCGTTTCACGACGAAGCGGCAGGTCGCAATGAGTCCAACACTTTCTTCGCGGGCAAACTCCATCCCCGCGCGCCGTACCAGCACGCCGCCCGCCAGACTCCCCACGACCAAAATCCAGCTGAAGCGGAGTAACGACTGAATCAGGCTCCACCAGGACAACTGTGTGACGATCGTGAAGTTACTGAAAACTCTAGGGGGCAAAAGCGGGAAGATTAGATCGACCCACGGGAGCCAGACCCAGGAGAACAGGGAAGCATCGATCGTCGCCTCGGGCAGTTTTTGAGGGAAGGGGATGCCCCCAATAACAAGTTCACCGATCGCGATGAGTAACGCTGCGGCCATGCCAACGACGACCTGACGCACATGCAGTGCCAAGCCGAAGGCTCGGAATAGGGCCAACCAGGGAAACACGAGTTTCCAGTTTACTTTGACAACCTGAGCGACCGGTGTGGCCATAGTCGAACGTCTTCATGAGAAAATAGTGTCGCCGCGCCCCAGCAGTGGACGCGGCGCAGATTGATCGGAATGCTGCAGGCCCTCGGGCCATAGTCGTTGTTCGCTCCGCGAACATAACGCGTCGAAGTATCCAGGCTGGCATAAAATCCAAGTTGCAACCACGGTCGAAGCCAGACGAAGACGTTGTGTTCGCG
>JAZKFE010000281.1:18054-19874 GCA_040386595.1 Planctomycetota bacterium | reverse complement strand
TAACAACGACTATCGCAACAATTACTTTGCGGCTTCGGGCTTCTTCAAATACTTGTCGAACCAACCGGCAAACAGATCGACGTCCTTAACGATGTCTTTCCAGCCGTGCCCCTGACCTGGGCGAGTGACGAGTTCGTGCGGAACTTTCACCGCTTCGAACTTCTCCATGATCAGCTGAGCCTGCTGAATGGGGACCAGAAAGTCAGCGTCCCCATGAACGATCAATGTCGGGGGATCGTCGGCTGAAACGTGGTACACGGGGGAGATGAGTTTCGCGATGTCGAGCAGGCGTGCTTCATCGGTGATCGGCACAAATTCGCGTGTTTTCGGGTCGAGTTCCTGAAAATCGAACGGAGCTCGGAAGTCCTTCAAGATCCCGCGCCCCATGGCATTCTCGCCCGGTTTGCCGTAATTCAGGAAGTCGGTCGGAGGAAAGAAGCAGGCGACGGCTTGCACGCGACTCGATTGGCGATCGATGGGATCTTTGGCGTCCGGCTGACCCGCAGTTCCCGCGGTGCCTTGCATCAAGGACAGGTGCCCGCCGGCTGAACCTCCCATGATTCCAATTCGCTCGGGATCGATTTTAAAGTCGGCCGCCCGGTGGCGAATGTAACGGACGGCGCGGTGCATGTCGGCCATCACTTCCGGGATTGTGTATTTGGGTTGGCTGCCATGGACGACGGCAAATACGGTATAGCCCCGGTCCAAAGCGACTTGGAAAAATCCGGCGTTGATCGCTTCATGTGACGAAAACCAGCCGCCGCTGACCACCATCACTATGGCTGCGCCGTTTGTGGGGCCTTTGGGGGTAAAGACGTCGAGCGTTAGCGCCGTGCCGAATTTTCGACCATAGACGATGTCTTCTTGCCGCGTGTAATTGGGTTCGGCGGCGCGGAGATCCGGGGCAAAAGTCAGGACGAGAACCAGCCCCAGGAGGGGAAGCAGAAGTCGCTGCATGTTGGTCAATTCCAGTCGGGTAAGATGTGACATGCCCGTGACCTCGCCGGTTCCGGTGGATCCCTTTTGTGGCGGCAGGGCACCGTGTTAGGATACCGATAGAGAGATTGAAGGTCCATCACCCCCAGGTTTGTTAGACATCATGCCGGTTGATCCCCAAGTGGCCGCGTTCCTGCAACGCGTTGCAGCCTTGAACGCCCCGCCGATTTACACTTTGACGCCCGAGCAGGCGCGGCGGACCGTGCCGCAGATTCCGCCCCCCTATGAACCCGTGGCGAGTATTGAGAATCGCAGTGTGGTTGGCCCCAACGGGGAAATCCCCGTGCGCATCTACACGCCATTTTCCGCAGTCCAGCAAGCGGGCCGGGGACCGGTTCCGTTGCTGGTGCTGTATCACGGCGGCGGCTGGATGGTGGCCGATGTCGATAGTTATGACCCTCTTTCACGCACGATTGCGAACGCCTTCGATTGCATTGTGATTTCGGTCGATTACCGCTTGTCTCCCGAGCACAAATTCCCGGCTGGCGTGGAAGATTCGTACGCGGCGACGGTCTGGGCGTTCGAGCACGCGCGTTCGTTGGGGGCCGATCCGCAACGGATCATTGTGTCGGGGGATAGTGCGGGGGGAAATCTCGCGGCCGCCGTCAGTTTGATGGCTCGCGATCGTCAAGGACCGCCCATCGCTCACCAATTGCTGATTTATCCGGTGACTGACTGCAACTTTGAAACGACCTCCTATCAGGAGAATGCCACCGGTTTCATGCTGACGCAGCAGGCCATGCGGTGGTATTGGGATGCCTATCTGTCGGATCCTGCGGTCGCCAGCAATCCCTACGCGGCGCCGTTGCAAGCGGCTGATTTAT
>JAZKFE010000281.1:16466-18021 GCA_040386595.1 Planctomycetota bacterium | reverse complement strand
GCATGTCATCACAGCGGAATACGACCCGCTACGAGACGAAGGCGAAGCCTATGCCGAGCGTTTAAAAGCTGCGGGGGTGCCGCTGACGTTTAAGCGGTATGATGGAATGATTCACGGATTCGTCCGGCGAACTGATTTGTTTGATGTGGCTCGGCAAGCCATTCGTGAGATGGCCCAGGAAGTCAAACAGGTTTTGAACGCGAACGGATAACGTGGACCGTCGGTGAGAATCGTTGACGATGAGGAACGCACTCACTGGCGCCAAGGGCTAGTCTGAGGCGAACCCTCTTTCTTGGCGATAGGCTTTGTCTCCACGACTCCCCCGCCATGCGAGTGCATTTCTCTCGCACAGGTGATAATACTTTCGATTGTCTCTCCGGGGATGCATCGAAGTGACGCTTTTAAAAAACTTCAGAAGCAATATTTCGCGATTTTCCCGACTGGGTGATGAGTCATCGCGGATAAAAAATAGAGAACGATGATGGACCAATTGACGTGTGTGTTGGGTAGCGGCGCGATGGGAATTGCCTGCTCCTGCTTGTTGTCGGAACATCCCGAACAGCGGGTCAAGCTGTGGGGCCGCGACACTGCGCACATTGCCGAATTGGTCGCCACGCGCGAGAACTCGCGGTTGCTGCCGGGGGTGAAAATTCCGGCTGGCATCGACCTGACTGCCGACATCGAGTACGCCGTATCAGGTGCCGATTTGCTGGTGGTGGCGATACCGTCCGCCTACCTTCGTGAGGCACTGACTCGATTGGCTCCGTATATTCCGCGGCATGTGCCGGTCGTCAGTGTCGTGAAAGGAATGGAGAACTCCACACAGTATCGCCCCAGTCAGATTATTTCTGAAGTGTTGGGACATGACGCCGTGGCGGTTTTGGGCGGCCCCAGCCATTCCGAAGAGATCTGTCGCCGGCTGCCTGCCAGCGTGGTGGTGGCGAGTGCCGATCAAACGTTAGCTCGACGCGTGCAGGGAGTCTTCACGACCGATCGTTTTCGGGTTTATACGAATCGCGACATGGTGGGGGTCGAGTTGGCCGGCGCCTTGAAGAATGTGGTCGCGATTGCGGCGGGAATTAGTGACGGCCTGGGGTTTGGCGACAATGCCAAAGCCGCGTTGGTGACTCGGGCCATTGTCGAGATGACTCGCTTCGGCGTACTGTCCGGGGCCGAGGCCAGCACATTTTCCGGATTGGCGGGCCTAGGCGATTTGATCACGACCTGTATCAGTCCATACGGTCGTAATCGCAAAGTCGGCGAACGCCTCGGACGAGGGGAAACTCTGGCTCAGATCCTGCAAACGATGCAGTCTGTTGCCGAGGGAGTGCCCACTAGCCGCAGCATTTACGAATATGCTCAGCGGCAGGGAATCGAAATGCCCATCTCAACCGAGGTCTATCGCGTGTTATTCGAAGACAAACCCCCGCGCGAGGCGACCACAGATTTAATGGTTCGCCCCCCCCGGGATGAGTAACCATAGTCGTTGTTCGCTCCGCGAACATAACGCGTCGAAGGGTAAGGGCCGGCATAAAGTCCAAGTATCAACCACATT
>JAZKFE010000281.1:9478-16453 GCA_040386595.1 Planctomycetota bacterium | reverse complement strand
CACGACTATGGCTCATACTTCCGATACAAATACTGGTCTGCTTGCAGGTTGGCCTTCCGTGGATTGTCCGCGATATACTTGCGGAGAAAATCATATTGTTCAGAACTGCGAACTAGGTGGTCGAATGGTTCTTGCTGCCAGAATGATCCTTGGCCACCACTACGGCGATTAATCAATGTTGCCGTAAAATGCAGCCATGAATCGAACTGGGTTCGCATCTGATCGGAAGTCGCGAATGCTGCCAACAAATGAACATGGTTGGGCATGACGATGAAGTCGCCCATGCGATATCGGTCACCGTCAAAGTGCAACAGCGAGTCACTCACAATCGAAGCGAGTTCGGGGCGACTCAGCAGGCAACTCCCTTGACCCCGATCCAGAAACTCTTCGCGGCAGCGATTGAATTTCTGATGAAAGCTTGAACGATCCTTTTCGGACAGCAGGGGCAGTAACGTGGACCAATGCTGCCGAGGTAGATTCAGACGTTGCATCCAATCGTTTTTCTCTCGCTCCCAGCGAAGAATGACTTCCTGGGGAATCGAGTCACACGTGCGAAATGTTACGAAAACGATCGCGCCTGCTTGCGACCAATGCGGGCGCAATCTGTCTTCAATTAGGACTTCTGCCCGGGGATCAAACGGCGTTCCGAGCATGCTCGGTATCTATCTTATTGTTGTTCGCTTCGCGAATTGAACAGATCTGTTTGGATGTTAGTATGGTTGGTGCTTGGATTCTGTGCCGACCTGGGGCCTTTGGCGCGTTATGTTCGCGGAGCGAACAACGACTGTGATTACTCCGCTGCCGCATAACGGTGTGTCGGCACGGGGCGGCCGGGGCGGAAGCTTTGGGTTTGGCGGAACTTGGCGGTGGCTCCGCGTTTGGCACAGACGTCTGCCAGGACCTTGTGGACTCGCGTTTCCAGTTCCTGGGGATCGCAGGCAACTCGGGCGTTTACGATGACGTCGCAGTCTTCTACCTGACAGTTCGACGGCAACGAGAGCTCGGGGGGCGTATCGCTGCTGATCAAATTGGCGACCCCGAAAAACCCTTCCCAGAGCCCGATCGTTTTCAAATGTGCGGTCTCGGCACCCATTTGGTGCAGCTCGGTTCGTAGCTGCGAGATCACTTCCAGTAGGAAGGCATCGAGATCAAACGCTTGCGGTGCGGAGACGTGCAGACTGGAATTCAACCAGCCCAATTCGGCTTCGCCGTCGGCGTACGTGTCGTAGTCGATATCGAGCACCCGGCGACCGAAATCACCTTCTTGATCGAGCAATTGTTGTAGCGCGTCGAAACCTTGCCCGCTACGTGCCGAAACTCGCAGGACCGGAATGCCCGGGAAATTTTTTGCCAGCAGCTGGGCCAGCTCTTCGACCTCGGCGGCGGGCAGTTCGTCGATGCGGTTGATGAGGATGGCGTCGGCTTCCTCAAGCTGTTTTTTCAGAATGTATGCGGCTTTGGGGGAGAAGCCAGCGCCTGAGTCACCTCGCAAAATGCGGATTCCGTGGCTGGGCTTCAGAATGACGGGATAGGGCCCGATACGGAAATCGGCGTCAAAGAGACGCTTGATCGGCTGAATAACCGTCGCCACCAGATCGGTGCAGCTACCGACTGGTTCGGCGAGGATCACGTCGGGACGTCCGGCGGCTCCCAGGCGATCCATGGAGCTCATCAGTTCGTTGAAATTGCAGCAAAAACAGGCCCCCGCAACTTCCCCGACATCAAACCCCTGAGCTCGCAGTGTGTTGGTATCAACCAGATCGGTCGCTTGATCGTTGGTCACGATGCCGACCTTTAATCCCTGATCCATATAACGGCGAGCCAGACGGCCCAAGGTGGTCGTTTTTCCGGCTCCGAGGAAACCGCCGACCATGATGTAACGAATCGGGTGCGACATTATGACATCAATCCGGGTATGCAAAGAGTCTGGTTCAATGGCGTTCGTCTCGCAGTGAACTTCGATCATTGACCGGAATTCCGCGGGGCAACTGGCCACTTTTCGATGAGATTCCGATGCCATTTGAACGACGTCGGCTCCCGTTTCAACCTGGATTGCAGGATATCCGTTTCAGAGGTTTTCGCACAACTGACGAGTCCCCTATTTACGCCGCCATTTCAAACCCTAAAATCGAAGGGACTGGGGAACTGCCACGCTGTTGGTGAAAGTTTCGACGCTGAACCTGTGCCGCCGCTTAGCAGGGGAGACGTTTTGAAACGTTTCATGACGTGTGGTTTCCATAGTAAGCCTGGAGGCTTAGAAGAATTCCGTGCTCGGGGAACGGGTCGCCCCCCGGCCGTGTCAGTTGGCAATGTCGACCCAGGCGGGAATGCCATGCGGCGGAAACCGCGGACGAAGATCACTGATGTCACGGGGATTTCACGTTCCACGATGGATACGTGGCGATTGCCTGTCAGTGGAGAGCGTGACTGGCCGGCCGCATTCGCCGCGGTACGCTCGGGCTGTTCAACAAGGCTGCGGTCGTGCGTGCAAAGCACGTTGATTCTGGCAATTTCTTCTCTGGCATTCCTCCAGACTGGCGTTTGTTGGTCGCAGCCCGGAACGTTTGAAGGGCGAATTGAGATCGCGACATCGGGCGATATTGTGTTGCGCGAGCGGCGCTGGCAGACATTGCTGACCGAGGTGCCGAAATTACTGGAGTCCGATCACGTCGATGATGCGGTGAGGTCGCTTCAGAAGTGCTTTGCCGCGGCTGATGATGGCTATGTGCTACGACCGGAATGGGAGCAGCCAGCTGTCCGTGGCATCGCCGCCAAGCTGTTGCGTGATGCGGGCGAACCTGTTTGGAAGAGATATGAGGAATTGATCGGGGCCGAAGCTAAACGGGCCCTGGAACGGTTAGAGATTGATGGCCCACCGGGTGCCTATCAGGGATTGGTTCGTCGCTACGAGCACACCTTGGCCGGTGCGACAGCGCTCGACCGCTTGGCGAACTGGAATCTCGGACGCGGCGACTATGACTCGGCAGTGAATTGCTGGGAGCAATTGCTTTCGAATCCGGTACATACTTCGCGTTTCACGACGATCCAAAGACTGAAGCTCTTCTTCGCCGCGAATCGCAGTGGTCGTACCGAGATCGCCCGCCGCGAAGCCGAGCATCTCGACAAGATCCGGATTGAACTTGCCGGGCAGTCGCTGCCCGCGAGCGACTGGCGACTGAAATTAGAACAATTGCCGAGGCTGGCTTCGCAGGTGGCTGCCGACTGGAGATTTTTGGGCGGAGTGCCTGAGAGAACTCGAGTGAGTCAGGGGAGTGCTCCCTTCCTGCTGCGCCCCAGTGTGTCGATTTCGATGTTTGACGCTGCTGATCGCAAGGCGTTGACCTCCGACGATCAGACCGCACTTTTGGATGGCCGGTCGCAATATGACAAGGATTTAGAGAGTGCCTTGAGTGTCGGAAGTGTCATGGGATTCGCTGGCACGCCGATCGTGAACGACAACTTGATCCTGTGGCGCGATTCGTTTGGGGTGCGGGCGATCGATCGCCGGACACGCGAAACGGCCTGGGCTTACTCCACCGCCACACGTCTCCATTCGCTGCTCGTCTTCAATGCGGATTCCGACATGCGGACTCGCAGCGGGCAATCGACCTATCGGTACAATTCGGTTCTGGAGCAACTCACGAGCGACAGGCAGCATGTGTACTTGGTTGATCCGAACTTTGTTCCGGATCGGGGACAGCAATTTCTCTTCAATCAAGGAGATCCCAACCAGCGGGACGACGGAAAAGCGCCGATCACACCGTGGAACGCGATCGTGGCGTTACGGATCACCGGACCTTCCGCGGGCAAGGCCATCGCCTGGAAAATTGGCGGCCATCCGACCGAAGAGCCCAACGCCGTTTTGGCGGGGCATTTTTTCCTGGGGCCGCCGTTGCCAGTAGGGGGATTACTCTATTCTGTCGCTGAGTATCAGAAGCAAATCTGGTTAATCGCAGCCCACCCAGATACGGGACGCATTGAGTGGCGACAAACGCTGTCGCTGACTCCACAGTTCTCGCGCGAGTCAATGCCGCCGCCCGATAAAAGCCGTCTGGCGCCGGCCTGTCTGCTCGCCGGTGGACAGGGAGTTTTGGTCTGCCCCTTAGCGTCAGGCTTGCTCGTCGCGGTGAATCAGATCACGGGAGAAATCCTGTGGGCTCATGACTATCGTGTGCGCCGTAAGGTACCGGGTTTCCAGTTTGGCCAACTCATGAATAGCTCGGTCGAGTTATTCAACGACGCGGATTTCCCGAACCCGCCATTGATTCATCAAGATCGGGTCTATTTTCTGACTCCAGGTGAAGACAACAGTTCGGATCACATTGTCTGCCTCGATTTGCACACGGG
This sequence comes from Planctomycetota bacterium, assembly GCA_040386595.1. Lineage (GTDB taxonomy): Bacteria > Planctomycetota > Planctomycetia > Planctomycetales > Planctomycetaceae > JAKFVC01. The sequence continues at coordinate 12,106 of JAZKFE010000281.1, read as the reverse complement.
TAAGAAGGTTTGGCAGGTCAGTACTCCTGTCGATTTGAAGTATCTGGCCAGTGCGGATCGGGATGTGGTCGTGGGAGTGGGGGCGACGGAAATCTGCGGGCTGTCGGCGCAGACCGGAACGACGACCTGGCAGCGGCGAACGCCGCGGATTTCCGGCGTCGGTGCGGTCTTGCCAGGCGTTTATCTGTTGCCCATCGCCGACGGCCGCGTGCTGAGTCTCGATCTACGCGATGGCCGCGAGATCGGTTTCGCGATGCAATCCCCGGAAATTCGGCCTGGAAATCTGGTGGTCTCCGGGCGGGATGTGATTTCATTAAACGGTCTCGATTTGCAGGTGTTTCCTCAGTCTGCCGACCTGCTGGCGAGCTTGGAAGCCAAACCCGCCGAGCAGCGCAGCTCCTATCAATTCTGGTATGAATTGGGAGAACTCCAATTTCGGATGGGGCAGCTTGCTCCCGCCAAACAGAGTCTCGCCAAAGCCATGTCGTTGGCCGAACCGGCGACTCAATCCACCATTCGTGGTCTACTGCGGGAATTGGCTTGGCATGAATTGCTGCAACAACCAGAGCAGCGTCCGAAAGTCCTCGCCGAGTACGCCGAGTTGTGTGAGCTTCCCGAACATCGGGCTCAGCATTTATTACTGCAGGCCGAAGACGAAGTTCGACGCGGCGACTTGGCGGCCGCCCAGAAAACATCTGCGGAGTTGCTGCGAGTTGATGTCAGCGAACCGTTGCGACTGTTGAGCGATCCGGATCGCCACCTGACGGCATCAGTCTGGATTAGCGAACTGGCGAAGCGTTCGGCGGACATGATGCCCTCGGTGAAGGAATTGGGCCCGACGGACGCGACGATTGACGAATTGTTGCGACGGCGCGATCGGCGTGAGCTGCGGCAATTCTTGGAGCAGTATCCTCAAGGGACCCGTAGTGCCGAGGTGCGTTTGACGCTGGCGCAACTTCTGTCGCTGGACGGGCAATCTCAGGCCGCTGAGTTACTCGTGTGGCAAGATCACCTCGGGACTGATCCGGCTGGGCTGGCGGCTTGCCGGTTTCTTCTGGAGTTGTGGGATGTCGCGGACCTGTATGAAGAATCGGGTTTGATGTTGCACCAGATCGGGACGCGATTGGGATCGGTGACAGGTTCCGATGGATTGTCGGGGCGTGACATCTACATCAACTTCCCCAAAGACAGCCTCGTCTGGCAGGCGGCCCAACGGTTCGTGCCCCCGGATTGGAAGATTGATACCGTGCAGATCCGAGAGGAGCATAGTGTCAATTTCCCCTTGCGAAACACGTTCAATACGGTGCCGCGGTTATTGCATTTCCCGAACAGTTCACAGCAGCTGATTATTCGCGGCCAAACGCCCGTCAATATGTTGCAGCAGGTTGATTGCGAAACCGGTGCGGTGGTGGCCAATATCAATCTCCCCTCAGGGGGAGTGCAGGGCTTTTTCCCCTACTTCGACGCCCGAAATCGGATCGGACACTATCTGCCGCTAGGGGGCGTTTCGAACTGTTATGGCATCTCGTTGCTGGAACGTTCTCTGGGATGGCACCGGACTTCGTCCCCGCAGGTGCGATTGAATAATATGGTGCGGGTTGGTCCCTCCACTCCGCAGATCAGCATTTTTCGCACGCGAGACCGGCTGCTGGGACTCGATCCGGCGAACGGGCAATTGCTCTGGGAACGAAGTGACTTGGAAGAGACTGGCCGGTCCATCCCGAATGCGCTGACTTCAGTTCCTGGCGATGCGGAAGTGGTCGTGTTGTTGGAGTCAGAATCCAAGAACTACCGCGTCTTCAAGACCTCCGATGGCAGCTTCGTGCGGCAGGGGAAATTGACGAATTGCTACTACATTCATCAGCAGTTTGGCCGCAATCTTCTGTACTCGACCGGCCAGAATATGCGGAATATCCAGCTGTGGGATCCGTTGACGGACAAAGTCTTGTTCGAGGCCTCCGACATGGCCTCGATTGTTGGCGTGAGTGATCGGGAACCCGAATTTACGGTTGCTGATACGTTTGGAAAAGTACGCGTTGTTGAGGGCCTGACGGGGCGGGTGAAGATTGAGATAAACCTGAATCCCAACACCTTTCAGCCGCCGCCATTATTGATGTTGAAATCGTTCACGGATGGCACTCGGTATTACGTCAACGTGCATCGGCAGGGGCCGGAAATGAATGCCCTTTCATCCCCCACCGATGCGATTTTCCCCACCCAGCAGATCGCCGGTGATCTGCATGCGATTGATCCCGCGACTTCGAAGGTGCTGTGGTCACGGACGAAAGTCCCGCCCCAGAACGTCGTTCATCTGTCGAGTTATCGTTTGCCGTTCCTGGTGACCTTGAGTCGCTGGCGCGGCCAGTCGCGTGCGAATACTCAGCCGACACTACGAATCGATGTCATTGACGGAGAGACCGGTACGATTCTCGCCAGCAAAAAGAATGTGTTCTACGACCGGTTGCTCTTATCCGACTACGACCGGACCGCGGGCCAGATTCGATTCCGTGGTGCGGTGACTCAGGTTCATCTGGGATTTGGTCCTAAAGAGAACCCCGCCGATCCTTCCGGGGATGAGTTCGTGAAACACTGATGGAAGCATGGCCTTCATAGTCGTTGTTCGCGGAG
>JAZKFE010000281.1:0-9468 GCA_040386595.1 Planctomycetota bacterium | reverse complement strand
TTAATATAGAGTTTTCTTGCAGACACTCTTTAACCGAACACTTTTTGGTAGGTTTCTTCATCGAAGCCGACGAGCAGTGTGCGTCCCTTCTTCAGAGTGGGGGCTCGCAGCTTGCCGCTGGGGCCGATCACCAATTTCAACAGCGTGGCGTCATCGGGACGTTCTTGCTTGAGGTTGATGTGGACGACTTTTTTTCCTCGGGTTGCATACAGCTCGTCAACTTTTCCTAGCAATTCTAACGCTTCCGGATCGGCCAGAATCGTCTTCTTGGCATCGACCTGAGTCGTCACCGCCACCTCATGTTCGGTGAGGAAGGCGACCGTTTTGCCACATGAGTTGCAGCCGTTGCGGTGATAGCTCCAATCGACTTTCTGCGCCATAGTTTGGGATCCCAAGTGATATCAGTGGAAGAAAGAACAAGCCGGAAATTATCGTCGCAGATTAACTGAGAACGACAACTCCGTTAAGGGTTGTGATTTTGCCCGGTGTTGCTGTAAGTGAGACCGTAATATGTCGTGACGGACTATTTTAGTCCCAAGACATGCTTCAGTCCCGATTCTAGATCAGGGGAGCGAAATTGATAGCCGCTGGCGAGCAGCTTGCCCGGATGCACGCGAGTGCTGGAGAGTAAGAGGGCATCGGCCATTTCGCCTACTGCGAGACGCAATACAAATGCCGGAGCGGGGAACAGTGTCGGACGATGCAGAATGCGGCCTAAAGTCTTCGTGAAGACCCGATTCGTGACGGTATAAGGATCGACCAAATTCACCGGGCCGGTCAATTCCTGGTGCGTCAAACAGTGGTGGATGCCGCCCACGACATCGTCGATGGTGATGCAGCTCATATATTGCTTGCCGCTGCCGAGCACCCCACCCAGACACATCTTGAAGGGGGTAAGCATCTTGGCCAACGCGCCCCCCTTGGGGGACATCACGACGCCAATTCGCATATTGACGACACGAATTCCGGCCTCCACTGCAGGGAGCGTTGCCCGTTCCCAGGCTTGGCAGACATCAGCCAGAAAATCGGTACCCGGGGCACTCGTTTCGGTGCAGATTTCGTCGTCGCGATCTCCGTAGTAACCGATGGCCGAGGCACACAGAAAATGTTTGGGCTTGTTGGTCAACTTAGCGAGTGTCTGGGATAGCAAGCTCGTGCCGCCGACCCGGCTGTCGCGAATTTTTTCTTTCTGCGCGGCAGTCCAGCGACCCGTGGCAATTCCTTCGCCAGCGAGATGGATGACGGCGTCGAAGCCTTCCAGCTCCTGAACGGGAATTTTTCCTGCCGCCGGATCCCAGACCAGAGTTTGGGGATCGCCGTTGGAGTTACGTCGGGACAGTTTGAAGACCGTATGGCCTGCAGTCGTTAGCAGCGGCACCAGTGCCGATCCTACCAAACCTGTGGCACCCACAACGAGAATTTTCATCGAAGTCACTCCTGCCGGCACGGCTTGCTGCGCGGCGATATCTGCTGCCATGAGTTGATGGCGATAGTCGAACATCCGTTGTAATTTGCGTGCGACGAATGATTTCCCTAAGGCTCCCAAGGGGCCGAACGGGAGCCTGTATTCTAGTGTATCGACCAGATAGCAGGCGTTGGGGCCATCGGGTTCAACCCGATGAGTATGCACACACTCGGCAAACGGTCCCCGAATTTGGACGTCTTGAAACTGAACTCCGGGGACATAGTTACGATGCTCAGAAATCCAACGCTGATGAAACGGGCCGACCGGTACCCTTAGTTCGACACGTCCGCCATTGGTGATGTCTCCCGTGCGGGACACAATCTGCGCGGGTCCGAATGGCGGATTCAGACGTTCGAAGGCCCCCTCCCGCAGATGCCAATCAAATACCATTGCGGCAGGAGCGGTGAAACGTGTCCGTTTCTGAAAAGTCTCACTCATTTCAGCCACCGTGCGGTGCTTGGTTTTAGGTCGTCTACAAGTAGATCCGTACGAGAATGAGATTGTTAACCGGTCAGAGCGAATTCAGCCCGAGGATCGCAGAAAAAAAATAAATCAGAGAATCGAGCGATGATTTCGAGACAAGCTCGCAACGCCTGCGAGCTTGTCTGTGTTAGATCAGAGGGACAAAACGAATCGTCTATAAGGGCTGCTCGGAAAGGTGAAAGACGCTGTTCATTGTTTGCAGCGATGTGGCTCGTTCGTCGTGAGAGATCAAATTGACGCAGGCGTTTTGCTGTCGCAGATCTTTTGCCTTGCGCAACTCTAATCCCAACAACGATGCCAGGTACACGCGGTTGACTACATTATGAGCGACAATGGCGATGCTTTCGCCGCGGTGTTTGAGCAGCAATTCGTCGAAGACCGGCCGCACTCGTCGCAGCGTATCGCCATAAGATTCACCGCCGAAATAGGGGTTCACACCCGGATCTTCCAGGAACAGCCGAGCCAGCTCGGGGTCGCGTCCTTTGATCGTGTCCCAATCCAAACCTTCCCACATTCCGACACAGCATTCCACGAGGTCCTCGACGGGAATGATTTCCTTGCCGTGGGGGGCGGCAATCGCGGCGGCCGTCTCCCGGGCTCGGATCATTGGGCTGCAATAGATGTGGTCCAGCGGAAAGTCGCTCAGGAACTTCGAGACTTCCGCCGCTTGCCGCTGTCCGGAAGGACTCAGTCCCAGATCAATGCCGTCGCCCTGCAAGATATAAGGACGTTGCTCGTTGGCGGGAGTCGCCCCGTGGCGGATCAAGTAGAGATAAGTAGTCCCAGCAGGGGGCTTGGTACGCATTCAGCAGTCCTTTGATGATTCTGAAAACTTTTTATTCTTGATGGGCCGGAGAGTACTCAGTCTCTTGGCGAACACTTCCCGGCTTACCACGTGTTTTGTTTATGGGTGCGTCGGGCGATTCTCGGCCAGCAGAGCTGCGATGCGGATCGCCTGCAGCAAACCGTTGGCGTCGGCTTGGTTCTTTCCGGCAATGTCGAACGCCGTGCCATGACTGGGGCTAGTTCTCACGATCGGCAGTCCCAGCGTGATGTTCACGGCCGTGTCAAATCCAATCAGCTTCAAGGCGATATGCCCCTGGTCGTGATACATGGCCACGACTCCGTCAAACTCTCCTGCAACCGCACGTTTTAATAAGGTGTCCGCGGGCAGTGGCCCTTGGACCTGGATTCCCGCTGCCCGTGCCTCCGCGACAGCTGGGGCGATGAGGCGACTTTCTTCATCGCCAAACAACCCCGACTCGCCACCGTGCGGGTTCAAGGCACAGACGGCGACGCGCGGTGCCGGACAACCAATGCGCCGCAGGTACCCTGCAATCAGGCCGATCTTTTCTCGAATGCCCGCAGTGGTCAGCAGATCGGGCACGCTGCGGATAGAGGTATGCAGAGTCACGTGAACGACTCCCAGCCCCTGCGGTGAAATGACACGATCGCCATGAGGCAGGTAGAGCATCATTCCGAAGTCGGCGACACCACACTCTTCGGCCAGGATTTCTGTATGGCCGGGATAGTTCAAGCCCGCCAGATGTAAGGCCGCTTTATTCAGCGGAGCCGTCGTAATCGCGTCAATCTCACCCCGCAGAGCCGCTTGTGCCGCTGCCACGAGATAATCGTAGGCCGCCTGCCCGGCTCGCGCATCCAATTGGCCCAACGGCACCTCGCTGGCTGCGTCGTCGGTCGGGTTGAAGATCGCGATGCTCGCTGGATCGGGGTTCAAGGTGTCCGCCGCGAGGCTGGCCAGGGGGACGATCTGAATCGCCGAGCCAATCTGCAGCAGGGCTCGCCGCAATGTTTCCGGGTGACCGATGACCACTGGCTGACACCAGTGACGGAGTTGCGGGGCCGAAATGGCACGCGCGATGATCTCGGGACCGATCCCGGCAACGTCACCAAGTGTTAGCGCGACTCGCGGCAATCGGGAAGTCTGTGGTAACACGAGTACTCACCTGAGCAGGGAATGTGTTTGTTTGTTCGGTTCGTCGCAGGGCGTCTATTCCGACCAGGACGATACTCAGCGCGCAATCTAGGACATCCCTGAATTGTTCGCAAGGATACCCTTGCAACCCGAACGTTCTCGTGGGAGTATTGCAATACCTCGCGGCCAGTTCCTGGAGTCTCGCATCGTCTTTTGACATGTATCAGTTCAGACGAGTCCGCGATCCACACCCAATCGAAAGTTGACACCATACCCGTCTGGGAGTCAGGCGCTCAGTTCTCCCGTCGTTGAAAGTTCAGGATGTCGCGCAGTTTTATTGTCAGCCAGCCCGAATTCAACGACTTGTGCGATCATATCCGCGAAGTCCGTGAGGTCGCATTCGATACCGAATTTGTTTCGGAATTCACCTATCGCCCGGAATTGTGCCTGATGCAGTTCGCGACACGCGAACGCTGCGTCTGTGTCGATCCCTTTGAGATCCAAGATTTGTCCCCTTGGTGGGACATTATGCTGGATCCGGCGATTACGGTCGTCATTCACGGTGGACGGGAAGAAGTCCGCTTCTGCGTCACCAACACGTTGCAGGCACCGACCGGAATTGTCGACGTCCAGATTGCGGAAGGGCTGCATAGCCCCAGTTTTCCGCTGGGATATACGGCCCTCGTGCAGCGTGTCATGGGTGTTCGTATTTCGGGAAAAGAAACTCGCACCGATTGGAGACGTCGACCACTGACTGATTCCCAGATCGAGTATGCCCTGGAAGATGTGGAGCATGTCCTCGGGATCTGGGATCGGCAGAAGGCCGACTTGACGAATCGGGGCCGGCTGGGCTGGGCGCATTCGGAATTCCAGCGGATGGTTGATGAAGTGGCCGGGGAACGGACACGAGAGAACTGGCGAAGAATCCCCGGTTTGCAGCGTCTTAGTCCACGAGAACTGGCCGTGTTGCGCGAACTGCATGCCTGGCGCGAGGAAGAATCGCTCCAGCGTGATCGACCGGCCCGGCGAACATTGCGGGACGATTTGCTGCTCGAACTGGCCAAACGCCAGCCGCGGACCCCGGACGATGTGGTGGCGACACGCGACATGAATCGCTCCGATTATCGCCGTGTGGCTGGCGACATTGCCGCTGCCGTGCAGCGTGGCTTGGATTTGCCGGCGGGCAAATTGCCCCCTGTCGAAAAGGCCGAACGTAAAGAAGAAGAACAGGTTCTCGGTCAGCTGTTGAGCATCGCCATGGCTAACCTGTGCCTGCAGGAAAATGTGGCCATGCAACTGATCGGCACCAGTGCCGACCTGCGACATCTGGTCCGCTGGCATGTCTACGGCGAACGCGAGTCCGAACCGCCGCGGTTAACGCAGGGGTGGCGGGCCGAAGTTTGCGGCCAGCTGTTTCAAGACGTTCTCGATGGCAAGATTGCCTTCCGCGTCGCCGACCCTCATTCAGACCACCCGCTCAAATTCGAACGCCGGTAATGACTGTACCGGCCGCGGTGTGATAAGTCTGCGATGTTGTCGGTATCGCCGCGCCGCTTCGCTCAGGTTCTGAAATCTGAGCCGACTCACTTGGTCCATCCGAAGACCAACGCTCAATTCGTGCGTAGCCCGCAGGTCGTTCCGTAGGATGGGCATTTCTGCCTTAGGATTACCCTACTTTTTAGTCGCAAAAATCCCTGAGAAATCAGCATTTTTTAACGTCAGCTGTAGGACCGACTTTCGATTTTGGGCTTACTGGTCCTACAGAATTTAAAAAACTCCTGAGTTTCCAAGCATTGATAGTTTAAAAAGGTGTCCAAAGTAGGGTAATCCCAAGGCATTTCTGCCCGTCGATTGTGGCGTTGCGAAGGAAGAGACGGGCAGGAATGCCCATCCTACAGAATGATTTGATCCAGCACGATCTGACTGCTTCGCCCTATTAACCTTGCTGCGACACAGCACCTAGCGAAAAAAAACGCTCGACTGTCGGGGATTTCTCCCACAATCAGTCGAGCGTTCAAATGTTCTGCGTCATCATTCGGCCAGCTCTTGGTGGCTGGTACTCAGGTTACTTCTCGTAGGACTTCTTCTCAGTCCCGTTCTTCGTGCCCGAGCTGAACGAATTCCCGTTCGATCGTGACCCTTGTCCCGGGTTGGGACGAGCATCGCCAGCCTTGGTGACTTTGTATTGGGGACGATATCCCATCCAGCTGAGGAAGTCGTTCTTACGAACTACGGTGATTCCCAACTCGTCGGCTTCTTGTTTCATCTTATCGCGGTGCTTCCGCACTTCTTCGACGGCCCGGCGTTCTTCCGGTTCCGAGATCTCAGTCGGGTCGGGGATTTCACCGATGACCAGGAACTTAGTGTCATGGTCAATTTTGCGATTGTTGCGGACACCCTTTTGATCGACTTCTGCACCGATCATGGCACCGTTGGTGGCGATCAGTTCTTTCAACAGTTCGTTGTCATCTTTGCCGTCACCCGTCAGATCGAACTTGCCGACAAACGCAAATTTTTCAAAGCGACCGGGGCTCCAGGCGGGAGTGTAGATGGGGTCGGCGGGCGAGATCGGATCAGACGGCATTGTTTCGCCGGTGATGATCGCACTTGCCAGATGCGGCCCGAGGATCTTCGTGACTTCGATCGAGCCCTTGATGTCTTCTGAACCGCGAGCCACACCGCTGTTGGCTTTGGTGTAAACGCTGAAGGTGGTTCGCACCGACAAGCGATCGGCTTTACCCAGATTGATGGTGACCGTGTTCGAATCCGTATCCACGGAACGAATCAGGCCCAACGGTTGTTCAAACCCGTAATTTCGCAGGTGCCGAATTTCGTCCTTCAATTCGGTGATGGACATCGTCAGGTTCTTAATCCGCTTGTCCGAGCCTTCCGTGTGCTTCTTGAACTCGTCTTCCAACTTGGCGTAGTCATCTTGCGATTGCTTGAGAGCGCCACGCTGTTCGTCGATCTCTTTGTCCTTCTGAGTCCGGGCTTCAGCCGAGTCGTTCGTGACGGTGGCCAGGCTGGTTTCAACTTTCGACTTGGCGAGCTCTTCAGCCTTCACTTTTTCGTTGTACTGCCCTTCCAGGGCTTGAATCCGTGTGTTGAGTCCCGCGATATCGGTGTCCGCAGTGGCGACGCGATTCTTCAAGGCGTTGTTTTCTTCCACCTGCTTCAGCAAGGTGGCCGAATAAGTCTGCTGGGCCAAGTCGCCCGCCAGAGCAATGTCGGCATTCATCGCACCGAGTACCGTGTTGCCGTTTTGTTCGCCATCGGTACCGATGGTGTCGAACTCGCGGCCAATCTTCTTCTTTAATGAGGCGACCCACTCCATAGAACGCGCTGCGCTATTCAGAGCGTCGCTGGCTTTCTTCGTTTCCGCCTGCCAGGTGGCCTCGCGTTCGTTGTATCCACTATTGCTGAGATACAGGGCGACACCCAGGATCAAAGTACATACCGCGAAGAAGGCGCAGAAATAATGCACCATTCCGGGTTTTGAAGAAGCTGCTGCCGCCATGATGAACTCACTCCTACGGGGGACCGGTAGAAGAAATTTTGTAGGACGAGATCAATGCTCGCCTGGGATGTAATAATCGCTGATTTCGGATGACGTCGTTTGAGCTACCAGGCATCGATCACAAATGCGCTGGTCACGGTGGACGACCATTCGTTGAATTGCCATGCGTGTCGCTCAGTTACTAGATCGATATACCGGCTAGAAACCGCACATCGTCTCTAATCAATTCTGAACGGCGTTGCAGTACGTTTTGCGGCCCGTTTTTTCTGGGGCTGACTCAGTTCCATCTTACACGCAAACGAACTTCCGCACACACCTAGTCTAAATCCTGCCTGATGATAGTCAAGGAGAATCACGCACGACGGTCTATCCTGTAAGGTAAAATTTAACGATTTTAGCCTGCAGGAACCTTCATCGTGGCCAGTTCGCAATTCTTCACGTTTTGCCTTGGACTTGTCGGCAAATCTTCTGAGCTATGAACTAATTCGCATAGGCGATTTGTGTGCTTGGTACGTTTTACTCAGGAGATTTCGGATCGCCGAGGCAATGGGCTGCACGTTCGTCGTCCGTCATGATGATGAAAGAGAAAAGTTCTACAGAGACTTTTCCTGCCGTGCAGCTTGAAACAATTGCAGCGTCTGTGTTGCGAGTGCTTGGGGATGATAGCGCGCGTGAACGGCAGCACGTCCCTGAGCCCCAAATTGGACTCGAGCCTCGGAATTCACGAGAAGGTCTTCCAATTGTGCCGCTAATGCCGACGCGTCTCCCGGCTCGAAAAGCGCGCCGCCGCCGGTGGCTGCAATCAATTCGGGAAAGGCACCATGTCGCGGCAGCACCACCGGAATCCCATTCGCGAGTGCCTCCAGCACATACAGTCCCTTGGGTTCCTGATAGACAGTTGGGACACTCAGCACGTCGATCTGCTGAAAGAACGCCTGCTTTCCCGCGCGATCGGGACTGCCGATGTATTGGAACGCGGCTCCCAGGTCAGCCGTATCACGCTGGATCTGCTGGAAATAGGCGGCGTCGCGTTTGCCCAGGTAGCCTCCGGCGACCAATTTTGCCGTGGGGTGACGGCGGTGCAGGAGACGAAAGGCTTCGACGAGCTGATGTAATCCCTTCTCCGGGCAGATTCGGGCAAAATACCCAATCGTAAACGGCTCGGACTCTCGAACACGAGGTTCCCCGGTGTGTCCCTGCAGATCGATGCTCAGGGGCAGTAATTGAAATTTCTCAACCGGGATGTCCAAGTACTGGGACATGAAGTCACGATAGTAGCGACTGTGAGTGACGAACCCATCAAACCCCTGCACCAGATTCTTGAGCCGGGAAATCACCGCGCTGCGGTGCGGTTCTACTAGGCCGTCTAGAAAAATATCGTCCCCCTGCAGCGTGCAGAGAATGGGGCCGGCAAACGACCGCCGGATCGAAGGCAGGGCACCGGCCAGCAGGGCATTGCTGAAACAGATCACATCTGGCCGCAGTTCTTCACTGAGGTAGCGGGCCAGTTCGCCGTACTGTTCGCGCTGCGGCCCGTCGTCGGCGTCCAGCATGGATTGGGCGAGCGAGCCGAGTTCCTGGGCGTCGTTGCTGACCCCGAACTGGGTGGCAAAGTTGATCACCCACGGCGTGTCGACCCACTTCGTCAGAAATCCGGGCAGAGCTCGCCAGAACCGGGATCGAGCCCGCAGATAAACATTCAGTCCCCCCAGAAAGACACGTCGCGAGCTGGCGTTTTCTTCGTCCACACGAATCGGTGTGTAGGTGGGAATCAGCGTGACCAGTTCGCCGAAGTCAATCAGCGAACGAGCCCACGTATTGTCGTGCATGCACGATCCGCAATACATCCCGGCTCCGCCTGCGGTGACGATTGCGATATGCATGATTCTTCAATCTCGTGGACGGAAGCGGTGCTGGTACCGCTAAGAATTTCGACTCGTCATCATTGTAGGGGCGAGGGCAATTTTTGAGCGATAAGCCATGTTCCAACAGTCTGACTTAGCTCCCCTCGCCCCGGTATGTCCGGGGAGAGGGGCTGGGGGTGAGGGGCTTGACATGCCCCACGAT
>JAZKFE010000280.1:33748-35192 GCA_040386595.1 Planctomycetota bacterium | reverse complement strand
GCGACTTCCCTGCTGGGGCGACGAAAAACCACACCTGCAATCCGGTAGAGTCAGGGTATTTCAAACGTCATTGGCACGATCATCGGTCAGCATCAGGAGATGATTGCCAGCGCTAAGGAACACGGAAACCGGATGGACGAGAACGCGAGAAAGCTTCGCGTGCTTGCAGGCTTCAACAAGGTCGAGAGTGCGGAGACGCAGGAGAAGGCCGAGAAAATTGCCGTCGATAATTCCACAACGGTTGAAAATGCCAACGCGGCAATGATGGGACTGTCGACGGTTGGTTTCGAAAAGAATGAGTTGGCAGAGGGAGCGGATTTCCTCCTCAAGCTCCAGGCGGCAAATGGTGAACTCGGGAACGATCCGCAAGAATTGGCCGAAAACGCGTCAAAGCTGATGGCGGCCCGCGGTCGTGAAATGACCGTTAAGAACCTTAAATCAACGATGATTCCCCTGCAGTTACTCGGCAAGCCGACGTCACTCAAACTTAGCGATACATCTCAGTTCGCCAGCAAGTCCGTAGGCTTGTCTGCCGCGATCAACAATGAATATGAAGAGAATGCGATTCAGGCGATGGCGATTCGTTACGCCAAAGCGGACAAGTCCAGTACGACGGCGCAGGCCTTCGTAGATCGTCTGACCGGTGCGGGTGGCGACAAGGAACGTATTGGTGAGCTGGCTAAGTTGAACATCGTTGACAAAATCACCGGCCAGAAGCGAGCAATGAAGCCCGAGGACGTTGACTTCAAAGGGGAAACTCTTCCGGATGTTCTGAAGGCCTTGGGGGAAGGCATCCAGGGAATGGAGTCCGCTGGACAAAATTCGGACGTGTTTTATCAACGGTTTTTCGGAATTGAACACGGATCAGTTTCCCGCGCTCTGATCCGCGATCGCGAGAAGTTGCCTGAATTCGTTGCAGTTCAGAAGAACGCCAGCGGTTTTGACAAAGACGTGGAAACGGCTCAGTCCGGATCCGCAGCCGCGGAACGACGTTTCACGACGACACAGTCAATTGACGCTTCAAAGAACCACGACGATCGCCAAATGGTGCTGGATGAGCTCTCACGCCTGAATCGGCAAAAATTGTCTAAGGGACTGTTTGGAGGTCTGGGCATGGTCCAAAATCAATATCGATATTACGGAGCGCAGACTGCAAATGTGGTCGGGAGTTTCGATGGTAGCTTCGACAGCCCTATGGAGAAGATGGTCGATTACGCTGGCGGCGAGGACCAAATCATGCAGGCCTTGCGCAACGTCCAGAGATACAAGGGGGCTGAACCGCTCAAGGGTGTCGAGGGGCGATATTTAAAGAGATTCCAAGCCGAAGAAGCGTCGCGCGGCATGGTCAGAAGTCTGGGAATTGCGAGTCAGCAATCGGATCGCCCAGTTGTGGCTGCGATTGGGAATCTGCAAGCGTCTGGTCGTAATGGAAGTCGGCCTTCCT
>JAZKFE010000280.1:1845-33722 GCA_040386595.1 Planctomycetota bacterium | reverse complement strand
AATGCATTACTCCGCGAGAATAAGCCGGCCAAGGCATTGGAACTTAAACGAGCGCGGCCGATCAATGCCTCAGAATAGTTTGGTAGTTTTAGGCAGACCTTCTGGTGAATTCAAAGTAACGATAGGGACAATGTATGAAAATCAACGAGTCTGCTGATCACCAGCATCTTCGGAACGAGGTTCGATCGGCGGCCATTATTCGATCTGCTACAGGAGAGCATTTTGCGAAGATCATGGATGCTGGGGACTATGAGTTCGAGTTGGGTGAAGGTGCCTATTGGCGGCTAACCACGGGACAAACAATTGAGGCGGAGGCCCTTTACAAAGCGGACTTGGACATTGAACTGAGCACCAGAGAGATCGACGTTCGAAAGAACGTTCCTCAGCAAGTCGCATCTCAGCTCCTTGAATGGTCTGAGCAACTCGCCAAGCTCGCAGCTCAGGTTCGGAAAGTCGCGCCCGAGAGGCTGATTTTGGAGTCAAAGGCCCACATCATTGAGGACATGCAGACCGGAGAAATCACGGAGTACGGGCCGTTCCATGACCTGGCTTTAGACGAAGCAATCGAAATGAGCCAGGCGACGGGCCACACTCATCGAGTTAAATGCAGCCCGTTGTCTGAGTGGCCGGAGCAAGAATCGCAGTTTGCGGTTTTGGTACTGGACGGTGTCAGGCGGGCAATTACGGCACGAGAAGCGGTTCCAGAATGATCTGCCCGCACGTGGGGGCGCGCGCCGGATTGCCAATGTACTGGGGTGTTCGATGTTAAAGTTTTTGACTGCAAGGATTCTTCAACGATAACAAGTACGCCAGCGTCAACACCGAAGCGAGATCGATTGTTGAATCGCGGCTTGGAGATTCACAAGATAAACTCGCCCAGGCCTTGGAAGAGAACAACAAGTTGATGCAAGCCAACGTAAGTAGACCAGCTCCCGCGCAGCCTAAGCGACCGCTTCCCGTCAACGCTTCGAAGTAGTGGATGCGACGCAATAATCTGTACGCAATAATACTGTTGACGTGTATAAAGACTCTCGGTGAAATGATTGGACACGCAACACTTTTACCCGGAGGTTCTTATGAGTCGACTCTATGCAATTACTCTAATTCTGGCCTGCATCATTGTTCCTGCATGCGGTCAACCGACGACAAAAGCCAACGGCGATTTATCGCACATCGTCATCAAGCCCGATGAGATCGACGTTCACGAATGGGGCTCAGAAACGGACTGGACGCCGTGGCAGAGGGAGCAGCAAAAGCAACGGCCGATGCGGGTAACACGAGCGCAGTTACTGAGCCAATTGGCAGAATCCGCAGATGGCACAAGTTTGAGTTGGAAGCAGTCAGAAGAGGGGCACGTCAATGTCTACATGGACGATCAGAACAGCACAATTGCGGTTATTCGGGAGAATCGCAATGGAGAAGTTGTGTCAGTCGGACTTCAGAAGTGGATCGATCATGGCACTCAAAAGCCTTTTGGACGTAAGAACGCGAGGTTCAATGAGTTGTCGCATTTGTATCTAAAACTCGCAAATGTCGCCGTTCCAGATGCTGACATCGACGAGTTACGCGACTGGCTGACCACAACGAGCATACGTCGCCACGCGAATCACGGACTGATCAGGGGCGAGATTCCCCGGTCGCACATCTTTAAGATCATCCACCCATTCACCGACAGCATAGATGGCGAAGGGCTGAATCTTGAAATGACGATTCAGCGTTTCCCTGAAGAGTGAGCCATACAGATCAACGGCATTTGGCCCGATGTGCCGCAATCCTGCAGGCTGTCCATTGAATCGAATGTATACTTCAATGCGCGGGTGATAAACTGCCGTCTGGCGTTTCCGCAATCACCCACTTCCAAAAGAGAACCGTATGGCCAGAATGAAAAAGCCGACTTCATTCGACGATCTCGGCGACTTGTTGCGTGACATTCACCATCGACTAGAAAACCTTGAATACACCGTAGAATTAGTCAGGAAGCATTCTCAGAACCTCAATCGCCGACTGTTGAAATTCCTGGATGAGACACCTAAGAAAAAGAAAGATGACGAATACTTGACGCCGAAAGCAGTCGCGACTTTGCTCTCAATCAGCACAACGGCTGTTCATGGTCGAATGAAGTCTGGATCGATACACAGCATCGAAATACCAGGATCCGGAAAAAGTCAAATTCGGAGGATCCCGCGATCAGAGCTTGATCGCATCCTCAGGAAAAAGTCTGGCAATAAGGGCAAGTGAACTCGCAAAACTCGTCGGATAATTTTAACCGTTGACAGTTAGAGATCGGTTGGCGCAAAATGCCGTCTCCTAAAGCTGTGTCGCGAGCCTCTGCATTGTGCCGCGACGGTATACGAGTCCTAAACTTAAACGAGAAAGACAAGAGGCTGCGCCTACGGGGGTTGGCAGGATCGGCAACGACTGCAAGGCGGACTCGTACCGCCTAGGACAACCAGCGTAGGCGCAGCTTCATTTCTTTTCCCCTCGCTTGGGGAAGGAAAGGCAGGCGATTATGGCTATTCGCATGCGCCTCATAAATCGAGCCGGGGGCAATTCACGGCCACCGTAGTTGTCGGGCACACATCTCATGCGCCCGTACAAATGAGAAAGCCCGGACGTTTCGACCCGTCCGGGCTTCAAGATCAGATTCCCCTATTCAAGGAAATCATTCATGTCTAACCAAGATGCTATCGCCGCACGTCCGTTGGGTCAAGACAACCGGATTTTACATCCCGCGACGCTCGAGGAAGAACTCGCCTGGATTACTCAATACGATGACGTCGCCGGTGAACTCGCAGACTGGATCTGCGCCAGTCGTCATAAGGCCGTTTATGGTGAATGGCCGGACGGCAGGAAGCCGGACCTGCCAAGAACTCATGGTCTGGATGGCAACACGTCGAAATGGCTCATGTCACAAGCGGGCCCTGAAAAATGGTTTAAGGCCCGCAACGATGCCGTTAAGCATGGGTGGGCACACGTTCTACGTGTGCCGTATCCAATTCGGGTGCGAACGAGCAAGCCAACCCCGGCCAAGTCGTTGATGCCAGTTGAAGCGTTTCCCGGACAACTAGCATGGCTCCGTCAGCATACTCTCCGTGAATTGCGAATGGATGCTGCCGTTAGAGAGCCGCGAATCCGGCTGCAACTGTATGACGTGCGGACCGAACGAGAGCGGATTAAGGCTTGGTTTGAACCGAATCTCTGTCTTGTAGATGACGCTGAGTGGAAAGCTCAGTTCTTGCGACTAAAAGAACTTGGCGAACAAATTCGGCAATTGGAAGCTGATCTCCAGTTAGTCGAACGATTATTGAATGGAAACAATGCCGAAAAGTCGGTTCAAAAAAGGCGCATTGCCAGCCGCGATTTATCGGCGATTGATCGTGCAGCGATGCGGAGACGCCGAAACGTTCTAAAAAAATGTGCGTCGGCATCTGGTATTGAACTTGGAGAAATTAGGCCGATCATTACCGAGAGCATCGCCGAGGGCTGCGATTCGCTGATTGACGTTTTGCAGTTTGAGATCCCCGATGAAAGGCAGGTGTGGCACCAATCTGTAATTCACTTCCGGTCCGAACGATTGCGAAAACGCAAAGAATCGGCGACATACACCGACGATGCAGACACTGAGCGAGGTGCCGTATGATCAATCGCATCAGAGACAAGACGTCCAGTGGAACTAGGCCGCCGGCTTGGCCCCATTCGTACAAGCTGTACGATCCCGACAACGAGCCCCAGAACGTCGCGGCAACCGCTGGTGCAATCCCGATAGCGCTGCCCAAAGCCGATTTCCCCCTGTTTCGGCGAACTATGCTGAAACGCAACCCGCATTGCTTCTATTGTGGGAAATTCGTTGGGAAACACACCAGCGATCTAGACCACGTTGTCCCACAGTCGCGGGGAGGCACCCACAGTCCGAGCAACCTCGTACTGTCGTGCATCGCCTGCAATCGACACAAAGACGCGGACACGCCCGCAGAATGGCTGGAACGAGTTACAAAGGAGTTCAAGCAACTGCGACGACTCCGAGCCAGACTGGCGACCGCGATCAACACTCACGACTTGGCAGATCTGCGTGCACTCCCCAAGCCCGAGCAGGCTTCCAAACCTCCATTTCCATCGCCGAAACCTCTGATTCAAGAGGGCGCGGACCCCACCATTGACCGCACGGCGTTCGATCTCAGCAGACCCATGTTTTCGATTGTCCGAACGCTCGACAAAAAGCGACTCGTTAGTAAACTGCGTGGAACCGACGTTGCTCACTATCTTGAAATGGTCGGCACTGGTCGAGATGAGCAAGTAGCCATCATGTGCGAACAGTTCTGGCATCCCAAGTCACTGGCACCAACTGGTGCCAGTCAGAGCGGACAAGGCAACCTGATCGCAGGGAGCGAAGAACCGTGCCACAAGTAGAACCGACGACGCTCAATCAGATCGTCCGGGCTGGCTGGAAGGAGCTCGCGAACTGCGATCAGTCAGAATCTGATGCGCTGGCTCAAATTGTGCGTGAGTTGCTCAATCAAATCGAACGGCTCGAAGCCAAAGCGGCGTGATCATCAACAGCACCAGGCCGAGATCTAATCAACTCGGTCTGGTGTTTCCCTTCCCCAGCGTATGGAATTTTTAAAATGGCCAAAGTGCAATCAACGGGGGGCAGATCCCACGGCAGGAAGGCAAAACCTGCGAGCAAGCTCTCTCCGATGACCATCACTTGGCCGACCGATGGAATGGCAACATACGATCAAGCGGCGGGATTCTTACAAATCTCAAAGCGATCGATTGAGCGACTCGTGAGTAAGGGTGAACTCAACACCAGCAATGTCAGTCGGCGGTGCGTCCGGGTACCTTGGGCCGATTTACATGAATTCGTGAGAAAACGCAGGGGCTCAGCGCGGCGGGAATTTCCAAGTTTGTCGCAGGAACAGACCACCGAACAAATACCTTGTCGAGATTCTATCAAGGCGTTGGAGATCCGGAATTTGAGAGCCATTCTGCGGGAGCTCGCGCAGTGTCTGGATCGGATCGAGTTCGGGCAATAACGTCTAAGGGCTATCCGTTGTTACGGTTGCTGTATCTAATCCTTCAATTGAAGGATTCATGTACCGATGCGCCCTGTGAAGAGTGGTAATCTCGGATGCCACCATCGCTGTTATTGTCTGACCGACTGATAGTCACGAGACCAGTCCTAGCATGAGCATATCCCGGGCTGGAAGCAACTGGCCAACTGTGACCAGTCCGATGCCGATGAAGTCGCGAAGATCCTGAGGGAAACGCTTGAAGGATTGGAGGCGCTGGAAACGGCCGAGAGGTAGATCAGTCGGCAATAACAAGCTCTGTCGGGACTTTCAGGCAGGGCTTAATTTGTTTACAGGAAGGATCGAACCCACCCTGCTCACTCATCGTTGATCTGCTTTATCCGCGCGAGTCGTATTGAAGTATCCAAGATTTCTCAAATCCACTTGATACAAAAGTTCACAATCGGTATGATCTGTGTAAGGTGGGCTTAGGCTTCCATCGTGATGAAAAAACATTATTAGATGGCAAAACTGATGAATGACGTATATCGAGCTCTCCAACAACAACTTGGCCTAATTTCGCGGTCTTCAACTGACTACCTTAAAGCCGTCGCCGAGTTAAGCAAATCAACTTCTCCGGTTGCGGCTCTGCAGCGTTCTCTAGCCGAGCGGTTTACATCTAATCGCGATCTATTTGGCAACACTGCGGCAATCTTGTCGCAGTCCCGCCTCATCTCAGATGCGACATCAAACTTTAGAGATCTGGCCGTCGTTAACGCGAACCTTACGTCACTGGTTTCATCGGCGAATATAGTTGATTCTTCGCTGTCCAAAGTATTTGCGGATCATAACGCGCTGCGATCCTCTATTTCATCAATCGCGATGGAGCCTTCAGTTTCGCATTTGCTTTCATCGGTGGACACAACCCGCCTTTTGCACACATCGCTCAGTGCGCAGTACCGACTGCTTAGTCTGGAGACGGCATCTTTCGGAAGCCTGATCGGCGCATCGACGTTGTTTGCTAACGATCTGTCATCGACGCTAGGAAAGTTTACTAGTTCTTATCGCGACTTGGTCGAGTGCATTCCAACCATTCCCGAGAGCCAAGTTCCGTTCATTACTAAGTACTCCCCGATCGAGTATTCGCTCGAACTTGAAGTCTTAGAACAAATCTCGACTGATGAACCAAGTGAAGAGGATGTAGAACTTCCTGAAGTCGACGAAGAATTGGCCTTATTCGATGATAAGTTACTGATCCTCATCAATGGTGCTCGACAATCACTGACTTCGGACAATCCCGACAAGATTCGTCACGTCACAACTTCGATTCGCGAATTGTTTACGCACATCATTCATGGTCTAGCGCCAGACGCTGAGATCATGTTGTGGTCTAGAGATAGCGCCGATTATTGCAATGGAAAACCTACGCGACGTGCTCGCCTCCTGTATATATGTCGCAATTTTGCATGCGGTCCGCTGGTAAAGTTCGTCGAGGACGATGTCCGTGCAGTGCTCACACTCGTTGACTCACTAAACGCAGGTACACACGTCGTTCAATCAAAGCTCACTGAAATCCAACTCGCGGCAATCGTCTATCGTATGGAGTCGTTGGCATTGTATCTTTTAAAGGTCTCAAAGGGCGGTTAAGACGGCCATTTAACAAGCGGCTCAATCTGACAATTGGCGACGGTTTGCATCCCGCCCACCTGTCTGGATTTTCCCGAAGGCCGCGCGACGCTACACTCCCGGTTTGACCAGACGGACCTCTGGCATAAACGGGTGTGCGATACAAAGCGGTGATCTGACCGGCGAACAACTGCGAGAGCTTGGATGGCGTACTTCCGCATGCTTAGGGAGCGAATGAAGGCGGAAAACTTCCCCCCCTCGACCCGATGTATCAGTGAGTGGTGAAGCCACTGAATTTGTAACACGACCTGTGGGTTCACCTGCACTACGCCGCGTGCGATGCTAAAAAGCGGGTAAGAATGCCTAGGGGAAGTGTTCGCGCAGCTACTACGATGATAGGTCTGCATCATCCGGCCAGGGAATATGATCATCTACCTTCCAGCCGAGAGCCCTCAATCGTTTAACAACGGATTTGCGATACTCTTCGTTAGGAACCACACCAGCAAGTGCTGCTAACTGTCGTCCAGCTTCCGTAAAGACTGCAACACCGACGGGAAGACCTTTGTTGACCGTCTTGGCCGTTGAAGTAATTCTGTGAATTTTTTTAAAGTAAATCCAAACGTCCTCTTCATTCGGCCCGAAACTCAAACCAGTTGCATGTATTTTGATCAGGCCGATTGAGTCAAGGTGTAGCAATTCTTCAAAAGTGACGATTTCATTCACCTCTTCGCCCTTTTCAGAAGGCGAATATACAAGTGGATCAAATTTATCACCCATGAACCAAACAGTCGAACAAAAACGTGTGAATAGGTTGGCTTCCTCTTTGCTAAGCAACCGCACGAGCGAGAGTGTTCTAAGTGAAAACGCACCAGGTGCAACCACTTCTCCGGAAAGAATCTGTGACCAGAGAGCTTGCATATCCTTATCGCTGATGTTCTTGCAGTGCTCAAAGAACTGCGCTGTCCAATCTGAGTTTACTGGGCTTTCAGATGCATCATCCGGCAACTGTCCTGCAGCAGCCTGGACGATTGATTCAATATTGAGCTGCTGGCGTTCCTGGTCCATTCTCGCTCGCGCATCCGCACGCGAAATCTGTAAATTGAGACGACCGTCCTGCTTAATTTTTTGAACTAAAACGTCCGCTTCTGCGGCAATAATCTTCGCATCAGCTTCTGCAGCAGCCATCGCTCGAATTCGATTGGGCTCAAACCCCAGGCCAACGAAATCGCGAATTGTATCGATAAACTTAGAAGTTGAACGGCGAACTGATGGCGAAGCTCCTAAAGCAAGAGCAGCCAAGCCAGTAAACGTGGTTGGGTCGTTTGCTTCTGAATTCATTTGAACACCTCTTTGATGTGAGAGCCCGCATACTACCATCGTTCCATCACCGTTGCGAGACCCCCCTGGTTGCTTTGGAATTACGTGAACGACGTTGAAGCCATCCTGACCCGCATTATGGATGGTAGGGGAACAGGTTCGAATCTCGCTGTGTCGAGTTTGGTGGTCGGCAGACAAGCGACAGCTCGCGTCGACGGTAGAAACCAAAAGCCGAGAGGGGCTACACCCGAAAATTCAACCAAGTCTAACCGGGTGTAGTACACCCGAAATGGACTATTTCTGGGTATTTCTGACCACATCTTGGTTGGTGCTGGATGTGCGTTTCGCCTGATTAAATCCAGCAATTTGCGAGGATTCAGGCGAGTGCCGGGCCTTAATTATGAGTTTGCTGCTCTAACCGATTGAGCTACGGCCCCAATTACTGTTTTGACTGGATCTACGCAACAATCGACGTCCCGCAGTGTGGGCAAATTGTCGCTACTCCCTGTTTACTCCCCCGTTACGCTTTTGCAGGAATATCGCATACGCTTCGTAGATGTCTGCGGCCAGATCTTCTGTTTCCAGCTCAATATAATATTTCATTGTCGTCGCCAGATCCTGCTGCCGCATCATCTGTTGTAGCACGACGGGAAGAACTCGGCGAGCCCACCGGGTGCCAAAAGTACGACGAAAATCCTGAGACCCTGCATAATGCGTTTTTGCCGCACGGTTCGGCCGATCTATCGTGCCGAAATTGGGCTTGTTCAAGCACTCACGCCAGACCGACTTCCTAGCGAATGGTTTCAGGCAGTAGGAACGGAAGCATCATGCCAGCCATTGAACCGACGACACTCAATCAGATATCTGGACCGGTTGGAAGCAGCTCGCCAATTGTGATCAGTCCGCCGTCGATGAAGTGGCGAAGACCCTGCGGGAAGTGCTTGAGGATCTGGAACGCTTGGATTCCACGGACGGACACCGCAACTAGCACTGGACAAAATGCCCGGCCAGAGAGAAGCTGCTTCTGACTGGGTGTTTTCGTTTTCGAGTTTCTAATCGGAACAGCACTACATTTCTGCGAGGGAGCGCATGTCACCAACACGCGATGATTTGACAAGTAGAGATTTCGGTCATTGGACCGTGCTTCATCGGGACCCTATCAAGAACCAGCCTTGTGGAGTGAGGTGGATCTGTCGTTGCAATCTCTGCGGTAACCTTCATTCTGTTATCGGAAATAAGCTCCGAAACGGGCGAACTCAGCACTGCCGAAATTGCCGATACGGCAGAAAGGACAAGTCTTTTGAACACGGCGGTGGAAAGCGAATGGATTTGTCCGGTCAAAAGTATGGTAAGTGGACCGCGATTCACCCTATACCTCTCAAAGGAAAATGGCTTTGCCGGTGCGAGTGCGGAGTTCAAGCCGAAGTTGCAATGTCAAACCTTCGAAGCGGCCAAACGAGGCAATGTAAAGCCTGTTACCTAGCGAGCCGCAGGCAGTTTGCCGTTGGCGGTCAATGAGAGAAAGGCGCCGAAGCTTCAGAACTCTGGCCGGATTCACCTCTGGCCGGAGCAAGCTGTTCTCGGTCGGGTTTTTGTTTGCTCCCCTCAACCTGTGAATGGTAGCCACCATGATTAAAGACTCTGCTGTTCTCGCATCAGTTCAAGAACAATGGGCTGTCATTTCTCGCTTCCGTACTAGTGGGGCTCGGCAGTATCAGGTTGGAGAGTCGTTCATCAATGAAGGGTTTCCCGAAGATTTCTATAATTTGCCGCTGGTCTTAGCCTACTCTCTACTTGACCAAGTGTTGGGCGAACTTATTGATCAAGGAAGTGTACCAAAGGCGAAAGGCCGCCTGTTGGGTGCGAAGATGGAAGCCTCAAGGGCCGTGTTACCGTAGCAAGATTATTCCGCGGTTGAACGTGGGAAGAATGAACGTAACAAAATTGCGCATGACGGAGTTCTGGTTGACCGCAACAGGTGTCTTGAGTTCATCAGCGCTATTGAAGTGGAACTGACTGCATAGGGAATCATCTAACCATTCCCCATGTCTTAAGCCCCGTCGGCGCACTCCAGCGGGGCTTGTTTCGTCTGTCGTCGACTCAGTTGCTTTCCGCGCCGGTCTTATGGAAACATCCACGATGACCGCGTGATCTCATTTGAAACACCGGTTCACTGCGGATAATATCACTGGAAAGCGGTCTATCCACGATCATCGTGATGAAACATAGTTAGGCCCGTCAGTTCAATCGGTCGTGCTCAACATAGACTAGCTCGGGAATCAACGAATGTGGAAATGTCCCCACTGCGGAACAGAAGTCGAGAACAACTTTGATCTTTGCTGGAATTGCGGGACAACCCAAGATGGTGGCGAACAGGTGAATATCGGTCTAGAAGGCGAACGTGAAGTCACACCGTCGCCGACCGAGACGGTCAACTCCTCAACCTCATCCGAAATGCAGTTGAGGCAAATCTCATTTCTTCGCCCATCCATTGGGACGATCCTTGTTGCGGCAACACTACCGCTGATTTACCTGTTTTTCGCCGGGCCGATCATCATAGAATGCTCGCAGTCCTACACTTATCTCCAATGGTATTCCGCGGAAGTGCTCACCATTCCGGTCTCTGTGGTCGCAGCGCTATCCGCTCCCCATTATCACCCCGGTTTGGTTGGGTATCTGACCTTCGCGGTCCTAAACGCGTTGGCGATGTTTGTCGTCTGCTACATCGGAATACACGTATGGAATGCGTGTGAGATCAAGCTATCTCAGGGCAATACAACAAGCAACTCGCACCAAACCCATCCACTGGCCATTCCGGCTATTGTTGGGGCGATTCCGGGGTTCTTTGCTGGCAGTATTGCATTCAGTATGACGATGGGCTTCATGGGGCCCGTTGGTGCAATCGCATCATTCGCGGTCACGGCGGTGTTTGTCACCGGGCTCGTTGGTTTTTTTGTCTATTTGATCACACGGCGAATGTAAGTGATGGAAATCCATTTGAGTCATTTAGGACTAGCAAGCGATTCAACCCGACATGTGCCGCGGCTGGGTTTGATTTTGATTGATCGCCAACACTTGCTGTGCAACGCATGTTTACTTTGGCGTTATTGATACGGAGAGCGCAATGCCGATTTGCCGTTCGATTTGTTCTCTGATTGTGGTGACGTCAATCTTTCTTAGCTCCGTGGTTGCGGAACAGAAACGCGCTCCTACCCCTTACGGCATTCTTTACAACGAATGGAAAGCCGAAGTCAAAGCGTTGGATGAGATTGCCCCTGCGCTGACGACATCGGATAAGCGGGACAAGCAACGAGAGCTCAACACAAAGTTCACACCGCGGTTTCTGGAACTGGCCAAGACGCATTTAGGCGATGATTTGTGGATCGATTGCTTGATATGGACTTCCGTTGAGGGGGTGCCTGGAGCGGCTTTTGATGAGATGTTCGACGTTTTGCGGGACAACGCAAACAAGGCCGAGAATCATTTCCAGCTTCAATTGCTCATGAGCGAAATTATCAAGTTGCAATCAGACCGCATCGACCCCGCTTTGTCCGCAATCGCTGAGTCTCACCCCCAATCCGGATTGCGTGGAGCGGCTCTATTCGCGCTTGCCGCTCGTACCAAGCGGAGTGCCGAAGAGAAAGGAGACGTGCAACTTGCAGCGAACGCGGAAAAACTTCTGGAACGTGTCATCACCGAATATCCAAAGGTGAGTACCTATCGTGGTGAGAATCTGGAAAACGCGACAGCGCTTCTTGAAGATCTTCGCAGTCCCGTGGCCATCACTAAGACTATCCCCAGTACCAAGGGGACCCTCATCACTGGCGAGGCATTCGATCTGGAAGAGACCATTCGTGGAAAGGTTGCCGTCGTTTCTTTTTCGGGGCATTGGTGTGCCCCCTGCGTTGCCATGCATCCCATTCAGAAAGAGATTGTTTCTAAGTTCTCCAAAGACGCAGTCGTTGTTGTCGAAATCAACAGCGATCAACTTAAACGGTTGCCGAAAGTGCGAGAGAGAATCGAGGCTGACGGTTTACCTTGGACCGTTGTCTCGGACGGCAGCGATGGGCCGATTTCAAAGCAATGGCATGTCGCAGCGTGGCCCACCTATTTTGTGATTGATTCGGACGGACGCATTCGGCGACGTGCTAGCGGAAATGTTGGTCGTCGCCTTATCACGTGGGTCGAAGAGCTGGCTACAAAGAGTGAGTAACAATTCACAGCACTGGGTAGCGGCCGAATCGATTGGGCGGCGGGGGAACTCAAACTTTAGGTGGCCTCGTATCGTCGTTGTGCGACTCGGGCCAACAAGCGATTCAATCCGACGAGTGCTAGGTTCGGGTTTGAGGCAAATCAACGGTTGCTCGCTCAGCAGATACGGGTAAACCTGGAGGCTACAATCGCCAGTCGCGACGTTGCTTCGTCATTGGGGCGTACGAGCGCAATATCTACACATTCCAGAGACTTCGTTGTTCCTTACAACATCAATGTTTCTCGAACAGTTACATCATGGGATCTTGGTTCCCGAATACTCGTTAAGCGTGCCTTGGCTCGTATCGCCAAGATCACTCTATCGATATATCCCACGAAAGCACTTTCGTTTCTCACCTGCAGGTTGGCCTTTGCTTAGATTCACTTGCCTGGGAATCAATGCCGAGTTTGGGTTCAATTTTGTGTCCCATCCCGAAGGTCGACTGGTATCATTGCAGATGATCGTCGATGACTCCCCGATTTCCACTAGGGACGGAGTCCCCACGCAGTTGCTGGATGCTCTTGGTCGTCCAAATCGAAACGAGACGAATTACTTCCGTTGGTTTGATGATCAGATCGTTGTTGATTGCTGCGTTTGCGTCCGACGGCGGAATCCAGAAGATCCGTTCGTGTATGAATACAGCAAGATTGAGATTTGCTATTCAGCGAGTTGGCTTGGCCACTGGGCCACAGGTGCACCGTTACTCATAGTTGAGCCCCACATGGATTGATCGGCTCGAGTCAATCGGAAGATAGATGAATGGAGGGCATGTGAAGTCCGCAGAGCGGTTCAATTCGAGGTGTGCCGAGTCGCGGTTTCGCTTGGAATGATTGCCGATACCCGACGCGCAACGCGGGTGGAAATTGGCATTATTGGCACGGAAAGCGAAATATCAACATGTCGACCATCCATCTTACGAGCTCGGTTCACATTCTGGCCGTTCAATATTTTTGCCTAGACATCACTGGAATCGAAACGGTTGGTATTTTACTGCGAGAGTGCTGTCGCCCCACTATCAACTTGTGGTCGATTTTGTAAATACTGTATCGAGTCATTTTTACGACCAAGAAACCTTGCCTCCGCCGCTGTGACGACATCAGGCGCAAATCGTTCACTGAATCCCGACACGAACGCTAGTGCAATTGCCAAGTATGGTTCGGAAACCGGCTCAGTGGCCAGAGGAATGACCTTAGATTTGATTGCCGCAAATGCAAATATTGCGAAGGCGCACCCGATTACAGGTTTAAATGCTCCGGTCATAAACAAGATTGACCGATCAGTAATGGATGACTTTGTGAAGTCGGCAATTCGAACCATTATGCTGACTATGCTGCCGATGGCACCGGCAATTCCTACTATTGCCATTAACTGTCCATCGATTGCTAGCGTTTCCGGCTTCGTCATCAACCTTGGCAAGAAAGTTAACGTAATTGGAACTGCACAGTAAAGTACAAATCCCATTCCCAGCACTACTGCCGCGGGAGGGGTCTTCGGATGAATTATTTGGCGCAAAAGGTTATTATTACTCGTTATCCGTTTGTCGGCCTCTTCACGAAGTTCTGATGCGAGTTTCAGTGCAGGCGGTGATTGACAGATCGCCGCGACAGCGATACTTAGAGGGCCCGTATAATCGAGAATGCCAGCTAACTTTGCACGATGGAGTGTAAAGACAAGCTTAGCAATCTCAGCTTGAGTACTGGCGTCGATATCGTGATCGAACAGTCCTCTAATCTTCTCAAGTAGGGCATCGCACTTAGATTCAACACTGATCGATGCGATAGTAGAATTGCTCAAGGTTTATGACTCTCTTTCGTAGTCTCTCCGGTTGAATCCGAGTATTTGTTCGAATTTTTAGAACATTGTATGTTTTAACGTCATACAAGATTAGATGACTAAAACTCCGCGTCACGGATAACGACATTGTTTCATTCGGTGATTGGTGTGTCAGGACGAAAACCATCCTGCGAGCATTTTGTAGTGGGGGTTGCGGTCGTTTACTGAAGAGCGCTTAGGCCGTGCGATCGCAGGTTTCATCAGCCACCAGGCTGGTCATGTCCCTCTTGAAAGTCGTGTAGGGTGACGTCAATGGTAACAGAAAATTAATCGAATTGTTGAAATGGAAGAATTGCTGGGGGACCGCAAGGCCATTGCAGAGACGGTGATTGTGACAATTACATTCCCCAGCTGACGGGAGTTTTCTCGGAATTGTTTCCTACCGCTGTTGATCGTAGACCTGCTGCGGCGTCAGCATTTTCCAGCGGCCGTCGGCGCCGTCTTTGGCGGGGAGCCAGTCGGCGATTTTGATGCCGTCTTTGGTATACAGCTCATGGCCATGAACGATCATGCCTTCGCCGTAGTGTGTCGGTGGCCCGTCGTCTGGGGCGGTGATTTGCCAGACGGCAGCCCCGATCATCACGACGGTGGTCAAGACGACGAGAATTAGTAACTCTCCAACGGGGAGAGTGAGACGAAATTTCATGATGAATGGCTCTGGTATCGTGTGCGCTGAACGATATTGCAACTACTGGACGACGCAGAGTCAATCTCCTAATAGGGAAAAAGCATCGGAAACGTGTTGGGCGGATACTGCAACGCGTAGAATCGGTTGATTGCGATTGAGAGGCCCTGGATGATGGAGCGACCGCCTGGTGATGCGGTCGTGAAGTAAATGACCGTCTGATCGAGTCAGAGGTTCAGTCTGAGCATTTCAGCAGGGCTTGGTTATGACGATGAGGCCAGTTGAGCTCCCCCTTCGTTGTTGCACGGGGAGCTCGGTGAGGCCGTTAGCTTCTGGTCAATTCTTCGATCGCTTCTTGCAATTGATTTCGGGCTTTGGCGATCTGGGGCCAGAATGCTGCTGGGCACTGCGCCAGATCGGCTCGGGCTTGGATGATTAAGGCCTGGGATCTGCCCGAGACTGCTGCGGCACATTCGGCGAGGGCCTGGTCAATCGTTTGCAGTTCCTGCGCATGCGATTGCGAGAGCATTTCGTGACGCGGCTGCTCGGGGGTTGTCAGGCGGAAGTTCCATAAGGTCATGACGCAGGACAAGAGTTTTTCGAGTATCGGCTGGACCGAGGTGATCGAGGGGCGTTCGCTTTCGGGAAGCAGTTGCCGCAACGTGGGTTCTAAATTCGTCAGCACGGCTGTGAGAGACTCGACGACGCGGTTTTCATAGACTAGTCCCTGGCAGGTGGCGAGCGTCGGGCGGTCTTGAATTCGCGGCGAATAAAGGCGAGAAAAACTGATCTGACGAAGCGATTCAAGGGCGTTGAGATAGGCACTCAGGAAGAGTCGCTTTTCGGTTTCTTCCTGGGCTTTGGCCATCTTGCGATGTTCGTCCAGCGTGCAACGCAGCTCGTTGCGTTGCAGTTCCAGCTCCTGGCGTTGCAGGTACAACGTCACCACCAGGCCAGCGAACGCTAAGCCTGAGAAGAGCGCGTTGACACCGCCGAAAGCATCGCCAATCGCGCCGGCGTCTTGGGTCTCCTTAACGAAGGCGAGCGGCAGCAGTCCGAGAACCAGGCAGGCCAGCAGGATCAGGCTGGTGACGAACAACAACCCAGGCCGAGTGGTGACCCAGCTGATCGTTTCGGACAGTTCCGTTTCGGCCTCGGTCAGCTCGGTGTCAGTCATGGGGCACCTTGGCGATGGGCGATGCGGTGACAGGAATTGATCAATCCTTAGCACACTTCCCTTGGCGCCGTCCAGCGTACACCGCTCATTCGGCCGTGAAGTGCTTGAGTCTCGGGGGCGAGTTCAAGGTGTCATCGACGCTAACACCTTCGTTCGTCGTCACGAACTCTTTGGCTGGCTGATTGACGCCGCAAGTTCACCTGCGTTACGATCTGTTTCGCTCCTCTTCTGGAATTCCCCGTGGCTGGCCCTGTCGAATGGGCCCACAGTGTGATGTCTCGATGATCCTCACCGGCAATCAAATTCAGGCTGAGCTAGGGCGAAATATCGTCATTGAGCCGTTCTCTCAGGAACAGCTCAACCCCAACAGCTATAACATGCGCCTGCATGATGAACTGTTGGTTTACGAGGAGGTCATCCTCGATATGCGCAAGCCCAATCGCTATCGGCGGGTATCGATTCCACCAGAAGGCCTGGTTCTCAATCCGCAGCAGCTCTATTTGGGCCGCACGGTTGAGCGGACGGAAACGCACAATCTGGTGCCGATGCTGGAAGGCCGGAGTTCGATTGGTCGGTTGGGGCTGTTTGTCCACATTACCGCCGGATTCGGTGATATTGGATTTAAGGGCTATTGGACGCTGGAAATGTTTGCCGTCCAGCCCATCCGCATTTATGCGGGGATCCCTATCTGCCAAATCTTCTACCACGATGTGCGCGGCGAGATCACCGAATACGCCAGTTCCAAATATCAGAACAATCAGGACATTCAGCCCAGTCTGTTGTTCAAGGAATGGCAAGCCGATCCCGATCCGCAGAAGCGTTTGGCCTTCGGGCAGGAATCACCCAAGTAGATTCTGGGTCATAGTCGTTGTTCGCTCCGCGAACTGAACGTCTTCGTCGCCTTAAACGGCGCGTGTTGGGCTCGCTCTTAACGCCAACAGCTTGATCGCGAAGGGCGACCAAGCTGTTAGAAGATTGCGGTTATTTTGAATCACGGTTCGGTTGGCGAACCTTAAGCCTCTTCGTAGTCGGCAAACCGATTCGAGGCTTCGAAGCGATGTGAGTTTACATCGGCGTGCAGAGCGAACTGCATGACGTAGGCATCTTCACTAGTGTCTTGATAGTGATCACGTAGCACCCGCATGGCTTGGAAGCCTTGTTCGCGGAAGAAGATCTGTGCCTGCAGGTTTGTCTCGCGCACTTCCAACGTGATGAACTCACGTCGTTGCTGTGAGAGCTTGTTGGTCAACTTGGTGACCATTTGCTGGCCGATGGCACTGTGACGGAAGTCAGGTGCGACCGCAAAATTCAGGATGTGCAGGCGGTTCTTGAAGAGTTCATAGATCATGAACCCGACCACGCGGTTGCCATGTTCAGCAACCATGCCAATGCAGTTGCGCTGTCGCAGACAGTGCAGGAAATCGGCTTCAGTCCAATGGTACTCGAAGCTCGAACGTTCAATTTGCAGCACTTCCGCCATATCCCGACGGATCATCCAGCGAATCTGAACGCTGACGGCTGCCTTGGTAACAGATTTGGAACTCACCGGGGCCTCCTTGCCCTACTGGGCCTAGCAACGCAGACGACTTGGATCGGGCGACGCCATTCGCCCGTCATTCTCCAAACACCACCGGCAAGCCTTGTGATCCACTGCTGTGACATCAAGGTTTAACCGGATGAGAGTTACATCCGCCTTCTCGATCGCTGGTTCAGTCATTGAAGTCAGAATGCGGGAAAAGATAACACAGTTAATAAATTTACGGAAGTCGAAATCATGATCGTTTTTAATGAGGCGGGGAGAAATTGCCACAGATTCCTGGTCGGCGTATTTCTGGTGACGCTGACCAACCCGGCACATCCGGCGAGTGCAGCGCGCACGCCAATACGAACACGATCAATCGTGCTGGTTGCGTAGAAATGGGAGGCTATCGCGAGCCGTAATTAGAAGCCTGGGCCGACGGTCGAGCCGCCCCCGCCCGATGACGGGACGACAATCGGAGCCGCCGCAGCCATCGGCATTTCGCCGCTGAGCCGCTGGCGACGTGTCGCATAGCGAATGATGAACGTCGGCAAGACATCCAGCTGGTGACTCTCAGGGAAATGCTCGAGCTTACCGTCGAAGCTGCGATAGCGGGTCAGGGCATCATTCGCCAAGACGCGTCTCGCGAACACGTGCTCTGTGACATACTGTGTGAATCCCAGCCATTGCACATCGGGGGACGTGACGCCCAGGAAGTTCTTACGTTCCGGGGTGAAGCCCAGAAACTTGCGAGGCAGGGGGGCCGTATGCAGTGCCGTCGCCAGGATGGCCATCGTGACATACGCCGTTGCGAAGCCGAAGGCCCATTGGCCAATCTTGTAAGCCACATCGGGCAGTTCGAGATTGGTGGGGGCAATATGATCCAGGCCCAGGCGGATCAGGAACACAAACAGGGCAAACAATCCTAGCAGCGAGATGATGTCTGCGCGTGGCTCCAGCCAGCTGCTTTGCTTGCCGAGAATGCCAGCGAGAGGTTCGAAGAAGTTCATCGCCAGCAGACCGCTGAAGACGACCGCGAAGAATGTCAGTACGGCACTCCAGGGACCGTCTTGAGCGATCAGGTAGGTCAGCAGGCCGACGACTCCCACCAAAATAATATCAATCGCGAGATCCATGGCTTTTTCGTTTTCTCACTTCACGTGCTAATTTGCGATTGTCACGACTTCAGGTCGTACTCAGGTTTGTATTACTGAGGCGGTATCACAGCGAAGAGTTCGGGGGCAACGGGGCTTTGCAGGCCCCGTCAGGAGTGCGTTCGCGAGATGCCTATTTCACCACGCGAGCCAATTCGTCCATGGAGGTGACTCCCTTGACGACCAGCCGCAGTCCTTCTTCCTTCATATACAACATCCCGTTCTTGCGGGCTTCGGCCTTAATGACGGACAGCTGCGGATTTTCTCGCAGCAAGTCCCGCAATCGATCGTTGATCACCAGCAGTTCGTAGACACCCACGCGACCGCGATAGCCCAGGCCACCGCACGTTGGGCATTGGTTGCCACCGGTCGGGGGGCGATAGAACTGCTTGACTTGTTCCGGCGGCAAGTTGTTCTTCTTCAGGGTGTCGGCATCAGGTTTGTAGGGTTGCTTGCAATCATCGCACAGCCGGCGTACCAGTCGCTGTCCGAGAATTGCCGACAGAGAGCTCGCCAGCATGAAGGGCTCGACACCCATGTCCAGGATACGGAACAGGGCGGCAATGCTGTCATTGGCGTGGACGGTCGAGAACACCATGTGACCGGTGTTGGCCGCCTGGCAGGCGATGCGAGTCGTTTCGTCGTCTCGCATTTCGCCGATCAATACGACGTCAGGGTCTTGACGCAGCACACTCCGCAACGACCCGGCAAACGTTTGGCCAGCCTTGGTGTTGATTTCGATCTGTGTGACACCTGTCATGCGGTATTCGACAGGGTCTTCGATCGTGATAATGTTGATCTGGTGGGCGTCCAGGCCCGTCAACGCGGCATACAGCGTCGTCGATTTACCGGCACCGGTCGGACCACAACTGAGGAACATTCCGTGCGGCTGATTGATGACTTCGGTAATCTGGTCGGACAGAGCTTTTCGCATTCCCAAGTCGGCCAGCGTCTTGACCGAGTTTTCCTGGTCGAGGATACGCAAGCTCATCTTTTCGCCGACTTGCGTGCCCTGCGTGGCGACGCGGAAATCGATTTCGCGGCCTTCGGTTTCCGCCCGGAAACTACCGTCTTGCGGCTTCCGCTTCTCGGTAATGTCCATCGCGGACAAGACTTTGAAGATGTTGACGATGGCGTCGCCGATGACTCGATCAAACGGCTCGGCGGGGTACATCACACCGTCGATACGATAACGAACCGACAGTTCGTCCTCTTGCGGCTCCAGATGCACGTCGGTCGCCCGGCGCAGAATGGCGTCGTAGATCATTTCCTTGGCGGCGAGGTAACCCTTCGAGTTCTCCACCGAACGGGAGCGGCTGTCATCGAAGCCCTTACCGGAACGAGACTTACCGATGAACCGAATGGGCGGTCCCGAGCTGTATTCCCCTTTTTCGCGTCCGCTGAAGCGAATCCCCAGCTGGCTGAGGAGTTGGGTAAACACCTTCTGAAGGTGGTTGGGGGTCATCACCTTGGCGGATTCAGGAACGCGTTTGTTGCGTTCGACGATGTAGAATCCCAGGGGTGTCCCGTAAAACAAAGCGAGGAGGAAAATGCCTCCCAACGCGTTGGGACCAATGAGGGCAAAAATGAAGCCCAATGCACCGCAAAACAGAATCAGGGGATTCCAGAGGGCGGTCATCATCTTCAGCCCGCGTGCGTCTTTATCCACCCATTGCGTTGTCCACGCCCAGAGGAAGAGCCATCCCAGGACGGGCACGAACATGAACAGATTGAGATACCAGCCCGTAGGGCCTGAGGGACCGCTGCCACGATAGAACGGTCCGGGATCGGGAGGGTATTCTCCCGTTGTTCGGCCAGCGACACCGGGTTGCGCGACGGCCGTTGCGGCGGGGGCTGCCACGGCCTGTCCCTGATTGGGTTGCTGGGCACTGGCCAACGCGCTGAAGCAGCACAAGACCCAAAGTGCCACCAGTCCGCCGAGTACGAGATTACGATACCTGGTCCGCGACTCCAATGCTCGCGCGCGGAACTGCGACTCGCTGACAGCCAAATTCAAGGCCATATTGATTCTCTGCGCGGCCACGAATGAGACTTCCTTTGTATTTTTCTGGCGCGCCGAACACCTGACTGATTGTCGTTGACAGGATGAGTTGCCAGCTCGATGAGCGAGATGAGAAGCAACTTCGCGAATTCGACAACGCATGAGGCCCGCCACACACCGAATGAAATCCGTCCGACCACAAATTTCCACAAAATCCGAGTTACGCTCGGTCGGAAGTCCGCTCGAATTTCGAGCAGACTAACTGAACGCCACTACCCTACCCGACTTGTGCTGCTAGCGAAACCCCAAGTCGGATTTTTGGCTACCCCAATTCTAAGGGATCGCTGAACAGATCACGAGACTTGTTTTAGGTTAATTTTGCGCGGCACGTCCCTGGTGAGTCGGTCTTGTTGTGCTATTTTCAGGTTTGCGAAAGCTCGATCAGGTCAGATTACCCAAACGATTCATTCCCACGGTGGCCATCGGTTGGAGGTTGTTGTTTCCGTCTCAGATCGTCTCAGATGCTCTGGCTTAACGCGTCGGCTGGGGATGCCTAATGGCTTGGAACACAACTACTTGGCGATGACCAGCCCCAGTCCTCGTACGAAATCGTCGGCATGTCCAAATACACCGACGATCGGTTGGTTTCCGGAATTCACGAGCTCAGTTTTCTCAGTCGACTTTTGGCGTCCCACGATCAGGGAGAAATAGCTGCGTTTAGAATCCAGGCCCGTCTTGGTGATGCGAGCGAATGACAGTTGCAGATTGGCGACTGCATGCGCTGGATGATCTGGCAGGCAGGAGATTCCATTCACGGCATATCCGGGGCGTGCCATCAATTGCACCTCTGTGCCGTCTGACATTCCTGTGACCACACCCATTCTAAGTCCTGTTTGAGTTGCATAGATGGGCTGCAGGCCGCGAATTAACATCTCACCTCTCCATGGCAGTGAGTAGCATTTGAATCCTACTAGGATGCCGCCGTCTGTCGGAATTTGCTCGAACCGGGCTGATACCGGGTGCACGATCTCTGCAGACAACACATATTTCCGCAACGCCACTTTCTTGTGGATCGCTTCCAACAATCCGGTCTGGGGAGAATTCCAATCGCGTAAGGAAACGGCTTGTTCCATGAGCGATTCGATCCGCGACCTCGTCAAGCCGGTGGATTCCACCTGCGCTTTCGCCAGCCAGTGCAAGGCCCGGGTAGCAAAGTCTGATCGGCTGTGATCCTTGGTCGATTTCGCATAGTCGATCCAGTCGGTTCCTAGCTGCAAGGTTTCGGTTTTATCTGTGGGGGCTTTCAGGTCTCGTGTGGCCAGTTCCTTTAGCCGCTCGTCCCCCGCACGTTGCAGTAGTTTGAGTCCTTCGGGCCAATTGTCCTTGCTGAAGCATTGCCAGCGACCCCACGCCAGATTGGCTTCGGCATCGTCGGGTTTGGTCTGAAGCATCTCCCGGGCTTTGTCGGCGATCGCGAAATCCTTGGCCAGCTCTTCGGCCTCCTTCCGAACATTCTGTGTGTCGATTTGCAGGGCTTTATCTTTGACCTTCACGGCGGCCTGAGTCGCAGTCACGGCGACATCGACGGCCGATTTATACCGCTCGGCGTCCAGGAGCTGATCGATCAGAGGCAAGGCCTTGTCCACCAGTTCTTTATTCAGCAAGAGCCCCTTTAATTTGGGCCCCACATTTTTTACCGTGGATGCTTTCAGCTCCAACGCGTCGGTTTTAAATTCCAGACCGAGCGTGTCGACCAGGGCGAAGGCTTTCGTCAGGTCCCCCGACTCTGCCGCCAGTCGGCGTGCTTCTTCCAGACACACAAACTTGGCGGCTGGATCGTCTTTCGTGTCCTCGGACAGCGTTTCCAGTTTCTGGGCGAAGCTCAGTTTGTCGGCGTCTTTCTTGGAGTCGGCATATTCCTCGTGGAAGATCTCTTGGAGTTTTTTCATGGCTGCTTCTTGAGCCGCCGCATCGGGAACTGGCGTCGTGCCGGTGGTCAATAACCCGTTGCTCACGAGTGGCTGACCAGGAGTCGGTTCCTTGGGCTTCGTCACTGTGGCAATGGTCAGTGGCGGAAATGGGGGCGAGTTCGGATCCAACGGGCGGAAGCGAGCTTCGTGGATTTCAAATGCGGTCAACCACGTCTGGACGCTGATTTGCAATCGTTCGTCAGGAGTCGACCATCCCTCGCGCCCGAGCCACGAGGGGTCGGGCAGTGTGGGAGGGATATCTAGATCAAACAGTGTCTGGTCATTCACCTGCAATTTTAGATGGCTCCCTTCGACACGTCCTTGTATGACTGCAGGTTGGCCATTGAGGAGAAGTGGCTCGGTACGACGAATTGTTGTGGAGTTATCGTTTGCCGGTTTCCCTTCCATCCAATCAATGCCCGATAATTTCTGGTTCCAGCCGTCGAGGTTGGGTGCCACGGCGCGGCCCGCAACCGGTAGTGCCAACACGATTCCATTCAAATCCGACTTTCGTTCCACCACGAAGCGAAATTCGTAATTCGGTGGCAATTTTGCGGGAAAGCAGAGGTTGCACGGCCTGTCGGACGAACTGAGAAAGCCTTTGGCCGTGGGGGTCCAGAATCCGCGCCGTGTGTCTCGCTGAACATTGACAATTGCGAGCAGATCGCCATTTTGTGGCGTCTTTGGCTGGGGCAGCACATCGGGGGCTGGAGCGAGGCGTGTGAGTTTGAGTGAATGAATTCGATAGCTGACGTGGTGCGTACCTACGGTAATGCGGTTGCCGGGGGTCGCCCATTGCCACCAGGCGGCAAACCGTCGCGGATTTCCCTTCCAATCGCAGATCGTTAGATCCCGTATTTTGACGGTTAAATGGTTCTTTCGCACCGTGACAATGATCTTGTTACGCTCCTCCGTCAGTGCTCGTTGGCGTTGTAATATCAGTGGGGGGCCGGGAGTTGCCGAATCTAACAGGAGGAAGTTCGTTTCAGTGTCAGGACCTCCGATTCCGATTCCGGCGTGCCCCTGCTGGAGCGGAATTCCTAAGTAGAAATCGTGTCCAGGGGAGGTTCCCTGAATGTCGGCGATCAGTTCGTATTCTTCCGGAGCTTGATAGGGCACGCTGAATCGAGCGGTGTCGGAGTCGGGTGAGCTTTTCATTGTCAGCCCCTCCTTCAGCCAGTCCCCCTGCCAGACATCCTGCTTGACGTCAACGAACTTTAAGAGCTCCACGCTCTCTCCAACTTTGAGGTCAGCACCGGGAAGCGTCCGTCGCGGTAAGGGAGGGCCGAGAGTGATTTTGGTGAAGACGTATTTGGACTCCGCCGCTACATACAGTTGTTTGGGGCCAGCGAAGCTCCAGTAGGAGGCACGTTTGAGGCGATTAAATGAACCTTGCCAGTCGCAAATCGTTCGCCCATCGATTCGACACTCAACCCCATCGTGGCGAACGATCGCATCCATTTGAAATGGCTTGCCGATCGTGGTTCTTAAACCGGGGAGTGTCGTCGGATTGAGATTCCAGAATTGGTCGTCGATCATTTCCATCCCGGAAACTCCGAGTTTCGGATCCACATCCATTCCGACTATGCAGCAATGTTCTCCGCAGACCAGTCCGACGCCGCATGTATTCGTTGGTGCATCAGGGTCGGCGAGCCGTGTGCCCTCGAGATGCAGGGTATACTCGGCTGGAGCGGTCACCGGCAGGGTAACTTGCGAATGCCGTTCGAACCCTAAGGATTCCAGTCGATCCTTTTGGATCTTCCATTGTCCACGGAGGATGTGCTCGGGACGCAGTAGCGCCAGGAGATCAGTCGCCTTTGGGGCCTCGGGTGTGGATAAGCCAGGCTTGGCAACAGTCGTGGAGGTCAATTCCACCGGCTTGGTTGCTGGTGCGACCTTGGCTACGGCCGGTTGCACAGGCTTGTTGACTTCGTCATTTCCTTGAAAGAAGAAGACCAACCCTCCGACAACGGACAACAGCAGGGCGCCTGCTGAGACCCAGGCCAGCGGACTAGCAGTTCGAGATGGGCCTCGCGTTCCCGACTTTGCCAGAATCGGATCGATTTCAAACGCTGATTTGGGCCCCGCGAGCTGTATTCGTAATTCATTGTCATAGGCGGCTTTCGCTGCGGGCTTCAGCAAGCACAGGCGAGCGCGGGAAACCTCATTCAATAACTTCTGGCAGGCCGCCGCCTGCTCGCCCGATTGAAATTTCCGTAAGAAACCGATTTGGCGATCGGCCGCACCTTCAATCACCTGCAGATCACCCTCAAAGGGTTCCAGTCCCAACAGGCGGTAGTGGTGTGGTGGTTGGTCCTTCGGAAGAATTCCCAGCCACTTGTGATATGGATCAAATGCCACGGACATCAAACACCTGACTAACAGAAGTGCTTTTCGGCGGACTGAATGAGCCTGAGCTCCACCGATTTCTTACGTCTGTATCGTACTTCCAAGCCGTGCATTCTCAAAGGGGCAAGAGGGAGAGTCGCAACAGTTCTGACTGCGAGGAATGGAGGTCACTCCCGCGGTCACGATCTCACAACCTCATTCTGGCCGACTCGCGACCAGGATCCGATGCAGGCGCACAGTGAT
The DNA here is from genome assembly GCA_040386595.1 of Planctomycetota bacterium. Lineage (GTDB taxonomy): Bacteria > Planctomycetota > Planctomycetia > Planctomycetales > Planctomycetaceae > JAKFVC01. The sequence continues at coordinate 8,646 of JAZKFE010000280.1, read as the reverse complement.
CGATTTCTGCCGCAAAAATTCATCAAAATCGCTGTTGACCGAAATGATGGGGCTGAGTATTCTCCCCTCGCTTTGATTGATTCACCGATCAAACACACCTTTCAAACAACGACAAACCACCCCAGACAATATCCAATCATTGAAACCACTACGCGTGGTGGGTCGGCTCTGTTGAGCAATCGACAGTTCCGACAGGGACTGCGCCGTCAGCACGGATGCAGACGGCTGCAAGTTCCCTGTTCCACGCTCATCTAAAAACATACCTCTCCCCGTAATCATCACGTGGCAAACACAAAGGTGTTGGCACGTCGTGTGTGTGGGAGATACGAAACCAATCGCCCCCGGAAGTAGTATGTGTCCTTCGCCCCCCTGGGATCCACTGCTTCCGGGTGTTTTCGTTTCTTTGCCGCCCCTCACGGCCCCTCCACGCCGGGTAGCCCAGATTCTCGAATCTGGGTGAGCGCAGCGAACAAGAGGTTGCAGCTTCCTCGACAGCCTCTCCACAATCAGCTCTTGGCGAGCCGGGCGACGTCAGTCCCCGGATTCTTCGTCAGAAATACGAATTCAGTTTGCACCACGGAGACACTGAGAACACGGAGTTTTAAAAGAAAACCTTGTGCCCTGGGGGATTAACGAAGAGTTCTTTCGTCGCAGAAAAACACAGATTGAACACGGAATAAGACAGCGAAGAGCCGCCTTTAAAACCATTTCAAACAAAACAATCTAGACCGGTTCAGAATCGCCCGAAAACGCGAACAAACGCTGACCAAATCCGTGTTTTTCTGTGTTAATCCGTGGCTAAAAACGTCTTCTTGTTTTTTAAACTCAGTGCTCTCCGTGTCTCCGTGGTGCCACTGAATTTTGAATTGCCGGCAGTGCTAGCGGCTACTTCGCGCCTTGGCTCAGATACAATTTGACATTGTGAGTGGCTCGGCCACCGGCGGCGATATCGGGGCGACCGTCTCCATTGAAGTCGTCGATGACTAAATCTTCCGTCGCGATGCCGCCGTTATCGATGATTGATTTCTTCCAGGTCTTCCCGTCAGCGTCGTCCGCCGTGTAGAGGAACACGCCAGGCCCCTGGGGCTCCCCGGTTCCGGCATCACTATGACCAATGACGACCTCGTCCCGGCCATCTTGGTCGAAGTCTGCCAGCCCCACCGCATGGCCCCGTTTCAGCGTGTTGTCGAGGACATTGCGTGTCCAGAGCTTCTCGCCGGCAGCCGGTTCGGTGTAGATGACGACGCTGTGGCCATGCATGGGCTCGACGGTGGCGATGATCCGTTTGGCGCCTAGTTTGCCGACTTTAATTTCACCGGAACCGGTCACTTGAGCTTTGGGGGTTCCGGGTTCACCGGCCGCCAGTTGGGTCTTCAGGAACGCGCCGTCTGCTTGACGTTGAAACAGAAACACCCCCTCCATGCAGGCAACCAGCACATCGGTTTTACCATCTCCGTTGAAATCACCCATCCAGTGATTGTGCATGGCATTCAACTGCTCGTCGAGCACTGTCGTCCGCCAGTGGTGGGTCTTGGGGTGGTCAGGAATCTCGAAGGCCATCAACCGCACGCCTTCGGGGGCCGTTGTCTTGTTGAGGGGTGAGATTACTAGTTGTGATTTTCCGGTCCCCAGGATGTCGCCCCAGCGTGCCCGGTGCAGCCAGCCCTCCTGATTGATGAGGTGCACGTGCCACTTGTCGTCGAGCGTTTCCCCCCGCGCGAGCCATTGCAGAGTCCCCACCTTGGTCCATCCGGCACCGAGCGCGAAGTCAATCTTGCCGTCACCGTCAATGTCGTACGGGGCGATGCAGACGTTGTCTCGTTCGGTTTGATTCTCGATGATGACGCGCAACTTCCAGGTGGGGTTCTGGAACCACACCACTCGGTTCTCGGTGACGGCCACGATATCTGGCAGCTTGTCACCATCGACATCCGCAGACGTCACCGCGTAGCACACGTTGCCGACATTCGGGTCCAGCACATGGGTTTCGAAGCGGGCGTCAGTCTCCGCCGCCACCCCTACAATGGGTAACATCAAGGTCCATATACCGGCCACGAATACGCTGAAGCGTTGATGTCTCATTGTTGATCTCCGATGGTCGCCGCGGATGATGGGCCAAGATGCTTCGTGAGTTGATTCACGAATTGGAACATTTCCACCCCGTGGACGCAACCAGAGGTTTTTTTGCGAAGATTTGCGCAGGACACTCGCCTAGGAAAAAGATGTTCCTTAAGGGGCACTAAACGGTATTAGTTTAAAGGCTTTGTCGTCATCAACGTCACCTTGACGCGGAATGAGTCGGCTCCGTCTGAGACACAATTGAAGTGAGCGATCATGTGACGTTTTCTATAGTCCCGATAGGGACGACAGAACCTAGCCGTGGGCGTGAGCCCACGGTCTCGATCTCAAAATAAATTCCAAGCCCTGAAGGGGCGGCACTAGGCAAATTCCCAAGTGTCGCCCCTTCAGGGCTTGGTTTCGTTTGTAGAATGCGTTCCGTGGGTTTACACCCACGGCTAGATTCTGTCGTCCCTGTCGGGACTAGATTACAGCGAAAACCCGACTCAGAGAGTCAGGCTACGGGCTGCGGCGATGAAGTCACTGGCGTTGATCAGCCTCGCAAGAGACGCGGATCGCGGCGTTCGGATTTCCGGGCGCTGACCACGGTGTAGCCCGAAACGAATTTCATTTCGATGTCGTTGAAGTACTCCGGCATATGCTCGTCGTACCAGTTCGGGGTTTTGGTCACCATCATCACGCGCCCGCCCGGCTTTAGTGCCCGGTGAGCGGCTCGCAAGAATAGAAACGCGATCTGGTACTGCGAGAAGTAGGGCGGATTGCCGAGCGCCAGGTCGTACGTGTCGGCGATGCCAGCTTCCCCGGTGCAGTTCAGCCGGGCTTCGACGTTCGTCAGTTGATTGAGGACCGCACCCCGTTCGGTGCATTGGATGGCTCGGCAGTCGGAATCGACCGCCAGGACATTCACGCCCGGAGCACGTGCTGCAGCGGCCAGGGAGACGGCTCCGCAGCCACAGCCGATTTCAAACACTTGATCGCCCTCATTCACGACCATCGTCTTGATCAGGGCTCGGGCTCCGCCGTCCAGTTCACGGTGGTTGAATACCCCCGGTCGACTGATGGCCTGAATCAGCCGGCCTTGATCGCGAAACGCGAACTGGCACTCAAATTCCTTGACTTTCTTCAGCGGCTCTTGCTTGGTAGCGAGATACACGACCCCATTGTCGAGCGGCCGACGGGTGACTTTCGGGAAGAGCTTTCGCAGTTCTGCATGCAGCCAGCTATCGTCTTCGTTGTCGGTGGAGCTGATGAGCCGCCCGCCGATTTCCAAGGCGACGTGCCCCGCCTGCAAACGTTCCCGGGTTAGCTCCGCATCACCGCTGGAACGAACCGGAATGGCAACGAGGTCGAATGGACCGGTGGGGAAGTCGGGCGTGCAGATGGTTTCCAGATTCGTGTACGTTGCCATCGACTGGGCGGACTGCGTGTAAAACAGGTCCAGGAAATGGCACGTGACAGTCGCTTCGGGAAACTTTTCGGACGCCGCAATCGCAAATTGACCGCGGCCCACCGACGTGCTGAGGACTCGCGTGGCAGACAGTTCTGGCAGCAAGTCAATCAGCAACTGCTCCTGCACGGGGATCCGCGGAGCATATTCTTCATCTTTTGAAGCACGACGACGACGTTGCATGACGAGTACTGGTCCGTAAAAAGCGAATTCTAAACAAATGAGCTCTAAATAATGTCGCGGTCAATCCATCGCTGCAGACGTTTACGTCACCCGGCAGAGGTAACATTTCAAGTAGTGATTCTCGAGGCACGACACCGATGTCGGATGGTCGGCTGACGGACCACGACGTTCGAGGATCTGCACGGACCGTTTGGCCGCGGCACCTGCTGCGGACAGCATTTCTTCGAACATCATCTGGTCGACGTGTCCCGAGCAACTGCAGGTCAGCAACAAACCATTCGGCTCCAGCAATAGCATCGCCATGCGGTTTAGACGCTCGTAGCCGCGGATCGCTTCGGACACGCTTTTGCGATGTCGGGCCATCTTCGGCGGGTCGAGAATAATGCTGTTGAACCGTTGGCCGTCCTTAAGGAGCTGTTCGATGTACTTGAACGCGTCGGCCTTTTCGAACCGAATCACGTTGCCGACACCATTCAGTTCCGCATTGGCCCGAGCCATCGCCAATGCCGTTTCCGACACGTCGACAGCCCGGATATCCTTGGCATGGCCGGCTTTGGCGATATTCAGCGAAAAACCGCCGGAATAGCAGAATAAGTCGAGCACCTTGGGACCACGCAGCACGCGAGACGCCAGCTGGCGATTGTCGCGCTGATCGAGGAAGAAGCCGGTCTTCTGGCCTTCCACAATATCGACACCAAAGCGGACGTCATGTTCCTTGATGAACATCAGCCGCTCGGGGATGTTGCCGGTCAGAGTTCCGTCGTTGAGCGTCAAGCCTTCGGCTTCGCGAATGCCTTTTTCCGTGCGGAGCCAGATTCCCTTGGGCTGCAGTTTTTCCTGCAACAAGCGGACAAACAGTTCTTGCCGAGTGGCCAAGGCGCGGCTGGTAAACTGGAGCAGCAGCCAGTCGCAATAGCGATCCACAATCAGGCCGGACAAACCATCTGATTCGCTGTAGACCAACCGGGCCGCACCCTGCGGATCGGTCAGTTTCAGGATGTCCTGACGCAGGAAGAGGGCGGCGTCCAGACGGGCTGACCAGAAGGCTTCGTCCAAGGGGACTTGTTCGTCCCAGCTGTAGAGCCGCACGACGATGTTGCTGTCGGGGTTATACAATCCCCAAGCAATGAACTCGCCACGATCGGTGCGCAGCTGGACGGCATCGCCGGGTTGCGGGTCACCTTTGACGTGATGGATGGCACCTTGGAAGACCCACGGATGCTGAGCAAAAAACGGCAACGCGCGCCGCGTCTTCAACATCACCTGCGGTACGTTCGCGGGCGGCTCGGAGGGCAAAGCGATGGCATTGGACGACGGATTCAAAACCGGTTCTGATTCAGACACGCGAATATTTCTTCTGTGAAGCCAACGGACCACAAATTGCTTTGTGCGAAAACGGACACGGCATTGTACCGCGAAAAACTGCGTTTGACCATGCTGCGGAAACTGCGAAAAGCGTGCCAGATTGAAGGGCCCGGTCCGTTTTGATTCCGTTCCGCCCACATTTCGGCCTGTGGCCCGTGTATTATTGATGTGGCGGCGTGTGGTAACACGTCTGCGAATTGGTGGAGATAGCACGGGGAATGCGGCGGTTCGAGGTGGGGATTCGATGAAACATCGGGATCTCGCCGTTGTCGCTATCCCCTTGGTCTTGCTAAGATTCCTCTCGCGCGAGGACTACACAGGGAGACTATCGGTGACAACTGAGATACCGCAGTACGACTTCATCGTGATCGGCACTGGGCCGGGTGGTGAAGGGGCATCTATGCAGGTCGCCAAGAGTGGCCGCAAGATTGCCGCGATTGAACGGCATGCACGCATTGGCGGCGGCTGCACGCATTGGGGAACGATCCCCAGTAAGGCACTCCGTTTTGCTATTTTTCGCATGACGGAAGTGAATAACAACCGCCTGGTGCGCGATGCCGGCGTGGCGTTGAATTTCACGTTTCCGCAGTTGCGTAAGAGTTCGCAGACCGTCATCGACCAGCAAGTCGATCTCCGCGAAAGTTTCTACGATCGCAACCACGTCCCCATGTATTGCGGGCAGGCCAAGTTCCTCGATCCGCACACGATCGAAGTCAGTGAGAGTCACGAGGGCCGCCAGCGGCTGCGGGCCGACTACTTCGTCATTGCGACTGGTTCCCGTCCGTATCGTCCGCCCGATGTGGATTTTTCACACCCGCGCGTGTTCGACAGCGACACGATCCTGAACCTGGATCACACGCCGCAGTCGATCACCGTGTATGGTGCCGGTGTCGTGGGGTGCGAGTATGCCTCCATGTTCCGGAACTTGGGGGTGAAGGTCAATCTGGTGAATACTCGCGGGCAACTGCTGGAATTCCTGGATGATGAAATCGTCGATGCGTTGGCTTATTCGATGCGCGAACGCGGAGTCGTGATTCGTCATCGTGAGGAATACGAAAAGGTCGAAGGCTGTGCTGACGGCGTGATCTTGTCGTTGAAATCGGGCAAGCAGATCAAGTCCGACATCCTGTTGTGGGCCAACGGCCGCACAGGGAATTCGGATGAGATGGGCTTGGAAGAACTCGGAATCGTTCCCAACAACCGGGGACATGTTCCGGTCAACGCAGACTTCCAGACGACGGTCCCGCACATCTATGCGGTGGGCGATGTGATCGGTTGGCCGTCGCTGGCTAGTGCGGCCTATGATCAAGGGCGTTATGCCGCCAGTCACTGCATGTTCGGCAAGTGCGAACGCGCGTTGATTGAGGACATTCCGACCGGGATTTATACCAGCCCCGAAATCAGCTCGTTGGGTAAGACCGAACGCCAGCTGACCGAAGCGCAAATCCCTTACGAAGTGGGGCATTCCCAATTCAAGAGCCTGGCCCGAGCCCAGATCACCGGGCAGACGGTGGGCATGTTGAAGTTGTTGTTTCACCGGGAAACGCTGCAAATCCTGGGAATTCATTGCTTCGGTGCCAACTCGGCCGAGATCATTCACATCGGCCAGGCCATCATGTCGCAGCACGGCGAGGCCAACTCCGTCAAGTACTTTGTGAATACCACGTTCAACTATCCGACCATGGCGGAAGCCTATCGGGTGGCGGCGTTGAACGGATTGAATCGTT
>JAZKFE010000280.1:0-1835 GCA_040386595.1 Planctomycetota bacterium | reverse complement strand
AGTGAAATCGACGGCATTCATTCAGGGACACGACGCGACAACGTCGTTGAAAATTCTATGCAACTCTCCGGTGCACAGCTTTGGCAGCGTTATCGCGAGTTTCTCATTACCGATGAAGCATTGGGCTTCGCCTTGGATGTGAGCCGCGTCCATTTCAAAGATGATTTTTTGAGCAAGATGACGCCCGCCATGGACGCGGCGTTCAAGGCGATGGATGAGCTTGAACGAGGGGCGATCGCCAATCAGGATGAAAACCGGATGGTGGGCCACTACTGGCTCCGCAATCCCACGTTGGCCCAGAACAATTTTCCTGAGATCGCTCGGGAGATTCGGGACACGAACGCGGCCATTCTGAAGTTTGTGGAAGCGGTTCATTCCGATGCGGTCGTGGGTTCCACGGGGAAGTTTAAGAACGTCCTGCATATTGGCATCGGTGGCTCGGCACTGGGGCCCCAGTTCCTGGCAGATGCCCTGGGGGGCTCGCAAGACAAGTTGAAGATGTTCTTCTTCGACAACACCGATCCTGATGGCATTGATCGGACGATTGACCTGATTGGGGATGAGCTCGGTCAGACCCTGATTACCGTCGTCTCGAAGTCGGGCGGAACGCAGGAAACTCGCAACGGCATGATCGAAGCGCGACTGGCTTGCGAGCGTCGTGGACTGAACTTCTTCCAGCAGGCCATCGCGATCACTCAGACCAACAGCAAGCTGGACCAGCAGGCGAAAGCCGAAGGCTGGCTGGCCCGTTTTCCGCTGTGGGATTGGGTGGGGGGCCGCACGTCGATCACGTCGGCGGTGGGTTTGATCCCCGCCGCTCTGCAGGGAATTGATATTACGGCTCTGCTGCAGGGGGCCGGAGATATGGACACCCTGACGCGGACGCACGATATGCGATCGAACCCCGCGGCAATGCTGGCCATGATGTGGTTCCATTGCACCGCTGGCCGTGGTTCCCGCGACATGGTGATTCTGCCCTACAAGGATCGTCTGGCGTTGTTCAGCCGCTACTTGCAGCAATTGGTAATGGAATCGCTCGGCAAAGAATATTCCCGCAGTAACCGACTGGTGCGGCAGGGAATCTCGGTCTATGGCAACAAAGGCTCGACCGATCAGCACGCCTATGTGCAGCAGTTGCGTGAAGGGGTGCCGAACTTCTTTGTCACATTCCTGCAGGTGCTCAAAGACCGCGATGGCGAGTCTGTTAAGGTGGAAACCGACGTAACGACAGGTGACTATCTGAACGGTTTCTGGCAAGGCACACGTCGCGCCCTGTACGACAACGATACCGACTTGATCACGGTGATTCTCGACGAAGTCACGCCGCATAGCGTCGGGGCGATGATCGCTCTGTATGAGCGAGCCGTCGGCTTGTATGCCGAGCTGATCAACGTCAACGCGTATCATCAGCCTGGGGTCGAAGCGGGTAAGAAGGCCGCACAAGAGGTTCTGAATCTGCAGCTGAAATTGCTGCAGCATTTGCGGTCGGCTCATGCACCACTGACGGCCGAAGACTTGGCCGCCGAGGCTGGCAGTCCCGACGAAACCGAAACCGCCTATCACATCCTGCGTCACGTGGCAGCGAATCCCGATCACGGAGTCCGTCGCTGGCCGGGAGAAAATCCCGCCGCTGATCGCTTTGGTCCAGCGTGATTACGGGAATACAGAAGATCTCACGCAAAGGCGCCAAGAGGATGAAGAACGTTTTGTTCGGTTGAACTCCAGAACTTTGCGTCTTAGCGCCTTTGCGTGAGATTATTTCCTGCTTGTATTTTGCGACCCGTTCGCGGTATCAATTCGCGTGATAACCCACGGGAACAACGTCTCCGCGGTCG
>JAZKFE010000279.1:0-6809 GCA_040386595.1 Planctomycetota bacterium | reverse complement strand
AAGGGAAGGACAACATAGCCCAGGGTCGCTCGGTACGCCGAGCGCACCCTGGGTTTGGAGTCCCAGCAGTCCTCAACCCTGTAAGGGTTGCACCCGCTGAATTACTCGCAACAAGTGGAACCCCTACAGGGTTCGTTCTCCATTTTGGGGCCGGTACCCAGGGTGCGCCGCGAGTACTCGGCGACCCTGGGCTATGTTGTGTATCCCCTTCGGGGAACAGACATTTGCCAAGCCTGCTAACTGAAGACCAGACAACAATTCCTGGCTCTCTCCGCGAAAACATCCTGTTAAATCGCGATACCCCAGCCTCAAAAAAACTTAGCGATAGGTCAGCAACAAATCTCCGGTTTGAACCTGTGTCGCCGGGGTCACCAGCACTTGGGCGATGACACCATCGAGCTCCGCATAGACGGTGCTTTCCATCTTCATCGCTTCCAGGGTCAACAGCTTCTGGCCCTTCTTGACGGTATCGCCAATCTTCACATTGACTGATACCACCATCCCGGGCATGCCGGCGCCGACTTGCTTCGGATCGGCCAGGTCGGCCTTGGCATTCCGCTGGGCGGTCGGTTCGAGTTTGCGGTTGGTGACCGTGACTTCACGCGGCTGGCCGTTCAATTCGAAGAAGACCGTTTGCGTGCCATCCGGATGCGTATCCCCCTGGGTCAGATACTTGATGATCAGAGTCTTACCCGGTTCGATCTCCACGGCAATTTCTTCGCCAGCTTCCTGGCCGAAGAAGAACGCCGTCGTGGGCAGCACGCTGGTATCAAAAAACTCGGCCTGGTGGGCCGCGAATTCACGGTACACCTTGGGATACATCAGGTAGGACAGGACATCCTGTTCGGTCGGTTCGCGCTTCAGGAACTTAGCAACCTCTTCACCAGTCGCCTTAAAATCGACCGGAGGCAACGTCGCGCCAGGCCGTTCCGTCAGTCCGGGCTGGCCACGCAAGATCCGCTTCTTGACTTGCTCGGGGAAGCCCCCGGGCGGTTGCCCCATCTTGCCGCCGATGAGGTCAATCACAGATTCCGGATAGGCCAGCTCGCGGTCGCTGTCCAGCACGTCCTGGGGTTTCAGATTGTTGGCGACCATAAACAAGGCCATGTCGCCCACCGACTTGGAGGTGGGGGTGACCTTCACGATGTCGCCAAACATCTGATTGACTTCGGCGTAGACCAGACACACTTCCGGCCAGCGTTCCGACAATCCCAGGGCCTTGGCCTGCTGGAAGAGATTCGTGTACTGACCACCCGGCATCTCGTGCCGGTAGAGGTCGGAGGTCGCGGGAACCGACTCGCCGTCGAACGGTTTGTAGAACTCGCGAACCGCACGCCAGTATTCTGCGAGCAAATCGAGATGCTCGGAATTCAAACCGGTCTCTTTGTCGCTGAAACGTAGAGCTTCCACCATGGTGTTCAAGTTGGGCTGCGAAGTTCCGCCCGACATAGGAGCCATGGCCGCATCGAAGATATCCAGCCCCGCTTCAACCGACCTCAGGATGGAACCCGATTGAACCCCAGCCGTATCATGCGTGTGGAAATGGATCGGGATACCGATCTCTTGCTTCAGCGTCTCGACCAGCAACTTGGCGGCGAACGGTTTACACAACCCGGCCATATCCTTGATAGCCAGAATGTGAGCTCCCCGCTTTTCCAGATCCTTGGCGAGATCCACGTAATACTTGAGGCTGTACTTCGTGCGCTTCGGATTCAGGATGTCGCCGGTATAGCAAATGGCCGGTTCGCAGATGGCTCCTGCGTCAATCACCGCATCCATGGCGACTTGCATATTCGGCACCCAGTTCAGGGCGTCGAAGACGCGGAAGACATCGATCCCCGCCTGGGCCGATTCCTTCACGAAGGCTTTCACGACATTGTCGGGATAGTTCGTGTAGCCGACGGCGTTCGAAGCTCGCAGCAACATCTGGAACAGGATGTTGGGCACCTTGGCTCGCAGCTCGGACAGGCGCTGCCACGGGCATTCCTTTAGGAAACGCATCGAGGTATCAAAGGTCGCCCCGCCCCACATTTCCAGCGAGAACAATTCCGGGCACCAGCGGGCATACACGTCCGCAATCTGCAACAGATCGTACGTGCGGAAGCGGGTCGCCAGCAGCGACTGATGCGCGTCGCGGAAGGTCGTATCGGTGACCAGCGGCTTCTTCTGCTCGGTGATCCAGCGGCTGAATCCAACGGCTCCCAATTCCTTGAAGCGGTCACGCGTTCCCTTGGGGAGCGGTTGCTGCAGATCAACCTTGGGCACCGGAGCCGGCTCACGACGGGTGGCTTTCACCTGCCCAGCGACCACGGGATTGCCGTTGATCGTCACGTCACCCAGGAAGGTCAACAGCTTCGACGCCCGGTCACGACGCTTGGTGTATTGGAACAGTTCCGGCGTTTCGTCGATGAACCGCGTCGTGCAGCTGGCGGCTTTGAATTCGTCATTCGTCATCAACTTCATGAGGAACGGCAAATTGGTCTTCACGCCACGCACGCGGAACTCTTGCAGGCTGCGTTCCATGCGGGTAATGGCATCGATGAACCGACGCCCCCAGGCGGAAACTTTCACCAGCAACGAGTCATAGTACGGATTGACGACCGCTCCGGAGAACGCCGTCCCCGCATCGAGTCGGATGCCCATACCGGCAGCCGAACGATAGTTGGTCATGCGGCCGTAGTCGGGCAGAAAATCGTTCGACGGGTCTTCGGTCGTGACACGGCATTGAATGGCGAATCCGTTGACCTTCACCGAATCCTGCGTCGGAATCCCGATGTCATCGTGCGACAGCGGCGCCCCCTGTGCGACCAGGATCTGCGACTTCACCAAGTCGATGCCTGTGACTTGCTCAGTCACGGTGTGCTCGACCTGGATTCGCGGATTGACCTCAATGAAGTAGTACTTGTTCGTATCCACATCCACGAGGAACTCGACGGTCCCCGCGTTTTCATATTGGACTTCTTTGCCAATCGCAATCGACGCATCCAACAAGGCCTGCCGGGTCGTAGGATTCAGCACCGGAGCCGGGGCGATTTCCACAACCTTTTGGTGGCGGCGTTGTACCGAGCAATCACGCTCGAACAAGTGGACCAGGTTGCCGTGTTTATCACCCAGCAGCTGGACTTCGATGTGCTTGGCACGAGCAATGAATTTTTCAACGAAGATGTCGGGGCTACCAAACGCGGTCAATGACTCGCGCTGTGCCGACTCAAACGCTGCGGCAAATTCCGAGGGTTGATGGACGACTCGCATCCCGCGACCGCCGCCACCCTTGGCCGCTTTGAGGATGACCGGGAAGGTCTGGTCTTCGGCCTGTTGCAGTCCGTCGGCAATCGTCGTGATCGGCCGATTGCTGCCACCGAGAACCGGCACACCGACCTTGCGGGCGATGTTGCGGGCGGTGATTTTGTCCCCCAGAGCCTCCAGCGAACTGACCTTGGGGCCGACAAAAATGATGCCCGCATTCTCACAAGCGCGAGCCAGTTCCGGGTTCTCGCTTAAGAAGCCGTAGCCCGGGTGAATGGCATCCACCTGATACCGCTTGGCGACTTCAATAATGCTCTCAATATTGAGGTAGCTGCGAATCGGTTCGCCTTTATTCCCGACCAGATAGGCTTCATCCGCTTTGAAACGATGAAGCGCAGCGCGGTCTTCCCACGCATAAATGGCAACGGTACGAATTCCGAGCTCGTGAGCACTCCGGAAAACACGAATCGCAATTTCGCTTCGATTCGCCACGAGCAGTTTGGAAATGGTCTTCTCTGGGTGGTTCATCAAGTCAAGTTTTCTTCGCGGTTGCCGTCCTGAGATTCCATCCGGAACGGCAACTGATATGACATCAATCAGGCTGGGGCGGCGCTGTCCCTGCCGTTTGAATCGGGGTGTCCAATTCAATCTCACCAGCCGTAACAACAAGTCCTTGCAGGACTGACTCAAGGGACGCCAGCCGATCTGGCGTGCCTGAGATTCCAAGTGCGTGGGTTGATTCCTGATTCAGCGGCCCAGTCTAGCCATTTGTAGAACCGGTTTCCACACGCCCTCGGGGCCACTTTCCCGCCACCGGCGAAGGGGTGACGCAATCTCCTTGTCAGATGGATTGTGCGAAAGTCGCAGCCATTTCCGACAACGAATTCTGCAAATAGCTTTTTATGGCCTCTGGCGATGTGGTAAGCCCCTCACTTGGCCTCGGTTATCGTGGGAATTAACATCCATCGTGATCCAGGCTGGAACCACGAATCGCTCCCATGACACGAGTTTTTTAGGAATCACACCCGGCCAAACCGACAGATTCATTGAACCGACACGATTTGAATTCATGTTTATAGAAAACATTCCGGCGATATCTCGACTCCAGAACTTAACCACAACTCCTTTATTATTATGATCTTGTGTATTCTCAACTCCATTTATTGCGGACGGGCAAATTGGGTAAGGATCAGTGACTTGATCGAAGTCCAGACCTAAGGTAAACTTGCGGACTCGATTTGGCCGACACAAAATCGTCTTTAAGCGTTCAGAGACACTCGGTCTCGAACTTTGGCATCGGAAGGTTGGAGCGTCATGAAGCGGACAGCAAAACAAAAGCGAAATGTGCGTGAACGAGCGAAGCGTCGACAGGAATTGCGCCGCAAGCGAAATTCCAAGAATGCGTAATCAGAATCCGTCACGGATTCCGCTCTCCGCAATTTGAAATTCAGAACACGGGTTCGATGGTTTATCGAGCCCGTGTTTTGTTTTATGCGCGTTGGCTTTTAGCTGCGATCGTGATTCACGCTGGCGCGACCCAGGTAACGACGCAAATGCCGCGTCACACCTAAAGCTTCAGTTTGCCCCGGTGCTTTGTCACAGCCTAAATTTGGGATCCAGTCCTCAACGCATTCTCGTGCCACTGCTTTGCAACTGTACTCAGTTGTTAAGCAGTGCTTCCCAGCCTTCCGGGCACTGCTTAACAACCGCGTACGGTTGCAAAGCAGTGGCACACATTACGACTCGACGGCCAGATAATTTTTGGACACCATCCGGCCACCCGTTTCCAATGGGTCGTCCGGGAAATAAAAAAGCGTTCCGAGTAACCTTGCAGTCACTCGGAACGCTTCCATCATCGCGAATGACAAGTGCGGGCCAACGCCTGTCATCCTGATTTGATATTTACTCTAGGCACTTGGTGTGCCAAAACGCACAATTCGTTCGTACACTTATGTGTTCTCGGCGTTTTTGCCAATTCCTGGCGATTTCAAGATTCTGAGTCTTTCGCCTCAGTGCAGCCAAACAACACAAGTGACGCAAAATAATACGTAGCGTTTTGCGAACAGGGCCAATCCGCAGAACTTTGAAGTCCGTGTCAGTTATCGATATTTGGATGGGGCGGTGACCGTGAAGCTCAAACGACAACCCGAAGATTTTCAGGTTGAGGAACTCTCTCCCTTTGCCACATCCGGAGGAATCTTCGCCCTCTATCGCCTGACAAAGCGGTCCATGGGCACCCCCGAAGTCGTCGAAGAGATCTTGCGTCGCTGGAAATTGCCCCGCGACCGCGTGTCCTACGGCGGACTCAAGGACAAGCACGCCCTGACAACCCAGTTTGTCACAATCTTTCAGGGGCCGCGACGAGATCTCCGGGAACGGGCCTTCGAACTTGTCTATATGGGACAGGCTGACCGACCCTTTACGCCGCATGATATTTCGGGAAACCGATTCCTCGTCACCCTGCGATCGCTACAGCCTCAGGCCGTCGAACCCATCGTCGAGGCCATCCGGCAGGTCAAGCAGCACGGCATTCCGAACTATTTCGACGACCAGCGTTTTGGCTCCGTCGGATTCTCGGGCGAATTCGTCGCTCACCCCTGGTGCATGGGTGATTACGAACGCACTTTGTGGCTGGCACTCGCCGACGCGAATGAACACGATCGCCCCGACGAGCGAGTGGAAAAGCAAATTCTGCGCGACCTGTGGGGCGACTGGAACACCTGCAAACAACGGCTGTCGCAGTCGAATCGTCGCAGTATCATCACCTATCTCGACGATCGCCCAGGGGATTTTCGCGGGGCTGTCTCGCGACTGCGTGTGGACTTACGGGGAATTTATCTGGCGGCGTTTCAAAGTGCTCTGTGGAACCGTCTCCTCACCGCCTGGTTGCAACAAACCTGCCGACCAGAACAGCTCGTTTCGGTCCCCCTCAAGCTGGGTGCAGTCCCATTCTTCCTCGAACTGGACGCCGAACAACGGCAACAGCTGCACGGCACTGATTTGCCATTGCCCTCAGCCCGAATCAAGCTCGAACCGGGGCCCATCTCCACCGTCATGGATCGCGTTCTCAGCGAGTTCGGGATGGAACTACGGCAGATTCGGGTGAAGTATCCGCGCGACAGTTTCTTCTCGAAGGGGGAGCGCCGGGCGGTCATCCTCGTCGACAAGGTCGAACATCTCGTCGCACCGGACGATCTGGACAAGGGACGCCAGAAGATTCGACTGAGCTTCGACTTACCGCGCGGATCGTACGCCACAATCTTTGTGAAACGGCTGACGGAGTTAAACTCTGCACACTCCAACGAGCAATATGGGCTCGACCTGAGCGATGTCGAGGACGACGCAGACTAAGCATCCAGTAACAAAAAAACTCCGAAATACCCCGGAGACACGGTGCTTGGGACGGAACGATTGGTGGCCCTGACATGCAATTCCGTGAAGGGTTTTGGAACGCGAATTCTCAAGGGATCTTGAATTCTTGGTGATTCGAATCATTGGGAGGGTGAGGCTCCTGCCGAACCGCTTGGTCTACAGGGACTCGCAAGACCAAGCGGTTCGGCAGG
>JAZKFE010000278.1:0-9235 GCA_040386595.1 Planctomycetota bacterium | reverse complement strand
AGGCCACGCCATACAGAATCCCGGGGCTGACGCCGCCCGGCTCGCCTAAATCATCACTTTCCTTGGCAATATCCACGTTTCCACACCCAGAGGTGAGCCTCCTGCCGGTTCGAAAAGGAGGGCCGCTTCTACGACCGAAAGACAAAGTAAACGGCACCGCACATGCACAAGCCCGCCCAGAGAAAATTCAGGCTGATCGGGCGCTGCATGTAGAGGATCGAGAACGGGACGAAGACGCTGAGGGTCACGATCTCCTGCAGAATCTTGAGCTGCCCCAACTGGATGTTATGTGCCGCACCAAATCGGTTAGCGGGGACTTGCAGCAGATACTCGAAGAATGCGATACCCCAGCTGACCAGCACCGCAATGTACCAGGGCTGGCCGGCGAGGTCCTTCAGGTGTCCGTACCAGGCGTAGGTCATGAAGAGGTTGGACGCGACCAGTAAGGAAACGACAACGGCAATGGCAGTAGCGGTGGAAGGCATGACAGGGAAACATCCATCAGGTAACAGCAAAAATCAGAATTGATGCACCACGGAGACACGGAGTGCACAGAGGTCGGAACGGAACGTCGCACCGGCAATAGATTGAAGAAGAGTTTTTAGCCACTGACTCACAGGGAATATGACTGCAGAGAGCCGCATTGAAAACTGTTTCCAGCAAAACAAATGAGGACGTGCTCAGCGCTGTCTGAAAATGCGAACAAACGCTGACCCCATCCGTGTTTTTCCGTGTAAATCCGTGGCTAAAAACTCTTCTTTAATTCCCATTCAATTCCCACGGACCCAAATCGCTCTTTCAAAACTCCGTGTTCTCCGTGTCTCCGTGGTGCAATTTCTTCTGTATTCACGCAACACAGAATTCACCGAGAGAACAAGCTCTGGAGATCCGTAGCAGTCCAGGGTTTTGCGAGGATTCTTAACGCGCTTTGATGCCACCGAAGGCTGCGAAGCAGGCTGTTTTATGCAAGATTTCCAAATGCTGGAAGCCGACCTGCCGCAATAAATCGAGCTGGAAGATCAGCGCATGCGGCGTGTCTTCAGCGTCGACGTAGTTAAACACTTTCTCCCGATAGCCATCTCCCTGCAGACCGGTCAGATACTCGCCCCAGCGACGCCACATTAACGCCTTCAGTTCGGGTGTCGTTTGCTCAACGAGGTCGATAATCCAGAACGATCCCCCCGGCTTCAACGACTTCCAGACCTTCTGGAAAACCTGCTGCCACTCGGGATCTGTTCGCAGGTGATGCAGCGTCGCGCCGGCCGTGACCACGTCGAATTGCTCGATCCCCAGTTCCACCTCGCGCAGATCGCCTTGCAGGGCCACCACTTTGCCGGTGGTTTTAGGCTGAACTCGTTCCAACGCCTTGGCCAGCATCTGACTGCTCAGGTCGACCAGCGTGACATTGGCATTAGGAATCGAATCCAGCAGCTTTAACGCATAGTTGCCGGCGCCACATCCCAGGTCGAGGATGGAGGTGCCTTGCGAATGCAAGGTCGCCACGGTCTGCGCGACCAGTTCCAGCATCAGCGGGGCGTCCATGACGGCAGTCTGGCCGGTTTCCAGATTCGAAAACCGTTCGACTTCTCCATCAAAGCGTTGGCGTATTTGTTCGACTGTCAGTTTAGATTCGGGAGCAGTAGGCATGAGATTGTGCGACCACGAAAGGAGCGAAGTCCCCGATTTGGTGGCGAAATGCCCGACATTTCGCGACAGAGACATCAGATGCCGTCGGGAACCTGAATTTCCGGGCTCACGGAAATCTGGCCGCCGGCTCTGTGCCAGACCAGTTTACGGCGCCTCAGGTTCGGCAACGGCAGCAACTTCGGCGCTGATCGTAGCAGAATCACCCCGAAGTTGACCAGATTTTCGGGGAACGGATTCGCGGCAGAGGTGGGGGATGTCGGCCACGAATTGGCCGAAACGCGACCTCGAGTTCGCGTTGAACGGCAATCTCGCTTCCGGCCGACTACTGCGGACGCGTTCTGTTCGCGGAGCGAACAACGACTATGGTGCCTTGACCATGGTGGTCAGTACGGAGATTTGTTCTTTTAAGCCCGGCATGTTGGGATGCAGTTTGACTGTCAGCTGAAACGCGTCCAAGGCTTGGGGCAGCTCATTTAATCGCATGTGACACTGAGCCAACCCGGAAGACGCTCCAAAATGCAGCGGATTCAGCTGGAGGGCCCGATGGCAATCGGGAATGGCATCGCGGTAACGCTGCATCTGGTAATACGTCAGGGCGCGTTGATTCCACGCTTCGGCATATTCGGGCGAAGTCTGAATCAGCAGGCTGACCTGCGCGACGGCATCATGCAGTTCCTGAGCCCGGATCAGCTCTTGAACTCGGACCAGTCGGGTCTGCTGGTCCTGGGTCCCCAGCCGCATCCAGACCTGCCAGCTGGCTGCTTCGGCGCGACGGCAGACTTCCAGATCGGGATCGTGCAGGGCTGTAGCGACTGCGAACTGGCTGTAGGTATCACCCACAAGTCCGATTCCCAACGCCGCCGCGCGGCGCGTTTCGACATCGCCCCCGGCCAGCAGTTGTTCCAGATGTCGGGGGGAATAATGCCGCTGCATTTCCAAGCGAATCTGTTCGGCCATGGGCTGCAAGACTTGATCGCGGCACAGACGTACCAGGCGCAATCCTAGCGGATCACTCGTTGGCAACGGAGACTTTTCGAGCAGTGCGGCAGGCTGTTCACCGGCGCACAATGTCCCCGCCAAGAGCCCAATACCTATACAGAAAACCCCAGCCAGTTGGCGCATCCTTGCAACCTCCTTGGGATGTGGACCTGAGTTTCGTCACCTCTACGGAATATCGCGTATCCTGCGAAAACCGTCGTGGGTGAGGTTTTACGAACCTCAAATCGCGTGTGCCGGTTGCGATCGACCTATCCCCATAGGCCATTCGAACTTGCCCTAATTACTTTACGCAAGAATCGACTGTCTTCGCAAGATCGAATCGGCACAGAATTTTCAATATCCGAGTGGTGAGTATTTTAGTGCCTCCGCAAAGGGAATTCGCATCGAAAGCCTCCACGATTCGAAGCGGCGCCGGGTCTGTACAAATCAGAGTCAAACCTGTTGTCAAACGTAGTTCGGCCAGTCATACTGACAGCGAAGAGTTGATCACTCTGTAAGTTTGTTATCAACGATCGTCTCTGCCAGTCCGATCCTGACCCGCCAGACTCAAAAACCGTCCTCCAGCCGTTTCCCGACAGCGAGCGCAGAACACGCCTCGGGACGCAAATCTCTGACCGAGAAGCGGGAAGAGTTTGCGAAAATATCCCTGGAGATGGCTGCAAGGAATTGCGTGAGTAGGCAAAAAGGCGACGAATCTGGATCTGGATCGCGGGGTTATCTGTTTTTCTCTGTGAGATTTTTATCCACCAATCCTGGTGGCATTTCGCGTCGACGTGATTCATGAGCAAGCAAACTGTGATTGGTACGTCATTTTATCAACCATCTAGGACGGTCGGGCAGGAGCGTTAAATCATGGCCATAGACATTATTTGCGACGATTGTGGCAGCAAATATCGAGTCAACGACGACAAGGCGGGAGCCAAAGTACGTTGCAAGGAGTGCGGGTCGAGGATTGACGTTCCCAACGAACACCCGGATTTCGAAACCCCCATGCTCACTCGCTCTGGCTCCTCTGGCCGGAAAAAGCGAAAGGGTGGCTCGGGCGGCGCTCCGACTGGTACCATCATCGGCGTCGGAGCCATCACCGCGGTGCTAGTGATCGGCATCGTGGTGTACTCTATGCTGGGCAAGGGAGGCGGGCCCGCGCCGCAGATGGCGCAGAACAATCCCCCCGCCGCTCTGCCGAACTCCAATCCCACAGGCGGAGCGGGATTCCCACAGGCGAATCCCGCCCCCGCGGCAGCACCCGCCAACACATTGCCGGCAACACCAACCAACGTATTACCAGTGACGCCGGGCGCGGCTCCCGCAGCAGCCCTCCCGAGTTCCGCTCTGCCGGCGTCAGCGTTGCCCAGTTCGACTCCGCCCGCGAAGGGACTGCCCTCCAGTGCTCCCGTACCACCACCGGCACCTCCCGGGCGAAGCGCGCCACAAATGGCGGCGGGATTCAGTCAGCCTGGCGTACCGCAACCTGGAAAAGGGTTCGGTGGCTTTGATGGCACAGCCCCGTCAGATTGGACCGTTAAAGTCGATCCCAGCAAGTCGGACACCACGATCGACAGTTCGAAACCGATCACGATTAGAATGCCGAAGGGGGCAGGGAACACAGATATCGTCTTTCCGGTCACTCCCAGTGTATTTGTCGCTCTTGGGTGTAATGTTCAGAACATGCCTGTGCGCGAGATCTGGAATCTCGCAACTCGCAGCAAGTCGGGCACGATCAACAACTCGATGATGCATCCTGCGTGTGCTGTAGCACTCAGCCCCGACGGGCAATACCTCGCGGCCAACATTCTTTTTAGCAAGAACAAGAAAGAAGGAGTCGCCGTCTGGATGGCCAAAGGCAATAAAGCCTTGGGAGAACTCGAAACCAGTACTCCCGTTTCAACGGTCATGTTCGCCAGCCCCGAACGGTTGCTGGCGATCCGCGACCAACGTTTCACCACGAAAGCCGGGGTCTGCGCCTGGAAGATTCCTTCCGGTACCCTGGAATACGAATTGGATATCAGCGTTGACGCCAACTCGATCGCCATCAGCCCCGGCGGGAACTATGCCGCGGTCGTCGAGGATCATAGCACATTACAGATGTTTGACTTGAATACCGGAAAGCCCGCAGGAGACCTGAAATTGGCCACCGCAGACACAAACTCTGCGACCGCTCCTGATGCCATGTCGTTTTCACCCGACGGACAACAGCTGGCCATCGTGACGCCGATGAGCGTCGGAAAATTCGTGTTCCACATCTATGACGTCGCCGAGGGCAAGCTGTTGTCGAATGCGGAGTGGCCCGCGGATATCTTCCATCATACTGCCGCCAGACTCGAGGAAAATCGACTGCAATGGTTCCCCGATCACAGTAAACTTTTGTGGATGGGACACTACATTATTGATGCAAAGCTCGGAGCGCCAGTCTGGTCGGCTCCGCAGGAGCCAGGCAGTAGTGACGCTCCGCGAAAATTGCTGGACGAGAAGAGAATCCTGGTCGCTGTGGGCGGACGCCAGAATGCGGGGCTCAAAGTTGCACCTATTCCACTCGAGGAAATTGATTCGGCAGTGAAAGTCGTGGCCGCGGGTGGTGAAGCGAGTGACGCGGGAATGCCCACGTTGCTAAAAACGGATCAATCCAGTTTTATCCCGATCGCTGCCAATGCAGCGGCAGTCTGGTCGATGAAACCCGATCCAGCCGGCGCAGGCAAGGCCGTGAAGGCTTCAATCCCAGTGCCTAAGGGACGCCCAAGTGTTGGCGGTCTGTTCGTCTCCCGGCCAGATGCCGGGCGTGCCGTTGCGTGGTACACCGACGACACCCTCGCAGTCATGGTGGGGAAAGGATTGAACCGCCGCTCGTCGCAGGGTGGGGCCCCCCCCATGAAAACTGCGGGCATCGATATTTTTGATTTAGTGACCGGAAAGGTTCAGGGGCCGCTGCTGATTGGCTATCCCAGTACAGTCGTGGATGTCAGTCCGGATGGCGGTTTTGCCGCGGTTCTCATGACGCAACCGAAGGCGGAACGCATCGATGTCTACGACATTCGAGAGGGAAAATTGGTGGGTATCGGCGGCTGGCGACCGTTCCAGAATAAAGAGGATTTCTTTAAGGAAGTTACTTCCGCAGTCCTGCTGGACGATCAGTTCTGCCTGACGCAGAATTTCTCGCGCTTGGCGTATATGTGGAAGCTGCCCGAATGTAAGGCAGTCTGGCGCATGGCCGATGCGTCGAATTACTGCCTGAGTCCCGGAGGAAAATATCTGGGCTTTCAATCAGGCGAAAATTACGCATTTATGGACCCCAGGACCGGCGATCTCGTCGGAAATGTGGCGGTGGGAATGTCGAATATCGCCTGTGCATTTCACCCGGTGGGCACTCATTTCGCCTTGCTCGGTTCGGATCCTGGCGGCCATAAGATCATGCTGGTGGACGTCGCCACCGGCAAATCAACCGGAGAATTCTATATCCCACATGGTGAGTCTACGGTCCAATGGTGTGGTGATACGTGCTTGCTGGTGGATGGTAAGTGGCTGGTCGATTTGAAGCAGCAGAAGGTCGGCTGGAACTACGAACTAGCACATGGCATGATCTCGAAAACCCAACCTGACGGACGTCATTGGTTTTTTGTCGGTCCCGGTCGCTTAGATGATAGTCTCTTTCTCTCTTCAGCCACGGTTCCGGAACCCGCCACGCAGAAGCAGATCGATGCCACTCAACTTCCCGACGAGTCACTGCTGAAGCCCGGCATGCAAATCAATCTGCAGGTGAATGTGGCGGCGGCTTCACCGAAGCATGCGAATCTGGCGACAGAAATTGCGGGTAGTTTCCGTACCGGATTGGAAAAGAAGGGCTTTCAAGTGGGGGCGGGCAGTCCCTACACCATCGTGGTTTCCACAACCCAAACCAACCCTGGGGGGAGTATGGAATTTCAACCCCTAAATGGCGGTGGAAACATCACGAACGTTCCCATTATCGATGTCCAATGTGATGTTTCATTTCAGGCCAATGGGCAAGCGCTGTGGACGAAGTCTGTCACCCTGACAAACCGCACATTTGGCGTTAAGTTCCTGGATAAAGGGGAAGATATTACGACCAGTCTGACCAGGCAACTGTGGGATAGCGTGGGGCAGCATTTCAAGTCCTTCCCCACTCCAGCCCAGGCCTTCAATGCCACCGCCGGCGCCGGTTTGGGTAAGTCGACGTTCGTTCCCGGAGGCACACAACCGGCGAAGTAGATCTCGTTCTCCGGCCAGCCCCATCCGCCGTCGAATGGGGCTGCAGTCGGATAGTTATTTGTTATTTGCCACGGATTAACATGGAACAAGACCACAGAGAGCCGGATTCACAGCCTGTTCAATCAAAACAAATCCGAACAGGCTCAGCATTGTTCGAGAATGCCGGCGAACGCTGATTCAATCCGTGTTTTTCAGTGTTGATCCGTGGCTAAAAACTCTTCCGAATGCCTTTGAAAACTCAGTGTTCTCCGTATCTCCGTGGTGCAATCGCATTCGGACATCCGGCTCAACGAGCCGGGCTTACGGAGTTGGCCGGGCATCGCGGGCGGCGACGATCCACTCGGTGACTTCGGCCAGGTCCGGGGCTGAGCCGCCGCGGAGGACGCGTTGTCCGGCTGTTGTTTTTACGAAGGCGTCGACCTGTTGCAGCAGCTTCCGCGGTTCGCAGACTCGGAGTTGTTCAGGGGTCGTAATCTGGCAGCCCACCAGAAATTGAGCGTCATGGCCTCGTAAGTTGGGAACTCGGCAGACGAGGGCCGCTTGTGCTTGCCACTCCCGGATCACCGCCTGGGCGGCTGGGTTTCCCAACTTCGCGGCAGCTTGCTGCGCTTCTATTCCCAACAGATCGCTGACCGTGCGGATGCCGATGGTTTCGAGTCGGGCGGCCGTCTTGGGGCCGATCGACGGAGCATCTACAACGGGGCTGCTACCTTCCAGATAAAAACGGCGAGACTCGGCACGCGCTGCAGTGGGTCGTTCCTGCGGGAAGGGAGAAAAGTTCGTGTCGGCCGCGGGTTGTCGCGTGGGAGGGAGATTGAAACGTGCTGGTGTCGAGGCCGGCGTGGGAGCCGCGGGAGGGGATTGAATTCCCGAGAACATCCGGAAATCAAAGCCCTCCACCTTACCGGTAGGCGTGACATCCCCGGCTGTTTCTGGAATCTCTTCGTCGTACGGATTCGGCTCGGGAAGTCGCACGTGCGGTGGCGGAACGATCTCGGTTGCCGGGGGTTGTGAGTGATACGATTTGGCCGATGGGTTTACACTTTCGGCGGACTGTGAGCGTGAACTTGATGTCGGTTGTGTTCGAGTCGGCAACTCCGGTGCACGTGCCGCGGAAGGCATCTTCAAGCTGGGCGGGGAGACATGCGCCACCGGAGCCTGCACCATTTCCACTGGTGCAGGGGCGCGGTCGCCTTGTCGCACGCGAGGCATCGCGGGCAGCGGGCCAAACATATCTGCCGGAACGTCTGGTGCTGCGAGGGCCGCATTCAAACTGGTGGTAGAACTCACCGGTAGGCTTGGTGGCTTGATGGTGGGTTCGATTTCCTGGGACCGCTGCAATTGTTTTTGTAGCCGACGCTCTTGTTTGTCGAGATCGCTTTTGGTTGGCGGTGCAGGGGGGGCGATCGTCGGCCGGGACTCTGCCACCAACTTCACGCCGGTCAACGGATTGCCGGGTGGATTCGGAGAGAATGCGCGATCGAAATCACCGTCGTCGCTGGAGTTGCCGGGCCCTTCTGGAGTGCCTGCGGGGGGAGTTGTCCCTCGGCCGAATGTCGCCGGAGCCGATTGTCCCAGGTATGCTCGAACGGCCGCATCTTTGACGTAGTCCACCGGAGGTGCCGCCGCCAGCGGAACCATCAGGCAGGCCTCTAAGGGCACCGCGGAGCCGCGAGGTTGATCGATCCAATGCGGGGCCGAGACCGTCGTCCGTTGAAACGTGGCCGCGCTGACCGCCTTCACGGTTTCACCGCGCGACGGGGCACCCGATCCGTATTGGGTGCCGGTGGCTTTGGCCGGCTGAGCGTCCAGCTGCCGAACCGGAACCTTCAACACTTCCTGCGCATACAGTTTCCGAACCAGGCGTTCGTCCTCGGGCAAGGCGTCAATCACTTTGCCTTTTTCCTGAATTTCCAGGTAAATTGCTTCGACAACAGCTCGGTCATGGACGTCGGTCAGCTTCCGAGTCACCCAGTTGATGGGCACTTTCAACGTCGCCAGAAAGACGTGCAAGCTGACGGCGACATCGGGGGGGCTAGCTCCCGATTCCTCGAAGGCCCGTTCCAGCACGCGTGAGAAACCGATCACGGCCATCCCAATCAAGTGGGCCAGCCGGTCCTTCATTTCTTGATCCAGACCGCTGGGCGGATTCTTGATGCCGCGCGTCAGGTCGTAGTGATCGATGCAAATGTCATAGCTTTGATGAGCGGCCAGGGCCCCTTGTCGGATTGACTCTTCCAGCCAGTCAGGACGTGCGGCCAGCTCCCATTCGGGGTAGCCCGTCAGATCGTGTTCGAGAATGGCCTGCAATTCGTCGTACGCTTTGCAGATACTCCACTCGGCTGCCCGGTGAACTTTGCCTTCGGCT
>JAZKFE010000277.1:3132-15486 GCA_040386595.1 Planctomycetota bacterium | reverse complement strand
ATCGCGGAAGGCACCGACGCCGGGCAGAACGAGTTTCTCGGCGGCTTCAATTTCGTCAGGGCGCGTGACGATTTTTGCCGGAACTCCTAATTTTTCAAAGGCTTTCTGCACGCTTCGCAGATTGCCCATACCGTAGTCAACGATCGAAATCATGTTCTCGTCCAAGTGAAAGAATGGCTGAACGTCATCTTATCGAAAGCGTCGGGCTGTGGGAGGGAACCGCGTTGGTCTCGAAAATCGACAAATCGTGGAATTCATGGCGGCAATTTTGCGACTGGGGACCGGTTTCCGCTACTGCTTACTATTGAAGATGTTCCGGAAGCCGGACCGCTCTGCAGCGACCAAATGTGATGTTTTGCAGGTCGCCAGACCAAATCTTGAACTAGCGAATTGCGCCCAGACGCGGTACTCTCGGTGAGTCATAGAGGGAGCGTCAAGTTGAATCGCAGTAGGGATTTCGGAAGTCCCGGAGCGGTTCAATTGCCGCATATCGGTTAGACATAGAGACATAGATTTAAGTGGTCCCGCCGGGACCGATGGAAGAAGCGATGCAGATGGCCTCTCGGGAACGGGTATTGTTGAATGAGCGTGAACGCGACTGTATGCGTAAGGCCTGTCGGTTCAATGCTCAGTTGATGGATCATGTGCGGCCCCAAGTGCGTGCCGGTATTGCGACAAGTGAAATTGACCGGATCGTCCACGAATACACGTTGGACAACGGACATATCCCCGCGTGTCTCGGTTATCGCGGTTTCCCGAAAAGTTCCTGCATCAGCGTGAACGACGTCGTCTGTCATGGCATTCCGGGCACCTATGTGCTGAAGGATGGCGACATCGTCAACGTCGATTTGACAACCATCGTCGATGGCTGGTTCGGTGACCAATCCGAAACCTTCATTCTCGGTGACGTTACTGAAGAAGCGCGAATGCTGACGCAGGTTGCGTTTGACTCGTTGTATATCGGGATCGAAGCCGTCAAGCCGTTCGGGCGTGTGGTCGATATCGGCCGCGCCATTGAACGGCACGCGCATGCTTACCGTTTTTCCGTCGTCCGCGAGTACCAAGGGCACGGGATTGGCCAGCAGTTTCATCTGGATCCGGGGATCCCGCACTACGTGGTTAAGGGGGGCGCTTCGTCCCCGATCTTGCCGGGGATGTGCTTTACCGTCGAACCGATGATCAATGCCGGAACCTGGAAGACCGTGATTGATCCAGTCGATAAATGGACCGTTCGGACCTACGACCGACGTTTGTCGGCGCAGTTCGAACATACGATCCTGGTGACGGAAAAGGGGCCAGAGATTCTGACGCTGACCCAGAATGGTCCTCAACCCGGCTACAAGTTTTAAGCGGCGTGGTGGAGATTCCCACCTGCCATCAGTTGGGGCGTGCGGAATCGGTTCGCGGACGGTCTGCGGTTTGAGCGTCGTCTTGCGCGATGTGCAGACTCTCCCGGCTCGGGTAATCTAGGAAGCTGGGCGAAGGTCCCGGGGAAGACAAATCACCGAGCTGGGGAGCGGTTTGTCGCCGAAGTTGCCTAGATTCCTCACGAAAACGAATTCCGCTGCCGTTTTTAGGATGCCCTCCCCCCCGCCCGCTCGCTTTGAGAGTTCCGGGCGAGGGATGAAATTGTCGCATTGCTCCCTTAAAAAATCGCGAACATCCACGGTTAACGTGCTCTCGCTTCTTCTCATGTGTTCGTCACCGGACGCAGGAAATTTGTGTTTTCGATGGACCGACTCAGCCAACTCAACCCGCCGCAACGCGATGCGGCGTCCACTCTTCAAGGACCAGTGCTGGTTCTGGCCGGAGCCGGTACGGGGAAGACACGCGTGATCACGCACCGCATGGTGGAACTGATCCGCAGCGGCGTGCCGGCCGATCGCATTTTGTCGGTGACCTTCACCAACAAAGCGGCTGGCGAAATGCTCGAGCGAACCATCCATTTGCTCGGGAAACAGCTGAAACCACGGCCGTTCATTTCGACGTTCCACGCGCTGTGTGTGCGGATTCTGCGGCAGGAAATTCATTACCTGGGATATCCGCCGGCCTTCGTCATCTATGACCGCGGTGATCAGGAATCGGCCGCTCGTAAGGCGATGCGCGATATCCGTCTGGGTGAGAAATCGATTCGACCGGGGGATTTGTTGTCGATCATCAGCCGCTGGAAGATGCAGGCTGTGCAGCCGGAAGAAGCGAGTTCCGTCGCCGAAGATGATCAGGAATTGATGGCCGCGTCCGCCTATCGCCGCTATCAGCAGAATCTGAAGGCCAGCGGTGCCGTCGATTTTGATGATCTGTTGTTGTTGACGGTGAAGTTGTTTCACGAGTTTCCCGAAGTGCTGGCTCGATGGCAGCAACGCTTTCTATACGTCCAGATCGACGAGTATCAGGATACGAACGGCATCCAGTTCAGCCTGATTGAATCCTTGGTGCGGCCGCACAAAAACCTGTGTGTCGTGGGTGATGACGATCAGTCGATCTACGGCTGGCGTGGCGCCGAAGTGGAACACATTCTGGGATTCCACAAGGTGTTTCCCGGGGCCAAGGTTGTCCGCTTACAGGACAACTATCGCTGCACCGAGGCCATCCTGAAGATCGCCAATCGCCTGGTGAAACACAACAAAAACCGCCACGACAAGCAGTTGATTGCGCATAAGGAAACGTCCGATCCGGTCCGCATGCGGAGTTTTCAGGACGAGCAGAAAGAAGCGGAATTCGTCGTTTCGGACATGGCATATCAGATTGCCGAACTGAGCGTCCAGCCGAACGATATTGCGATCCTGTTTCGGACCAACGAGCAGCCACGGATCTTCGAGCAGGAACTGCGTAAGCGGCATCTGCCCTATGTCGTGGTGGGGGCTCAGTCGTTCTTCGACCGTCGCGAAATCCGCGACGTCATGGCCTATTTGAAAGTGTTGGCTCAGCCCGACGACGAGATGTCCCTGTTGCGGATCATCAATACGCCATCCCGCGGCATCGGTGAGTCGTCGGTCGAAAAACTGCTGGGCCAAGCGGTGCGTCAGAAGAAAAAGCTGTGGGAAGTTGTCCCCGACGCGGCGGCTTCGGGGGAGATCAGCCCGGGGATCGCCAACTCGCTGAAGGAGTTCAGTGGGTTGCTGGGCCGATACCGGCAGCGGCTGCTGAATGACCCGCGGAAGATGTCGGACATCGTGCAGGGTCTGTTGAGCGAGATCGACTACGAGTCCGAGATCAACAAGCAATACAAGGAGCCGAACCAGCAGTTGGCGCGTGTGGAATCACTGAATCAGATCATGGATTCGATGACACTTTACGTCGATACTGCAGACACTCCTTCTTTGGCCGAATTTCTCGAGCAATCGACGCTGAACGACCAGTTTTCGCAGCCCGATAAGAAGGACGATAAGGCACAGAAGGGGATCAAGCTGATGACCCTGCACAGTGCCAAGGGACTGGAGTTCCCGCACGTGTATCTGGTTGGTCTGGAAGAGGGAATTCTGCCGCATCATCGATCCTTTATCGAAAATACGATCGACGAGGAACGTCGGTTGACCTATGTTGGAGTGACGCGAGCTCGTGATTTTTTGACAATTACGCATGCCAAGACGCGTATGAAGTGGGGGAAGAAAAAGGATTCGTTGCCCTCACGATTTATCTATGAAATGATCGGCAAGGACGTTCCTCCCGCCCTGCTGGCTGCCGCGGCCGGCGAGCGCTAACGGCGATTTCAAAGCCATGACGGTTTGCAGCATGGTGTTGTTCGCCCAAAGTTGGGTAGCCCAGATTCTTGAATCTGGGTGAGCGGAGCGAACAAGAGGCTGGGGCTCATTACTGTGAACGTTACGGCAGTCGTGGAAGAATCTCCGAGCTGACGCTCGGCTTTGTCCCTTGAGGCTCAGAGATCGATGAGAATCGTCTTTCGTGCTCACGTCTTCCTGATCGGGTTATTGGCTGGTGTGGCCAGTGCTCAAGAACCGAGCCCCCTGCGGAATTTCACGGAAGCGGCGGCTCGGGTGGTATGGGTGCAGGATTTTGGGCCCGCGAATAGCGATATTCTGGCGACTGGTCAGCGGCTGAAGCTGATGGGGATCGACAGCGAAGATGGCCGGGGCGAACGCGTGTTGCTCGCTGAGCTGCGCAATTACGCCAAGCCGTTGCTGACGCCCGATGGTCAGCGCGTCGTCTATTCCGATCAGCAGAATCAGAAATTCTACGTCGTCAATTGGGACGGGACCGGGAAGAAACTGCTGGGGGATGGTCTCGCGGTGGATGTGTGGCGGGATCCTCAGGACGGGGTGAATTGGGTCTATGCCGCCAAGCGTGTGGGCAAGCCAGAAAACGTGACGTATCGGAATCTGCGTCGAGTGAAGCTCGATGAGCCCAAGACATCGCAAAAAGTTTGGGATCAGACCGAAGTGGGCTGCGACAATTTTCAGCTGTCGGCCGATGGAACTCGGGCGGGGGGGGAATTTCCCTGGCCCAATGGGGGTGTGGCCGATCTCAAGAAAAAAACCTGGCAGAAGCTGGAGCAAGGTTGCTGGAGTTCGATCGCCCCTGATAACAGCGGTTTGAGCTGGGTCTTCGACGGACCGCACCGGAATCTGCAATTCCATCGCCCGGACGAGACGGCTGGTTGGAAGGTAAATGTGAACTCGGCCCCCGACATTCACGGTGCCGAGGTCTTTCATCCGCGCTGGTCGAATCATGTGCGTTATTTGGGCCTGACTGGACCGTATTCTGTTCCGGGGAAAGTGAACGTCATTTCGGGCGGAGGACCGCAGGTGGAGATCTACCTGGGTCGGTTTAGTCCTGACTTCAAGACGGTCGAAGCTTGGCTCCAGGTAACGAAGAACGGTCGTGGTGATTTCTATCCCGACGTCTGGATTGAGGGGGGCGAGACCACGGTTGTGGAGTTACCGGGTCTGAAAAATACGTCAACGCCTTCTCCCGCCGTTGCGAGCACTTGGCCAGCGATTACCGACGGCTTGATGTTCGCCTGGAATAACAGTTCTCAAACGAATCAGCTTCCGGGGCTGAAGGGTGAAACCGGAAAAAGCTGCCAGATTTCGCTGCTGGGGCGCGCCTTCCCGGGCCGGTTTCACGATCTACATTTTGAGGGAGGCACGGGGACGCTCGACGATCTGAATGAGTCCTTGCTGGCGGCGGTGAAGTCGAGTCAAAATTTGACCTTGGAAATGTTGGTAACCCCCACGAGCATCGAGAATTCGCGGGGCACGGTCTGCGAGATTGGCCCTGCCCTGCAGCCCTACATACGGCTTCAGCAGGATGGTGGGCAGCTGCGGTTGGAAGTTCAGAAAGTGTCCTCGCAGGTCACGGTGCCGGAGTGGAAAACTCCCTCGCCTGTGGTGTTGAGTCTGATGTTGTCGGCTCAGAACTGCACGGTTTTCGCGGACGGACGGCAGGTGGCTCGTCATCCCGTGACGCCCGATTTTGCCCGCTGGATGTCGAGTGAAATTCGATTGGGCAGTCCCTCCTGGCGAGGGAATCTGGAAGCGGTGACTGTCTATTCCCGCAGTTTGAGTCCGGTCGAGATCAAGCGGCAGGCCGAGGTGACCCGTCAGCGGTTGGCCCGGCGGAAATCGATTGCTCGGACGCGGATTGAGGCGAAGTGCATTGAACGCTCGACGATTCCGCCGCCGGCTCAGATCTTGCCCTATCGCCGCGCGATGGCAGTGCATGAGTTTGAGGTACAGAAGGTGGTCGCTGATCCCGTGTTGAAGGGCGACGCGGACCTCAAGGTGGGGGCCAGGATTCTGGTTGTCCAATGGGTGATTCTGGATGGAAAAATCTTGCCCGAGGCTGGAAAATTTGAGGTGGGAGAGTCTTCTGAGTTCGTATTAGAACTGGTGGATGAGCATCCGGAATTGAAAAGTGAGCGGCAGATTCTGGATGTGGCCGAGTTGGACTTGCCGTTGTACTACGACGTCAATGAGGTGCCATAGTCGTTGTTCGCTCCGCGAACAGAACGCATTCGCAGTGGCGAGCCTGAATTGGCATTGCAGCTCAACACGTTTTCCATCCGGCTATTGCAATCGCGTTCAGTTCGCGGAGCGAACAACGACTATGCCCGATTGCGGCGTTTTTGGGGATCGGTTAATTTTCTCTGGTGGAATGGCGTGCCCCTGTTCTCTTATCTATTTAGATTTTCCCTATGTCGCCTGTTCTTGATACGTTGATTGCAATCCTTCTGGCGTACCTTATCGGATCAATTCCGTTTGGTTATTTGATTGCCCGGTGCAAGGGAATCGATATTCGCCAGCACGGCAGCGGCAATATCGGGGCGACCAATGTAGGTCGCGTCCTGGGAGCCAAATGGGGCATCCTGGCGCTGATTCTCGACCTCGTAAAGGCCCTGTTGCCGACTTGGTTGCTGCCCCTGTGGCTGGTGCCGGAACCCGGCTGGACCGGTCATGTGTCGATTGCCTGTGGTGTCGCGGCGATTGTCGGGCATATGTATCCCTGCTGGTTGTGGCTGCGCGGGGGCAAGGGAGTCGCTTCTGCCTTGGGAGTGGTGGCCTATCTGGCGCCGGTCTCGACGGCCATCGCCTTTAGCGTGTTTGTGATCACGATTTTGGTTTGGCGAATCGTGTCGCTCAGTTCGATGCTGGCTTCCATTTCGTTCGCCGCCGCGCACATGGTCCTCAATTACGATCGCCTGTGGTCGCCTGAAGGGTGGAGTTTGACCGTCTTCAGTCTGGCCATTCCGACGTTGATTGTGTTCCGGCATCGGAGCAATCTGGTCCGATTGTGGCGCGGCGAAGAGCCGACCTATCGGACGGCCAAGGAGACTTCCCGTGCCTGAGCTGAGCTTGAATTCCGGTTTGGATGTGCGGCAAGCCTGCCGGTACGGCGAGTGGACCGGGCCGACGGCTGGGCTGGCGCGAGGTTTTACTCAAGCCAATCTGGTGATTCTGCCGCAAGCTCTGGCGATGGATTTTTTGCTCTTTTGCCAACGCAATCCCAAGCCGTGTCCGGTGCTCGCCGTGACGGAACCGGGGCAGGTTTGCCCGGGGACAATCGCTCACGACGCCGATTTGCGGACCGACTTGCCCAAGTATCGCGTTTGGCAAGATGGCCAGCTGGTCGACGAGCCGACCGAGATCTCCCGCTATTGGCAGGATGATTTTGTCAGTTTTTTAATTGGTTGCTCATTCACGTTTGAAGACGCTCTACTGCGTGCCGGGGTCCCCGTGAGGCATATTGAATTGCAACGCAATGTGCCGATGTATCGCACGAATATTGAATGTGTCCCGGCGGGGATATTTCGAGGCCCTCTGGTGGTCTCAATGCGACCGATGAAGCCCGCCGATGCCATCCGTGCTGTGCAGATTACTTCGCGATTTCCCAGCGTCCATGGCGCCCCAGTGCATTTGGGCCTGCCCGAGCAAATCGGGATCCGTGATCTGTCTCGGCCCGATTTCGGGGAAGTGGTCCCCATTCATGATGATGAGCTGCCCGTGTTCTGGGCCTGTGGCGTAACTCCGCAGTCGGCCATTATGACGGCGCGCCCACCGTTGGTGATTACGCACAGCCCGGGATGCATGTTTGTGACCGATGGTCGCGATGAACAATTAGCCGCAGGGTAGTTTTTTCGCAGGCGGCAATGGCAGGCCCGCCATTTCACGAACACTCGCTGACACAGAGAAGATTCCCCAATGGGTCTTTCAGGGGATGTGGCGGTGCGGGTATCATCGAGAGTGGTCGTCGGGGTCTCTTTCTGACGCGTTCAAACAACTGACGTTTTGATCGCCGTCGTCATACTTGGATAGATCTCACGGCAGGCCGCGTCGGGAATCAAGTTGCAGCATCGAGTGGAACAGGCGATCGCGTGATGTCACCCTTGCAAGAACGTCTGGCGGAACTGCGGGCTAAAGTTCGCCAACTGTTGTGGTTATATGGTCTCAGCTGGCTGGTGGCGGTGCTGCTGGGCGCATTGCTTGTCGTCGGTTGCATCGACTGGTTCTTGCACCTGGATGATGCCGGGGTACGGCTGATTCTGGGGCTGGGGATTCTGGGGGGCGCGGGCTACGTGGCCTATAAGCGATTGATTTCGCCCCTCAAGGTCCCGTTGTCGGATATCGATCTCGCGTTGCGGATTGAGCGTCGCTTTCCCAAATTTCGCGACAGCTTGGTCAGCACGATTCAGTTTTTGCAGGACGGACAAGACCCGCGGCTGGGAGCCCCGGCTCTGCAGCAACGGGTGATTGACAAAACGCTTCAGCAAACCCGACTGATGGATTTCGAGGATGTGGTCCAGACGCAGCCTGTGCAGCGGATTGCCTGGACGGCGTTGCTGGTCTGCGTGACGACGGCCTTGGTGGTGGGCTTCAATCAGGCCGAAGCCGCCACCGCGCTGAAACGCTTGATGTTTCCGTTTGCGACTCATCCCTGGCCCCGGCAAACGCAATTGCAGTTTGTGAAACAGGGTTCCACCGATCTGGAAGCATTGACTGCGGATCCGAGCAATCCGTTGCGGATTGCGCGTGGAGATACCTTGGAGTTGACGGTGATTAATCTGAATCACCAGCGACGGCTGCCCAGTGTTGTTCAACTCGAGTTCAAAGCTCCGGATGGTGTGATCACGCGCGAGATCATGCAACGGACGACGCTACCGGGAACGCAGAAACAATCGCGGGATGCCGCGTTTGCCAGTCTGGTGATCAAGACTCCCTTCCAGTTTCGGGCGGTGGGTGGCGATGACCAGACGATGGATTGGTTTCCGCTGGAAGTCGTGCCACCTCCCGTCGCCGAGTCCCTGCAGGTGAACCTGATTCCCCCTAAGTACACCCGTCGGCCCGTGGTCAAGCTGCCCGCGGGGGTGGGGCATGTGGAAGGGCTCGTTGGGACGAAGGTGCAGATTTTTGCCAAGTCGAACAAGCCGCTCAGCTCGGCCCTGCTGAAAATCCGTGACAAGGATCAGCAGGCGATGACGCTCGGTAAAGACGGAGTGAAGCTGACGACGGTGTTTCAGATTCAAGAAGCGGGGATTTACTCGTATTGGCTTGATCTGCGGGATCGGCAGAATTTTGGTAACAGTGATGCCCCGCGGTATGAAATCCGCGCCATTCAAGATGCGACTCCCGACATCTACATTGATCGGCCCGCGACGGATATTCATGTCACACCGACTGCCGAGATTCCCCTGCGGTTTGTGGCTAAGGATGACCTCGGTCTGCAACAGATTCGGATGCGGTATCAAATCCTGGAACCCGGTAAGTCAGAACTGACTAAGCCGGTGGAAATCCCCCTGGTGACTCTTGAGCAACGCCCGCTGCAGCATTCGCAGGAGCATCTGTGGCAGCTAGAGCCGCTGAAGCTGGTTCCCGGGATGCAAATCCAATTGCACGGCGAAGCCACTGACGACTATGACCTGGGGCCGCGTCACGTGGGCCGCAGCCTGACCCGCACATTGACCGTCATTTCCAGCGAACAAAAGACCCAGGAACTGGCCGATCGACAGATTGGCTTGCTGGGTGACCTGGAACGAGCCAAGAAGCAAGAGACCGAAATCCAGGCTCAGACCTCTGAGTTGCGGACGCAGTTAGAGAAAACGGGCACCTTGCGGCCGCAAGATGTCGACCTGCTGCAGCGGATTGAAGGTCAGCAGCGGCAGGTGGCGACGGCGATGCAGAACTCGCAGGATGGCATGCTGGCCCGGGCCGAAGAGATCCTCAAAGAATTCCGCCAGAATCATCTGGAAGCCCCTGAGACCGAACAACGACTGGGGCAGATTCGCTCGGAATTGCAGCGTTTGGCGAATGAGCATCTCTCGGAAATCGAACAGAATCTGACTCAGGCCCGCAAGCAGACAGGCGGAAATGAACCTGTCGAAGCCACTCCGCTGGCGACTCCTGAGAAGAACAAATCGGGTGAGAGTGGTACGCCCGCAGAGGCGACCAAGACCGACACGCCGGAGAAAGCACGGACGGAAACTTCCCCCGAGACCCCGAGTCCGAATGGTAGCCAGCCGGCTGCTGACCCGGCTCAGCCCCCGAAGACTGATCCCGCCCAAGGAGAACCGTCGGCCGCCAAGCCCGCAGGTGAAGAAGGCAAGCCGAAGGCAGGGGCTCCGGAACGCATTTCCGAACAGCCGCGAGCGGGAGCCTCACCCACCGAGCAAGCTCTGCACCAGGCCCAACGGCATCAGCAGGCGGTGACCGAGACTCTGGGGGATTTACTCCAGGAACTGTCTCAGTGGCAGGACGAACGCCAGACGGCCTTGGATCTGCAGGATATCCGCCAGTCTCAGGACAAGATCAACAAGGAGACGGCCGAGGTCGGTAAGGAGACGGTGACGAAGTCGGTGCAAGATTTGAAGCCGCAGCAGCAGGCCGATTTGGCTCGGCAGGGAGAACGCCAGCAGCATGAGGCCACACAGCTGGAGCAGCTGCAGCGGCGGATCGGCGACATCGTCAAGAAACTGCAGGAGGACGACCCCGCGGCGGCCGGCAGGATGCAGGACATCATGGAGCAACTGCAACAAAACAATACGGCCGGCAAGATGCGCGAAGCGGCCCGGCAGGTCGGTGAGAACAAAATTGGTCAGGCGGCCCAGACGCAGCGACAGGTTGCGGATGAACTCCAGGCCTTGGAAGACGCGTTGAAGAACCGGCCGGTGTCCGACCTGGAGACGCTGGTCAAGCAAATGAAGCAGGCCGAAGAGGAGCTGGCGGGACTGGCTCAGCAGCAGGAAGAACTCCTTAAAAAGACTACTGAAGCTCAACAGGAATCCGATCCGCAACTCAAAGAGCAGCAGCTCGAAAAGTTGAAAAAAGAACAGCAAGAACTCGGGAAGAAGGCCGAGCAGCTGGCGAGAAAGCTACAGCGGCTGCAAATGAAGTCGCCGGCTGAAGCGGCGCGTCGGGCGGCCGAGCGAATGCAGCAGGCCGAGGAATCGCTCAACAAGGATGAGGCTACGGACAACGCGGAAAAGCAGGAGCAAGAGGCGCTGGATGACATCGAGCAGGCCCAGCGCGAAGTGGCGAAGGAACGTGAGCAAGCCGAGGAGCGGCTGGCGTTTGAGCAACTGGAAAAAGTGGCCGATCAGATCAAGACGTTGGCCGAGCGGCAACAAGGAGTGCTGGCGGAAACCAAACGTCTGGACGAAGCCCATGCGGCGCGGGGAAATTGGAATCGGGCACAATTGAAGACGCTGCGAGATCTAGCAGAAACGCAGCGGGGTTTGCGACTGGAAACGAACGGCTTGGCGGACAAGCTGAGTGCCGCGGAAGTGTTTGCGCTGGCGGTCAAGCGGGCCTCCCGGCAGATGGAACAGGCGGCGGTACGGTTGGATGAAAAGCAGACCGGGGCGGAGACTCAACAGTTTGAACAAGCGGCCTTCCAGCGGTTTCAGGAATTGATTGAAGCGCAGCAGACCGACAAAGATAAAAAACCGGCTCAGCCAGAAGAACAACAACCCGGAGGAGAGGGAGGACCGCAGCAGGCGCCCGGACCTCCGATGGATACGGTTGCCATGTTGTCGCAGCTGAAGATGTTGCGGTCGTTACAAGCGGAGTTGAATCAGCGATTGCTGACGTTGGGGCAAAAGCGAGACACCGGCAACCCGCTGACCGCAGCGGAATTAGAAGAGCTGAAAGGCCTGGGGGAAGAACAAGGGGAGCTCGCCGAACTGGGAGCCAAGTTCCTGAAGATGTTCGAAAAACCTGAACCCGAAGCTGAAGCGGGGGCTAATCCCCGCGACGAAAAGAAGACAGAGGAAGCCCCCGAGGCCAAGTCGGAACCGGAAGCGAAGTAGACATTTTTTGGTGGAGAATGCTGATTCCACACCAACTAAGATCAGGTGAGTGGTTCTACCAGACAGTGAGGCATTCATGCCCTTGAAATATGACTTTCTACGCTATGCCGCGATGCTGGGGTTCGTCTGTTGCCTAGGCTCCGGAGCGAACACATTGCGCGCTCAAGAGGCCGACAAGCCGCCCGCAGCAAAATCAGAAGCAGACGCGAAAGAGGCGCCTCCCGAGGAAGAAGCGGTCGAGACCTTAGAGAAAAAGCCTGCCAAGCCGGAGCCTGCTGAACCAGCCGCGAAGCCCGCCGCTGACAAGACCGAGGTCCCGGAGAAAGCCCCACCGGCAGCCGCCAAGCCCAAGAGCAGCGTTTCTGATCAGCTCTTGGAAGGCTTGGGATTACAGGGAGACGAAGCTGCAGGCAATCCGTTGGATGCGATTGTCGAACGGATGCGGACCGTTCAACAACGTTTGCAAAAGACGGAAACCGATCAGCAGACTCGCAAATTGCAGACGCAGATCGTCAAGGACTTGGATGATCTGATTGAGAAGCTGAAGAACCAGAAGCCGCCCCCACCCAGCCCCAATCAAGGCCAGCCCCCGCCCT
>JAZKFE010000277.1:0-3122 GCA_040386595.1 Planctomycetota bacterium | reverse complement strand
GCCCTCTCCGCAAAGTGACTCTCAACCAGAATCTCAGCCGCGCGGCGGCTCGCAGCCCCGGCCGCAAAACAGTCAGAAACAACGTTCGGGTGAGGAGTCGCAGAAACGGCAGGAGCAACAAAAACAGCAGCAAAAACAACAAGAATCAGCAGCCGAGCAACAGAGCAAAGGCAAGTCTCGCGACTCTGATAACCAATTGCGCCAAGGCCGCTCGGTGGAAGAAGAGGCGGCCCGGCAACGCATGGCTAAAGATGTCTGGGGGCACTTGCCCGCGTCGTTACGTCAGGAATTGTTGAACGTCTACAGCGAAAAGTTCCTACCGAAATACGACGAGATGGTTCGCAAGTACTACGAAGCTCTCGCCGAACAAAATCGCAACAATCCCTGACAAGAAGTCCCGAATTACTCTGCCTGAGCTGCAAGCGTACGCAGGTGTTTCCGCAGCAGATCGAGGGCTGTCTTGGCGGCACGGCTTTTTAGGATGGTGGGGTCGCTGAGTCCCTGAATTTCGGCCGTGATCGACACCCCTGCTCCGGCTAGTGCCACGTAGACTTTTTCAATGGCGGGATTTTTTGGGTCGTTCACGCCCATCACGACATCGCCAACGGCCAGGACGTAGTCGGTCCCCGTCTGTTGCCGAATGTGCTGGGCCAGATTGGAGACTTTTGACGCTGGTTCCAGATGGGGGACAAAGTGTAGTCCCAGCTGAGCTGCCAGTCGTGCTTCCGTTCCCACCCAGCCACCGTGGTACCAACTGCCCGGGCCGTCGATATTCGAGAGCCACGTTGCCAGGATGCCACCCGTGGCTGATTCGGCGGTGATCAGCGTCGTTTCTTGCTGGCTGAGGTGTCGCAGGACGATGTGCTGGAGTTCTTCATCGTCGTCGCCGAAGACATATCCCCCTAGCCGCTCACGAGCGGTTGCCCGGGCCTGCTGGATTTTGACTTCGCATTCTTCGACGCTGTCCCCTTGGGATTCGATACGAAGGGTGATCGTCCCCTCGTGCACGGTGATTCCGACTTCCGGATCCCGGCCGCGGGCGGTGAGGTCGCCCAACAGCTCGTCGGCGTGAGATTCTCCCAGTCCGAAACAATTGACGCGGGACGATCGAATTACCTTGCCAGTGCCGCAGAGATCGGCCAGCCGCGGCAGGACCGAGTCGCGGAACATCGGCTTCATTTCGCTGGGAACACCGGGCATGGCGGCCAAGCGACACGGAGTCTTTCCGGGGCGTGGGATTTCGATCCAGATTCCCGGGGCGGTGCCGCGGGGGTTGGGGATGGGCTCGGTGCCGACCGGAAACATGGCCTGAATGGAGTTCCGATCGGGCATGACTCGATTGCGGTGCGAGAACATGTCTTTGATGATCTGGAGTGAAGGTTCATCCAAAACCAGTTCGACGCCCAGCATGGCGGCGAGTGCTTCGCGGGTCAAATCGTCCAGCGTGGGGCCCAATCCCCCGGTGATCAGGACGATGTCGGCGCGGTCGACGGCTTGACGAAACACGAGCAAATTGGCTTCCAGAGTGTCGGCCACTGTCGTGTGATACCACACGGGAATGCCCACTGCGGCCAGCTCCAGACTTAACCATTGGCTGTTGGTGTCGAGCTTGGCGCCGGTGGTCAGTTCCGTACCAATTGCGATCGTTTCCGCCTGCATGCTGAGGGGCCTTCAATAACGTCGAGTGAATGAATCCTTCCACCTCAATAGTAATCCGCCAACCGCGCGTTGACGAGTCCCTTCAGAATTCCGGATGCCGCCGCAACGTAGGCCAGGCTGTGCCTGACGTCGGTTCGTCAGGGCCAATGTCACCGAATTTTCCAGCAGAATCCCATGGAAGCGGGGCGAAATGGGCCTGCGGAACTGGAAATGTGGCTTCTGGGAAGGTGTCAGGCACAGCCTGACCTACGGGGGGGCGATGAACGCGGGTTGATGCAGTGGGCCTAAGTCGCTATCTTCAGCAAGTAGCCGGCCGTTCTTCTACAGCGCCATTGCGACCTGTGTTCAGGTTGTGATTTCGGTCTGTGTGTCTGGTGCCCACGCCGCCTGTGATGGCCGCCGGTCATATCGTAGATCGTGGAGACGAGAGGATTATGGGATTGCTCGCTGGAAAAAAGGGGCTGGTGTTCGGGATCGCTAATGATCATTCGATCGCCTGGGCCATTACACAGAAGTTGCAAGCCGAAGGTGCAGAGATGGGTTTTACCCACCTGCCCGATAAGGACCCCGAGCGCCCTCGCATGGAAGGCCGCTTGCGCAAGCTGGTGGAACCGCTGGGCGCTAAGTTGATTATGCCTTGCGACGTCCAGAAGGACGCCGACCTGGATAAGGTCTTCGCCGCGGCGAAGGAAATCTACGGTCAGCTCGATTTCGTCGTGCACTCGGTGGCTTATGCCCCGATTGAAGACCTCAAAGGTCCTACGCACGCCTGCAGCCGTGCCGGCTTCCTGACCGCGATGGATATCAGCTGTTTCAGCTTCATCGCGGTGGCTCACCGGGCGAAGGAACTGCTGGTTCCTGGCGGCAGCATCATCACCCTGACCTATCTGGGTGGTGAAGCAGTCATCCCCGGTTACAACATCATGGGTGTGTGTAAAGCGGCGTTGGAAAGCAGCGTGAAGTACGTGGCTTACGAGCTAGGTGCAAGCGGCATTCGCGTGAACGGCCTGAGCGCCGGCCCGCTGAAGACCCTGAGCTCCTCGGCCGTCAGCGACTTCGACAACATGCTCAAGCTGTACGGCCAAATGGCCCCGCTGAAGCGCAATGTGACAGCGGAAGAAGTCGGCAAGACAGGTCTGTACCTGTTGAGCGACCTGGCCAGCGGCGTAACGGGCGAATGCCTGCACGTCGATTCGGGTTACCACGTCATGGCGGCTCCCCCTTCGGACATTAAAGTCTAAGGCACTGCCACGATCGATTGATTTTGTGCGAACACATCAGGGTTTCAGCTTCCTTTCCCAGGAGGCTGGAACCCTGTTTGCATTACTAGGCGACGAACGGCCGACGTCAGTCCCTGGATGCCTTGTCGATGAGTACGAATACGATTGCACCACGGAGACACGGAGTTTTGAAGAAGAGTTTTTAGCCACGGATTGACACGGATCAAACACGGATTGGGTCAG
>JAZKFE010000276.1:0-2223 GCA_040386595.1 Planctomycetota bacterium | reverse complement strand
CACCGTGAATCTGCATCAGCTGGCGGCTGGCGGTTTCAACTACAGCGATCTAGGTGGTGGGACCGATACCATCACCTTGGCTATTAACTTGGGTGGCACTGTGCAGATCAACGGCGTGACCCGGATCGATACGGGTGCGGGCAGCGATACGGTGAACATTGCGACTAACGGCACCGCGTTCTTCAATGACTCGGTGTTTATCTCGCTGGGGGCTGGGAACGATTTGTTGTTCATCGGTGCGAATGCCGATTCGCCCGCGTTCAATGGTTCGAGCAAGTTCCAATTTGATGGGGGGGCTGGCACCGATGTCTTCAACGGCAGCCCGCTGTCCTTGGCCGACTACTTTGGTGCGCCGCTGGGTAAGAAGTTGAAGTCGAAGATCACCGGATTTGAATCGCTGCTGACAAATTAGTCGAGGCGTTGAAGTCAGATAACAAGTATTGAATCCGCCGGGCGTGAGGGAGGTTTTTTATCTCTCTTACACCCGGCTTTTTTATTTTCCCGTAGGTCAGGCCGTACCTGATGGCTTGAAAAACAACGCCCGCCTTACGCCAAGTTATTGCGAAATCTCTGATGAAATGCCGTTTCTCGCTGCCGTGGAACAGCGCCCTCAGGCACGGCTTGACCTACAAATTAGAGCTGTCCAACAGTGTTCAGCAACTCGGGCGAATCCAAGGGACAGGGGGGAAATGATGCGAATACTCTCCCTGCGAGTAATACGCGAACGGTCGGCCGGTGGTGCGACTGAACAGGACAATCGCCCCTGCACGAGGTTCACCTGGCGTGTCGTTCTCCTGAGTGATGCGTAGGACGAGACACTCTTGTTGCCACACAGTCGCTTGGATTTCCGGGTTGGAATTGTTGAAGGACGGGAATTTATTTCCAATCCGTTCACACAAGATTTCCCCGATACCAGGACCGAAATAGACGACCTCTTTGCCGATCGTCAGTCGATCACGTTTCAAGTCGCTCGCCGACTGTGGCGTGGCGGTGACAAGCGCCTGTTCGGATTCAGCCAGCGTGGGGTAAGGTCCCAGATAGGCCCCCGCCATAGGCCCGAAAACCGCCGTCAAGATTCTGACGGCCCCATTGTATGGTGTCTGGGTGACCCATTCGTTTCCCCCAACGATGCACCCGGATGAGGCGCGGCCACAACGCAATTCGCGGTCAAGGTTGTGAAACGTGGTTCCCGGAAGGCCGAAATCTCGCAACCGGGCTGTGCCTTGGGAATAGTCATACGCCCCCGACAGAAAGGGGATCGACAGCGGACTGCTGAGGATAAACAGCCCTGTCACGAGGACGTAGCGCCGGCGGATAAAATAGAAGAGCGTGGCGATGCTGATCACGGGGAACAAGAAGCAGAACGGCCCCATGAGCACACAGACCCAACTGAGAAATTGGGAGACACACAGCACGAGCCGCGGAGTAATGACTACTGGTCGCGGCTGGTCTGATAGTCGTATCGCACTCATGGGAATCGTCCTGGGAGCGGCTAGAATTGCTGCTGACAGGATAGTATACCCAAAAAAGGTTCGGCCAGCAGATTTGCTGGCCGAACCTCGTATTCGCTCGATTCCATCGCGGAACTGATTACCCGCGTTTGGCGGGACGTTTATTGGTGGTCATGCAGACGTCGGCGAGTTTTCCTGACGATTCTAACGCGACGTGGAACCGTTGCTCGCCTTCCAGGCGATGCACGGTCATGTGAAAGGCCTCGCCCACAGCGGCCAGGTAAGGTCGTTCTTCAGGTGTCTTGGGCGCGCGGATTTTGCCCCAGGAGCCGTCACCCAGGTACAGGACGCCGTACTTGTCCTTCAAGCCATTGATCAATGGGTGAGTACGCTTAAAGGCGTGGTCGTGATGCTCCAGAACGGCATCTACGTTGTAGCGTTCGAACAACGGGCACCAATGTTTGCGCTGTTCTTCGCCGGTCCCGAGTTTTCCCGCGGAACCATCTGTGGCACGGTACGACGGGTAGGCGGGAACATGGTAGGCGGTGATCAGATGCGGCCGGTCTTGACGAGCGGCAAGTGCCTGTGCCAGCCAATCGGTTTGCGCTCCGGGGATGGGCGAGATGTGATCGGTATCCAGCAGCACCAGGCTCAGGTAGTCACCAATATCCAGCACGCCATAGGTCGTGTCGGAATAGAAGCCATCGAACAGATTCAGATAATGCGGAGCGGCGGAACGCAAGGTTTTGTAGCCGCCGTTAACTTCATGATT
>JAZKFE010000275.1:0-5212 GCA_040386595.1 Planctomycetota bacterium | reverse complement strand
ACATAAAAAAACCCCGAGGCTCCTAACGGAACCTCGGGGCCAAGTTTTAA
This sequence comes from Planctomycetota bacterium, assembly GCA_040386595.1. Taxonomy (GTDB): domain Bacteria; phylum Planctomycetota; class Planctomycetia; order Planctomycetales; family Planctomycetaceae; genus JAKFVC01. The sequence goes on along the minus strand of JAZKFE010000275.1, from coordinate 5,162 downwards.
ATTTTTCGGTTGCCAAATTCACATTGAATTCAGCTTCCACTCTTCCGGCTAATTTCCATGATGCTGAGCACCACTTCTTAAGCCTAAGCAGGCACCGAACCGTGCTAAACTACGAACACGATTGGGACGAGTACGGCTGTCCGACGAGTGGGTCTGTTAACTCTTAAAAGAGTTGGTCGACTCACAGGGATTACAGCCCGTCGGCGACTGTCAGACAGCCAACCTCTGGTTAGAACTACAAGACATATGTAGACCACCTCCTTCCTGCGAGAAGTTACCCGGATCGTCCAGACCAGTTCTGGAAGTATCCAGCTCTTTAGTCCGGCCTACCCACGTCTAGGTCAGGCACTGATTCAATACTAGGCACGATGCTCGGTCACGTCAATTGCATTTTTCACAGGTGTTCGCAATTTGACATAAATCACTGCAAAACCGGTGGTTGCAACGGCCTTATCAGGGCCAATAACAGATGCAACGACACCGCACGCCATGTCAGACGGGCGATGACTTCCCCATCCGAAAGCGTCACCTGTTTAGTGCCAACTTCCGAGACAATGTGGCCTCACATGGTCAGATCCCACGTCGCAACTCAACACGCAGGATCAACCTCGTACCCTATAAAATTCATCGGCTAAGCGCGATGCGCAGTCGTGACAAATCCAGCGGCCAGTTCACCGATTTTTTGGATCGCAGCCGCGGTCGGAGTTCCTTCGGTCGTAATTGCCGCCATCTGCCGGACGATCGCAGACCCCACAATAATCCCATCCGCTAAACCACGCAGTTCATCCACCTGCTCGGGACGGCTAATTCCGAATCCCACCGCTAACGGCAACTTGGTCTGAGTCTTCAGCCACTTCAACTGCCCCAGCAATTCCGCCGGCAATTGATCGCGCACACCCGTCGTGCCGGCGATCGAGATGCAGTAGATGAATCCCTGGGCAATCTCCAGAACGCGTTTCGTTCGTTCGGGGGTTGTCGTGGGGGCAATCAGCTGCACCAGATCCAGCCCGTGACTGGCCACCAACTGGGCCATCTCCGCCGCTTCATCAGCCGGCAGATCGGGGACAATCAGGCCGGAAAAACCAGACTCAGCCGCCGTCTTGACGAACAGTTCTTGCCCCATCCGGAAAATGATCGCGTAAGACACCATGCCTACCAAAGGGGGCAGGGGAGTATGCGTCTTCGCCAGCCGCGATACCGTCGCAAACAGCTGCGAGATCTGCAATCCCTTCCCCAGCGAACGCGTGTAAGACGCCTGGATGACGGGCCCGTCGGCGATCGGATCACTGTAAGGGAATCCGATCTCGATCAGATCGACACCGCGTGCCGCCAGCTCACGAATCGTCAGAGCCGTGGTTTCCAAATCGGGATCGCCCGCCGTGATAAACGGCATGAAAGCCATTCGGTTCTCGGCCTGAAGTTTCGCAAATGTCTCAGTGATGCGTGAAGACACGAACGGGTTCCTATTCGAAGATTTTTTCAGGGCGTTATTCTCGACGCGGCAGGCGCGAGACCTTCGCTAATATTGAGATCACGATCAAAACGTCTCAGGCTGACCGTGTCAGGTATCGTTGATTTGAGGGCGCAGAACACCACAGGCTCGCCTGTGGTTCCACCAGACACTAAATCGTTTGTCCCAGCACACGAGCCACTTCATACACGTCTTTATCGCCGCGTCCCGACAAGCAAACCACAATGGCTTCGTCCGGCCGACGAGCCTTCGCCGAAATGATGGCCTGAGCCACCGCGTGCGAACTTTCTAACGCGGGCAAAATGCCTTCGGTACGGGCCAGCAGGCTGAAAGCTTCCAGAGCTTGGTCGTCGGTAATCGGCGTGTACCGCACGCGGCCCGAATCCTTCCAGTAGCTGTGTTCCGGCCCGACGCCGGGGTAGTCCAAACCGGCCGAGACCGAATGCACGTCGCTGGTCTGCCCCTCGGCATCCTGCAATACGTAGCTGTAGCTGCCGTGCAATACGCCCTTGGCCCCATAGCTGAGGGTCGACGCATGCTGGCCGGGAGCCGAACCGCGGCCGCCGGGTTCCACTCCGGTCATGGCCACAGAGGTGTCATCCACAAAGGGATAGAACATCCCCGCGGAGTTCGATCCGCCCCCGACGCAAGCAATCACTTCGTCCGGCAAACGCCCCAAAATCTCCAAGCTCTGCTGACGTGATTCACGACCGATCACCGCTTGAAAATCGCGAACCATCATCGGGAACGGATGCGGTCCCACCACGCTGCCAATGATGTAATGCGTGTCCTGTACCGAAGCCATCCAGTCCCGCATCGCTTCGTTGATGGCATCGCGCAGAGTGCGTGATCCGCTGGTCACGGGTCGCACTTCGGCGCCCATCGTCTTCATGATGAAGACGTTCAGCTTTTGCCGGCGAATGTCTTCTTCGCCCATGTACACGACGCAGTCGAGGCCGAAGTGGGCACAAGCGGTCGCCGTGGCCACGCCATGCTGCCCGGCACCGGTTTCAGCAATGACTCGTTTCTTGCCCATTCGCAAGGTCAGCAAAGCCTGACCAAGGGCGTTGTTGATCTTGTGGGCCCCCGTGTGATTCAGATCTTCGCGTTTGAGATAGATCTTTGCCCCACCGCATTGTTTCGTCAGCCGTTCGGCGAAGTACAACGGATTGGGCCGCCCCACGTAGTTCTTCAGCAGATCGGCCAGCTCGGCTTGAAACTGTGGATCGGCTTTCGCCTGGGCATAGTCTGCCGTCAGCAGTTCCAGAGCATGCATCAACGTCTCAGGCACGAACCGGCGTCCAAATTCGCCGAAACGACCAGCTGCGTCGGGAACTTGAGACGTTGCCGCAGGGGCCACTGACGGAATCGAAGAACTCATGAATTTCTCGGCAATTGAGGCCCACGGACATGTCCCCTGCGAACTGCATCGCCTGAGGAACACCGTCGGCCAATGTAGTAATCATTGGTGAAGCCGCGTTGTGACCGACACTCCGCGAAATAACTCGTGACACGGTCGCCGGTCAGACCTACAGAATCCCCCCGCAATGTCAGCTCCGGGGTTCTCGCAGAGAGAAATCCGGGGGCCGACGAGACTGGGGCGACCAAGGTCTCTACACGAAAATTACGTTTCGTTGATGACCGCTCAAGGTATAAACGACGTCTGATGTTGGAACTCGCGTGACGATTCATTATTGTGATCAGAGATGGTCCTTCAAGGGACGGTCCCGATTTCAGCCGAATTGACACCGAATCGTCGCCGGAATTCCGATGAATTGGTCCAGAACTCGAATCCACCCCTGATTGCCGCCTCAAATCCATCGCAAATTGGAATTTCGCCGCTCACGCCGTTCAATAAGACGAGAAGTCTCGCCGACAACACGAGCCCCCTGCGATCTGGCAGAGGGGACAGAAAAACTCACCGAAAGGTTCGGACATGCTGGATGTGCAGTTTCCCACCACCCCGGAACAGGTCGCGGATTGGTACAGCCGAGGCCGTGAAGTCATTCCCGGCGGTGTCTGCTCAAGTACCCGGTTCAATCAAGGCCTCGGCGGTCCCGCCTACGCGGCTTCGGCCAAGGGAGCTCGATTTCGCGATATCGCAGGTAAAGAATACCTCGATATGTCGATGAGCCACGGGGCGACGCTGCTGGGGCACGCCCCCGAGTTCCTGAAAGAAGCCTTTCAGATCGCTTGGGACCGGGGCATCCTCTGCAGCCTGGATACACCGTACCACGTGACCCTCGCCGAGGAACTCTGCAAGCTCGTTCCCTGTGCCGAACGAATTCGCTTCACGAATTCCGGTACCGAAGCCACGATGCACGCCTTGCGACTGTGCCGCGCCGTCACCGGCAAGGAAAAAGTCATCCGCTTTACCGGGCACTTCCACGGCTACCACGATCTGATTTTTATCGGCGGCCATCCTCCGGCAGCCGAACTGGATGCCCCCGTTGCCTACCGCGAAAGTCCGGGTATTCCCCGTGCTCTGGCTGATTTGATCATTCCGGTCGAATACAACAATCGCGAAGCCCTGGAACAAGCCGTCGCCCAACACAAGGGTGAAGTCGGCACATTGCTCATCGAACCGATCGACTACAACTGCGCCTGTATCAAACCCGAGCCAGGATTCCTGGAACTCGCTCGAGAATTGGCCACGAAGAACGACATGATTCTGTTCTTCGACGAAATCCAATCCTTCGCCAAACGCAGCCCCGGTGGGGCTCAACAAGACTTTGGCGTCACCCCCGACATCTGCACCATCGGCAAGTCCCTCGGTGCCGGTTTGCCGCTGTCGGCAATTGCGGGCAAAGCCGACTTGATGGATCGCTTCAAACCGACCGGTCCCGTAGCCCATAGCGGAACGTTTAACGCCCCGCTGCTGGCAATGTTGGGTGGCTTGGGATTTGTCGATCACATCAAACAACCCGCCTTCTGGACCAAGATGCAAGCCCTCGGCGAGCAACTCTACACGGGTCTCGACGGGATCGCCAAACGCAGCAAACTGCCGCTGCGCATCCAATCACACGGCAGCCGCTTCGGCATCTGCTTCGGCACGCGTGAGCCGATTCGCAACTACCGGGAAAGCCTGGTCCACAACCCCAAGACGATGATCGCCTTCTGCCGTGAAGCAGCCAACCGCGGAGTCTACTTCCACGACTACAGCGGCGGCGCCTGCCACCACGGATACTCGCTGGCCCACACGCCTGCCGACATCGATACCGTATTGAACGTCGTTGAAGCGTCTCTGCAAGCCATCGCTTAAACTGCGAAGACCCAACAAATGCGAAACCGCAGGATGGTCAACCAGTGATCATCCTGCGGTTTTTTTGTTTTCAGAACGCGACAACCTCATGCTCGCCATCATTGGATGAGAAGAGTTGGGCGTTGGCAGATTGAAGATGAGCTTTTTAGCCGCGGAATCACAAGGATTCCACACGGAACAAGACATTGAGGATACGGTATTTTTAGTCGCTTCTAACGAAGCAATGTAGTCCCGATAGGGACGGCAGAACTTAGCCGTGGGTGTAAACCCACGGAAATATATCACAAACGAAACCAAGCCCTGACGGGGCGACACCCAAAGGATTTTGGAACGTGAATTCTCGAGGGATCTTGAATTCCTGGTGATTCGAATCCTTGGGAGGGTGAGGCCACTGCTTTGAAGATGATTAGTCTGGTGAATTACTGACGT
>JAZKFE010000274.1:1116-22310 GCA_040386595.1 Planctomycetota bacterium | reverse complement strand
GCAAATCTCTTGCCATCACGTTCACTCACTTTGAAGTTTTGAAACCCGTTCTAGTAAATCTCGTAACCGCGGAGGCATTTCCAGCGTCGCCATTTCTGAAGTGGCGGACTGCAAACAGGCGGCGACTTCCCAGTTCGCATCATGCATCTCCGCAGCGTCCAGGAGAAATTCTCGCTCGACCTTCCACCCGGCGGCACTCAGCAAGCGTTTCGCCATATCTCTGGAAAAGGGAGTGCGAATATTGGCACTGCTGCCTTGCTTAAAGACTTCAATTTGCCCCTGAATCAAAGCTGATAGCAAGTGTGCCACCTGGCCAAAATCTTGCGGCTCGAGATTCCACTCGGAATAGCAGAGCTGCCGAGCCCAAGGCCGGACCACAGACAAGATTCGGGTGAAGTGCTCGAGCGATGAGAAGTACCAGGAGCAATGGGTGAAGACGACGTAATCAAAGGCGTTTGCCAGGAATGCCCGTGACGGCTCCAACAAATCGCAGCCAAAGTGAAAACTCATCCGCGAACCAAGCTCGGATTTTTGGAGGCGTTGCGTGGCTTCCCCCAATGTGAGTGGGGCGCCGTAACCGGGGTCGGCGGAATCGACCGCCGTCACATGGCCATCCGGGCCGACCGCCAGCGCCAACACGGCAGTCATGTCCCCCTGGCCACAACCTACCTCCAGCACCCGCGCGCCAGGAAAAATCTGCCAACCTTCGACCAAGCGCATCCGAAACGCGGTCTGAATAACTTGGATGTCGCGCTCGGCACCATCAATGCCCAGCATGCGGACTAACTCATCGGCGGTGATCATCGACGCGCGACCTTGCGGAAGTGGGAACTTTTGTTCGACGAGATCATACCGCAGAAGCAGGTATCGCGTGAGAGGGAGGAAAGTCGCGCTTCAACTTGCCTGCGAGACATAACAAGTTGAAGGGTGTTTTGCCCCGAAGCGCTAACAATTTTCATCCGGTAAGACGTTCAAATAAAGATCGAACGTGGTGATCGCCGATCACTCACATTGACCTAGAAACGTCCAATTCGGTACACCTGCAGAATGCCGCCGAGTGCCTCCACAGAATTTTCTCCACAAGATGCACTCGGTGGCGAGTTACGCTGGTATTCGACTCAACTTCAATGACGACCAATACTTATTTTGTTGCGGCGGCGTGAGTGAGCATTTCACGGCAAGCTTTTTCACATTTGCGACACTCGGCCGCACAGGCTTTCATGTGCGCGTCATCTGCAAACTTCTCGCACTCTTTGGCGCAATTCGCACAGGCATCAGCACATCCGGTGCAAACCAAGCTGGAAAATGGCCCGTTACGAGACACGATCTGCGAGGCCGCAGCGCAAAACGTCGAACAGTCCTGGCAGCTCATCAAGGTTGCCATGTGTTCTTTGTGCCCGGCTTGCAACTGATGAGCACAATGCGTCGCACACCCGTCACAGGCGCGCTGACAATTCGAGCAGGCCTGAGCACAGGCCATCATCCCCATGGCGTGGTGGTCACTATGGGCCGCGGCTTTGGTCTCGGTCGCTGCCTTTTTCTCTTGAGTCTGCCCTTCGGAAGCGAATCCTCCCCAGCCGATGACTGCAACAGCGAACATTGCCAGACTAAAGCCGCCCAATTTGAGAGTGTTCATGAACGCATTCCTCCAACCGCGGACAAGCATCCCCGCGTCAGCGACAGATGTTGTCTACTCGACGCTCTGGATGCGATACAGAGGAATTTTCAAGGCAATTGCCGTGCCGCGCCCCACGTCCAGCGAGTTCTGAACAGTACGTAATAGAGCGATGCCTACGAAGCCAACGGGAGGCGACAATCAGTCAGGCGAACCAGCGGTCGTCACCGCGGCCAGCATGCCGCAGGCGCCGTTGATGTCCTGCCCGCCACTGTAGCGTCGCTGCACAGGCATCCCAAGTTCTTCCGTGAGATAGTCCCGGAACGCGTTGGCTTCCTCGGAGGAAGGGCGGTGGAACTGGCCCGTCGGGTCGTTGACGTCGATCAAATCGAGCAGAATCGGGAGATCACGAGTGAGCTCGGCCAGTGCCCGCGCTTCTTCACGCGTGGTGTTGACGCCGCCAAGGACTGTCCAGGCGAACGTAATGCGGCGACGCGTGGCCGCATGGTACTCGCGGACCGCCGACAGAAGTTCCGGCAGAGCATAGACTTTCTCAATCGGCAACAGCGTTTTCCGTTGCTCAGAAATCGCCGAAGTCAACGAAACAATCAATCGATAGCGATGCTTCTCCGCCGTGAAGCGACGAATGCCCGGAACAATGCCCACCGTCGAAATGGTGATCGCCTTGGAGTTGATCGCCATGCCACACGGTTCAGAGAAAATCTTGGCAGCCTGGATCACGCGGTCATAGTTGAGCATCGGCTCGCCCATACCCATGAAGACGACACCGCGCACGGGGTAGTCCGAATCGGCTTGAATCTGCGTGACCTGATCGACGATTTCCCAGGTGGCCAGATTGCGTTGAAAGCCCATGCGACCTGTCGCGCAGAAGGCACAGGCCAGGGCACAACCCACCTGCGAGCTGACGCAGACGATGTACTTCTCGTCGCCCGGACGATGCATCAACGGAATCCGCACCGCTTCGAATTGCCCGTCCCCTTCGCCCCGAAACAGGTACTTGGCGAACTTGTCGTACGGTGAAACAATTTTGTCGACCAGAGTCAGACGAGGAATCGAGGTCCGTTCGCGAATCTGCTGCAACATCCTCCACGAAAAATGGGGCAGTTCGGCCGGCACTTCAGTGGCGCCGTTGCGGACGACAGCCACCTGCAACTGCCGAATCAGCCGTTCGGGAGGGGCTAGATCGGCCAAGGCAGCAGCAAGTTCGGTCGAAGTCTGGTTCTTAAACAGGATCATAAACGCGTCGGAATATCGAGAAATCAGGGTTGGTTCACATTTCGCAACCGGAAGTATGGGCGGGGGCTCGTCCCGAGGCAAGTCCGGATGACCTTGAACGCAGTCGACGAGAACCACGCACAGAGAGCCCCACGAACCGATTCTCACTCAATTGAGGAGCCACCGAGAAGGATTTTTGAATACGAATTCTCGGGGGATCTCAAAATTTGGCGGTGTTTGAAGTATCGGGAGGGTGAGGCTCCTGCCGAACCCCCTGGTCTACGGAAGCGGAAAGACGAAGCAGTTCGGCAGGAGCCTCACCTTCCCAGCATCCTTACTCAAGCGCGGCCCCATGCCGCGACATCTCGAGAAAATCATCCGCTCCCAATGATGCGATTCAGAAACACTTCCACCGCGGGAACAGCCACACCAGTAGGGGAGCAAAGCCCCGCAAACATCACTATGCCGCCCACAGCCGACCTAATAGCAATTGTCAACATGTTTATTTTTGTCAACCGAGACGGCCGGTCTTGCTTAATACAGACATTGCGCCAACCAGGAATACACCGCTCAAAAACAGACCACACTAAACACAAAACCACGCACCACCATCAGACTCGCACATTTCGTCTTTAGTACTCCAATTTGTCATTAGTGCAACTATGGACATACTGTCTCCAAAATATTTAATAAATATTTTGGAGATTTGCGGCGCGAGCAACAAGCATATGCAACAGCAATCAACAACCATATTCACCTTGTTTTACCAGCATATTTTAACAAAAAAGACAGTGAATCCTGTCGCAACAGCAACACATTAGGCTGTCTGGGATAACTATTTGACAATGGTAACAGCAACGTTTATATTCGCTTGAATACTCGTGGCATTGCTGCGGTTTATCACGTCAGGGCCTGAGAACATGCCTGCTAACACAACATCTCGCCCGGCCATCGAACATCACATCCGCAGCCGAAATCTTCTCGGATTTCGCTCGATTTATTTAGTCTTAAGTTCATTTTTTCTGAACGTCGACCGTCCCTATACCCCTCGCCGGAATGCTTGGAGGAATTAAGACGAGGCGAGACAGTTTTTGGCATTTCATCAATCGATTGGCACAACAAACACGACTGGTTGACCTCTTTCCCCACCGCTATGGGGCAAGCGCAGGGTTGACCAATGGGCATGAAGATTCATCCGCGCGGATCCTGCGGGAACCCGCGGCTTGAACGGCAATCGACACGGCGACACCGTGCAACAGTCAACACCATGAACCGCCGCCGGAGCAGCGAAGACGGTCTCGGAATCTTCGCCACGCAGAGAAATTGAGTGATTGGGACACACAGAATCGTGAATTGGTCATCAGGCATGGATGTATCAAGTTGTCAATTTGCGGATAGGGATTAGGCCACTTTCATTTCTGTTTACTTGACACCACGCACCCCACATCCTGTTGATGCTGTAAAGGTTAAAGTATGAAGAAAATACCGATGACAAGCTGGCTACAAGATGCTTTTAGTTGTTTTTGTCGTTTGAATCGGCGTCAGAACAGACGTCGCCAAATCAGCGTCTCTAAGATTGTCCCGCAACATTTGGAGCTGTTGGAACAACGTGTGGTTTTGACAACATTTGTCTGGACCGGGCCTGCTGCAGGTGGCCTGTGGAGTACGGGAGCAAACTGGGATCAGGCGGGGGCTGTTCCCGATTCCGGCGATGACATCGTCCAATTCAACGGCGGGATCAGTTCGACCGCGAACATTGTCGGTTTGAGCATTGGCCAGATCCACTTTACGGCCGGCGGCAACACCATCCTGGGAAGCACTCAGCTGACGATCGACGGCACCGGGCAGTTCAACAATCTGGTGAATGATGCAGGCAGCAGTACGCTGGACAGTAGCCTCTCATTGAATCTGGTCAATAATACCTTTCTGGTAGTTATGACCAGTGGCACCGTCACGATCGCTGGAAATATCAGCGGCAATGAGGGCTTGACTCTGGACCAAGGGCCAGGAACTCTGATTCTTACGGGGAACAACTCTTACACAGGTGACACCTATGTCGACGACGGTACCCTGCAATTAAACAGCGCATTTGCCAATGCAGCCATTGGAACTGGCAACTTGATCATCGGAGATTCCACCGGTGCGGCGGGAACGGCCACCGTGCAGCTGCTGCAAGGGGCTCAGATCAACAACGCCTCGTCGGTTACCGTGAACCCAGATGGCGTGCTCGCCCTCACCGCGGCGACCGAAGCAGTGGCCTCACTGGCCGTCACCGGCAGTGGGAACGTCACAGGCACGGGACCTTTGTCTGCCGCCTCCATTACCTTTAATGGCACCGTTGCCGCCGATGCGGTCACGGTCAACGCCACCGGTAATAGCTCCGGAACGATGTCGCTCAATGGCCAGGGAGCGTTTGGTTTCAGTAGTCTGAACTCCTTGATTTTCAACGGAAACGGCGGGGGCGATTCCCTCTTCATTTTCAATCCGGCAGGGGGACTCTTCGCACCAGGGGGCGGAATCACGTTCGCCGCTGGCGGTGGCGGGACATTGGCGAATCGCGGCGGGGGCAGCGGGGCGACCGATTCTGCGGTCTATACGCCAACCAACCTCACAGATGGCACACTGACGCACACCGAAACCGTATTGGAAGGCGACCCGATCGTCCAAACGATCAATTTCACTGGGCTGTCCCCGGTCATCGACACCGTAGCGAGTGCCACGTTAACGATCGGTGGCACCGCAGCCGCCGACACGATCAATGTCGTGAATGGCCCGATCATTGGTGCCGATCAAACCACACAGGTCAACAGCAACACCTTCGAGTTAATGAACTTCGCCAATAAGACCGCCGTTACAATTAATGCGGGCGACGGAGCCGATACCGTCATGGTGAACTTCACGATCGCGGCAGCCGGTCTGGATAATCTCAATGTGAACGGCGGAAACGCAACTGACGAAGTCGATGTCCTCGCCATTCCGGGCATTACGCTGAATGTGGACACGCAAGTCGGAGATCCCGATCGATTGGTCATCGGAAGTACTCTGGCCACGTTTAACACCGGCGTCGGAAACCTCAACACTGTCCTGGGAACAATCAATTACGATGATGGGGGTGGGGTCGGAGACTTGTACATTGACAACTCCGGGGATGCGGTGGGGCGGACGCTCACCCAAAGTGCCATTGCTGTGGTTCCAGTGTTCGGCGGGGCGGGATTCTCGATCAACCCGGAATGGCTGCCCAACTTTATCAACTACACCGGTGATGCGATTACCAGCGTCCAGATCGCCGCCGGCAGCGGGGCGGACACCATCACGTTGAACGCCACCAGTAGCTACGCGACCACAACCGTTTTCGGCAATGCGGGGGATGACGACATCACTGTCGATGCAACCGGCTTGGCCGCAACGAATACAACGAACCTGCTGGGTGGCGATGGCGACGACCTGTTTACCGTGAACGGTATCCCCACGATTGGTTCTGATTTGAATATTGACGGAGGAGGACAAGTCACACCGGACGGTGATACGATCCTCATGAATGGTGCGGTCATTAATACGCTGCGGCACTTCCTCGATAGCTCCTCCGCGGGACGGATTGAATACGACGGTGACACGACGGATGACGGTGGAGCCCCCGAATCGGTGGTGGACTATATCGGTCTGGAACCGATCTTCGACAACTCCAATGCCGTCAATCGCGTGTTCGACTTTGGTGCGGGCGACGATAACGACGTGTCCATTCTGGATGTCGCTGGGGCCAACATTACCCGGATCCAGGCTCCCAATAACGCCGAATCGGTCGATTTCGTGAGCCCGACCGGTACGTTGACAGTCAATCTGGGCACGGGCCTCGACGTGATCAGTATCGACTCCTTCGACGCCGCCTTCCCGGCCATTCCGATCAATATCAACGGCCAAAGCAACGAGGATGAAGTGCGGATCGGCGCGGTGCCCACTGGGGCCACCATGAATGTGAATACCGACCTCGGCGTCCCCGATATTATTACCGTCGGCCGCACTGCGGGCGGCATCGCTGTCACGTCGGCCGCCTTCAACACGGGTGTCGCTACACTGGCCGCGATCCAGGGCAATATCAATGTGACTGACGCGGGCTCATCGAACCTGCTGGTCGACGATTCTGGAGATGCCATCGCTCGAACCTTTAATCATGATCCCATCGCCGCCGTGCCAGTATTTGGCGGGGCCGGTTTCCAATTGAACCCCACATTCTTGCCGGGCGTTATCAGCTATACAGGCTCTGGAATTTCCACCTTCCAATTGGCTGCCGGTAGCGGCAATGACATCATCAATGTGTCAGGCACCGATGGTAACGACGGTAACAGCACGTTCTTCGGAAATGGTGGCAACGATACGTTCAACATTCTGGGTGACGGGCTGGGAGGGAATAACGACTTCCAGGGTGATGGAGGCAATGACGAATTCAATCTGAACATCACCGTCAACATTAATGCGGCGAACGCCTTTGGAATCAACAGCTTGACCATCCAGGGTGAAGCTAATCCTGTGGCGGACTCGGCCAATCGCGATCGCGCGACGATCAACAATGCGGGCGCAGTCAACACCTTAACATTTGACTGGTCGCAGGGGGGCGACTTCAACCTGGGTGTGACGGGATTCACGATTCCCATCAGTATTACCACGACGGAAACCGTTCAATACAACGATACCGCCGGAAACGACACCGCCGTGACGCTCGTCAGCCAAACCACCGACGACGAAATCACCGTGGTACCGATCTCACCGACGTCCGCCGCCGCATTTATCGGCGGGAATCCGTTCGAAACCACGAATCAGTTGCCGCTGGATGCCAATCTGCCCGGCTATGCGGGTGGTGGTGTCGAACCCGACTTGAGCTTCACCGGCCTGAGCACTCCGGCCGGCGTGATCGTGGACGGTAACGGATCGGGCGGGCCAGTGGGAGATCAGTTGTTTGTGTACGGCCAGACCGAAGACGGCATCGTTGACCCGGTCGCGTTCCTCGCTGGTTATACGATCTTCAATAATCTCGCGGGCTACGCCGCAGGCGAACTGCTGCATGCCGTCGGTACAGGCAATGCCTATGACGAAATTGATGTCTCCGACAGTTCCGTCTTCGTCAACAACTTCATCCCGGTCTTCTTCAATCCGAGTGACTTCATCCAGGTCGATCCAACTCTAACCAGCGGCTTGATCGTGAATGCGGGTGATGAGGCCCTTCCGGGAGTCATCGATCTCCATTGCGACGGGCTGCGGGCCGACGAGATCAATGTCGCCTTGTCATTCGTCATTCCGATCACCGTCAACGGTGGCACTCCCGAAGACAACGGGATCAATCATCAAGGCGACTCGTTGAACATCAACGGCTTCTTCTCGGAAGTAAAAGTCTGGAGCGACAAGGCTACTCCGCCCAATGTGTCGTACGAGTTCACCGACTTCTTCTCGAACCTGACGTTGATGCCTTTACGTGAGAGCTCTATCGAATGTCACGGCCCAATCAGCGCGACCACCTTAACCTTGGTCGGAGACAACAATACGCCAGGTTTCGATCAAACGGATACCTTCGTCGTTGTCGGTGAAGACGTCGACACGGGATTTGACATCTTCGGCGATCAGGATGGGGCCAACGAGCTGACGTTGTACATCAACGGCAGCAGCGCCATTCCCTTCCGCTTTATCCAAACGCTGAATGTTCTGGGTGACGATGTGACTCAGTCGGGCGATGCCGCGGCCGACACCCTGGACTGGACGCCCTGGAGCGATTACTCCAACGGTGGCTTCCCCATTCTGCCGGGGGGCACTCCTCCTCTGGGCTGGGGCATTAGTACATTCTTCGACGAAGGGGGCGACGACGGCGATCAGACAGACTTGTGGATCGCCAATGGCATCAGCGGTGTCAGTGAAGTCACCACGCTGGCTCCGTCCGACGAGCAAGACGGTCAGATCTTCGTGGCACACCCCAATGGCGTGTTGATTGCCGCGGGAACGTATATCAACAACATCGGCTTCATCTTCAATGGCAATGATGGCTCGGCCGGTGATACCGACCGCCTGATCTTGAAGGGCACCGATGGCGTGACCCCTGGCACCAGCGGGAATGAAGACGTTGTCGTCAACTACGACAACACCGGCAATGCCGCCGAGCCGTTCATCGTGGTCAGTGACAAACTGGGGAGCGTGCTGTACTCCATCCACAACATCACCAACTACGACCTGGTCACCCTGGATCTGTTGGGTGGCAACGACACCGTGACAATTACCGATGACGTCGGGACCGCAGACGGCGCGGGCTTTGCCAACACGACGTTGAATATTCTGCTGGGATTTGGCAATGACGTGGTCAATGCCGCAGCGTCAACGTCAACTCGTGGTTACACCTTCAACGGCGGTGGTGGAAACGACACCCTGACCGGCGGTTCGGGTGATGATCTGCTAATCGGCGGAGATGGGAACGACGAAATGAATGGCGGACAAGGCGATGATTCCCTGGAAGGAAATGCCGGCCAGGATATCCTGGATGGTGGGGAAGGGGATGACACGGTCCTGGGTGGAGAAGACGACGACTTAATCTTCGTCAATCCGAACGGGGGATTCGATACCATCGACGGTGGCACGGGGACCGATCTGCTGGCCTTTAATGGTACCGCCGGCGACGACGTGATCGTGGTCAGCGTGCCGATATTCGGAACGACGCGATTCGAGATCACGGGCGCAGGTTCGGATCCCACGGCACGCAGTGTCGAACAACTGAATCTGGATCCCACGGCACTCGGCGGCGCAGATACCTTCACGATTGGCGATCTGAGCGGCACGGATCTCCGGGTCATCAGCCTCCAAGCGGGAGCCGATGTGGCCACCGACAATATTTCAATCGATGGCCGGAACACAGCGGATAACCTGGCCGTCACCACACCTGCGGCAGGAATCGTCAGCGTGCAGGGATTGGCCTATCAGATCACTCTGAATGGGATCAACGTGCTCGATGTACTAACAATGAATGGACAGGCAGGGGACGACACGATCAAAGCCAATGACGGAGTCGAAGGCCAGATCGGCATTGTGTTCAACGGTGACGAAGGAAACGATTACCTGTCGGCCGACGCAATTCTCAACGGCGGAGTCGGCAACGATACGCTGATCGGTGGAATTGGCAGTGATTCCTTGAACGGCGGAGATGGCGACGATCTGCTGACCGGCAATGGTGGCATCGACGCCTTCGACGGCGGAGATGGCTACGACACCATCGTCGAGACGCGGAATGCCAACTTTACGTTGACCGATGCGACATTGATTATCGGTGCCGAAGGGACCGATACCGTGGCCTTCATCGAGAATGCTCGGCTGACCGGTGGATTCAGTGCGAATACCTTCACCATCGGTGCCTTCACGGGCGATACGACGGTCGTCGGCGCGGGTGGTTCGGACACCGTCGATTTCTCAACGGCTCCAGAAGCCATCCACATCGATCTGGATGCGACGGGAGTCGATCAAGTGATCAATCTCTCGGGCAGGATCATCGTGTTCGGTGACATCATCGAGAACTTGAACGCGACCACGTTCAACGACACGATCAATGTCGACATCGCTCAGTTCAACCGGTTAATCAACGGCGGACTGGAAACGTCCATTCCCCCGGGCGATCGGTTAAATGTGGATCTGCTGGGTTCGAATGCCGCCAGCACGAAGGTTCCAAATGGAGGTAAGGCGGGCAGCTTCAATGGTACCGTGAATGGCTCAGGCTTCACGGGTACCATTACCTACCTGGATATCGAGACCCTGGTGATTAAGGGTGCTAATTCAACTCCGCCCAATTTCTCCGCAGCCACGCAATACTCGGTCGGCGACGGCCCGCGTGGTGTGGTGACCGCAGATGTGAATGGTGACGGCCATCTCGACATGGTTGTCGCAAACAGCCTCAGCAATAACATCAGCGTGCGGTTCGGAGATGGGTTTGGAACGTTCGGCGCAGTTGTCAATTACTCGGCTGGTGGGAAGAAAGCCAAGCAAACGACCACCGTCGCGGTGGGTGATGTGGACGGCGACGGAGACCTCGACATCGTGGTCACCAATCGCAAGACCAACAATGTCAGCGTCCTGTTAAACAACGGCGCAGGCGTGTTCGGGGCGGCGACCTTGTACGACACCGGGGTGAAGAATTCGGGTAAGTTCCCGACTTCGGTCAAGCTCGGTGACATGGACAATGACGGCGACTTAGATATCGTCACGGCCAACTCCAATACCGGGAAGAATGGCAGTATCAGCATTCTGCTCGGGAATGGTGCCGGATCGTTTGGTGCGGCGAATGTCACTAAAACGCTGGGCCGACGCCCACGCGATCTGGTGCTGTTCGATACCAACGGAGACGGCAATCTGGATGTGGTCGCCACCAACCTGTTAAGCAAGAACGTGGTCGTGCTGAATGGCAATGGTGCCGGCGGCCTGGCCGGTCCTGTCTCCTACGCCGTGGGAGCCACACCAAACTCCATCATTGAAGGCGACTTCAATGGGGACGGCATCCTGGACGTCGCGGTGACGTCCCTGGTCACTCCGGAAATCGGGATTCTGTTGGGTACGGGTGCGGCTGTCGGCCCCGTGTTCCAACCCAATCGTCCGATCCGTTATCCCGCTACGAAGCTGGATATCTCGATCAACACGGCCGACATCAATGGTGACGGCAATCTTGACCTGTTGATCTCCAACCGGAACGACAACACGCTGAGCTACATGCTGGGGAATGGGAACGGCACGTTCGATGCCCGGGTCGACTTCAAGGTCGGTAACACGATCTTCCGCGAACCGGTCTCGATCGCCATCGGTGACTTTAACGGTGACGGGGCCATCGATCTGATGGTCGCCAACGCCGGATCGGATGACGTCAGCGTCTTGCTGCACGACGAAATCGTGTAAGCCAACACAGGTCCAACCGGCCTCAGCCCTGTGCCCGGTCGATCACCAGATCGGCCGGGGGGCAGGCGGCAGGAGACCGCAGGGATCATTTCGTAAATCGGGCCAAAGCTCGGGCGGGAACGTGGCATTCGTTTAGAGTGCTACGGTCCCAGCCCGACTTTTTTTATTCACTTGCATACTAGCGATAAGATGCGAGGGTGCGCAAAACCAATCAGGTTGACGAGTCTGTCCGCGTAGCCTGACTCTCTGAGTCGGGTGTATGTTTTCGGAGGGAGACCCGACTCAGAGAGTCAGGCTACGTGAGAAACTCACGTCGCCGAACCGTCCGTCGCCTTGTCATCCAGCAAACCGGCGGAATCCTGCATATAGGTCTTCCCCTTATAATAAAACGCCACCGGCATAAATATGATCGCCGTCAGCAGCATCAGTCCCGTAAAGAACCAATGATAGTTCGCTCCTTGCAAGGCTTCGGCGATATTCTGATTGCCGGAAATGATCGAATTGAGCAATGCCGTGATGACATTGCCGAACGAGAGCGAGAGCGCATTCAAAGCCATGACCAGAGATTTCATCGACGGCGGAGCGTGGGTATAAGAAAACTCCAGGCTACTAAAGTAGGCCATCACCTCGGCAATGGTGATGAACACATAGGCCCAGAGCTGCCACGAAATTCCCACGGTCTCATGTGCTTGCAACCGGACTTCAATCCAGCCGGATAAAGCAAACGCCGCCACAGCAAAAAAGAACCCGACGCTCATCTTCCCCAAAGCATTGACCTTCATGAACCTCCCGCATAACGGATAAATGATATAGGTAAATAAAGGAATCAAAATCATCACCAAAATGGGATTCGCCACCTGCAATTGAGAGGAATTCAACTCCCACCCGGCCGTGCCCACCCCGAACAAATGACGGTCCATACGCTCCGCCTGCAGGACCCAGACCGAGCCCGTCTGGTCCGATAGCGAATGAAATATCGCCAGAAACAAAAAGATAACCGACAGCCGCAACAGGATCCGTCGGCCCTCGGGACACCAAGCCTCTTTCAGGAAGTCCGCTCCCCGTGCAGGAATGTGGACATAACGGTGACGCCCCAACCAAAACACCAGTGTCGCCAGAGCCATCAAAATCGCAGGCAATCCAAAGGCATAACTCGGCCCGTACCAATCGAGCAGCAGCGGAGTAATCACCGTCGAAAAAGTGGCGCCGAAATTGATCGAAAAATAGAACCAGCCATAGACTCGTTCCAGCAAATGTTTGTTCGTCGCACTGAACTGATCGCCCACGTGCGCCGAAACACACGATTTGATGCATCCTGACCCCATCGAAATCAGGATCATGCCTAGAAACAATCCGATCCGCGTCTCGTCCATGGCCAGCGCCAGGTGGCCGAAACAATACAGCAGCGAGAGCCACAAAATCGTGCGATACTTGCCCCACCACAAATCGGCCAGCAACGCCCCCAAGATCGGAAACGCATAGTTCGCCGCGGAAAACCAGTGGTAGGTCGCCGTCGCATCGTTCTCGCTCATCGGGGCCTTGGTCCCGTCTGAGCTCAGCAGATATTGCGTCATGTAGATGGTCAGAATGGCTCGCATGCCGTAGTAGCTGAAACGCTCGGCAGCTTCGTTTCCGACGATAAACGGAATCCCCGGCGGCATCGTGGTCGACGGCACCGGAGCGGTCAGGAAGGGGCGTTGGCTCATAAATATCTCAAGGGTTAGGGCCACAGGGCCACCTGATTCCGCGAGCGCTCATTTCAGATTTCGCCCGAGTCTGGGCATTTGCGCCACGAGACGCAACTGATAAGGTGCGTTTTTGCAGCCGGAGACCACTCACGCAGGCAACAATCGCCCCTCGGGAGGGTGAAAGTCTGCGGGAAGTCGAAAGACCAAGCGGTTCGGCAGGAGCCTCACCCTCCCAGTCCACTGAAAATTGCTCAACCCCCACGAGATTCGCCCGAACGTTACTGATCATGCTCTATCGCGGCCGCATCGCCCCCACTCCCACCGGACATCTCCATTTGGGCCACGCTCGGACTTTCTGGGTGGCCCAACAACGAGCTCAGTTGGCAGGCGGCACGTTAATCCTGCGTGACGAAGACCTGGACCGGGACCGCTGCCGCCCCGAGTACGCCACCGCCATGCTCGAAGACCTGCACTGGTTCGGCCTGCGCTGGGACGAAGGCCCGGACTGCGGCGGGCCCCATGCTCCCTATCGCCAAAGCGAACGGCAGCCTCTGTACTTAGAGATCTGGCGACAACTGGCCGCAGCGGGATACATCTACCCCAGTCCCCACTCGCGAAAAGATGTGCAACAGGCCCTAAGCGCCCCCCACGAAGAAGACACCGAACCACTGTTCCCCATCGAGTTCCGCCCACCACCCGGCACCGGGCAAGAGGCCACCGATCCCGCAGCAGTCAACTGGCGGTTTCGAGTTCCCGACGGTGAGGTCCTCGTCTTCTCTGACGGTCACTCTGGCGAAGTGCGCCGCGTCAGCGGGATCGACTTCGGCGATTTCCTCGTCTGGCGGAAGGATGGCCTTCCCGCGTATGAACTGGCCGTTGTCACCGACGACCACGCCATGCAAATCACCGAAGTCGTGCGAGGCGAGGACTTGTTAACGTCCACCGCTCGACAGTTACTGCTGTACCGAGCCCTCGGCTGGCAGCCCCCGGAATTCTACCATTGCCCATTGGTTCTTGACGCCCAAGGCGTCCGCTTAGCCAAACGCAACCAAGCCCTCTCATTACGGGCTTTACGAGAACAAGGCCGCCAGCCAGAAGATCTGCGAAGGGAATTGGGACTATAGTCGTTGTTCGCTCCGCGAACTGAACGCGCTCGCAGTAGCCGGGTGGAATCAGAGTTGAGGTAAGAAGACAATTCAGGCTCACTACTGCGAATGCGTTATGTTCGCGGAGCGAACAACGACTATGCTCCGCCACATCTTCTCTCACCCGAAGAATCGACTGCTACTTGGCGCGAGACGAAAAATCATGTAAATGTTCTTTGATCTGATCCGCCGCGCGACTACGATAAAGACGTTATACAGTGCTAGATCAAGAATGAGACGACGGGATTGCGACAGCAATTAGGGAAAAGTCTCGCTCTTGGCCGCGTAGAGAATCGACCTGCCTCGCCCACTGCCCATTGACGCCCCGCCACCGTTGAGGAGTAGCCCACCATGCTCAGTTTTCTGACTGGTCAAGACTCAAACTGCGAAAACCTGCGACGTCGTGAGTTCCTGCAACTGGGTGGCTTGTCCGCGTTAGGTCTCAACCTGCCGTTCGTCCTGCAGCAACAAGCGAAGGCTGAAGCCCGTCGCCGCAAAGACACCAACGTCATCCTGATCTGGACGCAAGGTGGTACCAGCCATCACGATACATTCGATCCCAAGCCCGCAGCTCCCGCGAACGTGCGAGGCAGCTACGGCTTTGTGAACACGGCTGTCCCCGGTGTGCAATTCACCGAAATCGTTCCGCGGATGGCCCAAGAGTTGAATCGGTTCGCCGTGTTGCGCGGCTGGAACCCTCAGAATGGGAGCCATGGAACCGCCGATGCCTGGGTGATGTCCGGCCGGCCGTTCAATCCCGCCGTGATCTATCCCACGTTCGGCTCAGTCGTGAGCCAACAGCACGGCTTCAAAACGGCTTTGCCTCCCTTTGTGCAGTTGGGCAACGCCATTGACCATCGCTTTGGTGGTGGCGTCGCCGGGTATCTGGGGATGGAGCACAACCCGTTCGAAATCATGGCCGATCCGGGTGCCGCACAGTTCAACGTCCGCGACATCACTCCGCCGGCCGGCATGTCGATGGATCGCGTATCTCGCCGCAAACAAATGCTGTCGGCAATTGATGGTCTGCAGAAGAAAGCGGATCTGCAGCCGGAAGCGTTCGGCGCTCTGGACGAACATTATCAAGCCGCGCTGAACATGATCACGGCCCCTGAAACCAAGCGTGCCTTTGACCTCGAAAAGGAAGATCCGCGTCTGCGAGATCGTTACGGTCGCAACAAGTTCGGCCAGAGTCTGCTGCTAGGCCGCCGCATGCTGGAAGCGGGTGTCCGGTTTGTCACTGTCACCGATGGGGGCTGGGACACGCACGCCAACAACTTTGAATCGCTCAAGGATCGGCTGATTCCCCGCATGGATCAGGGCATCCCTGAATTGCTGATTGACCTGGAGCAACGGGGGATGATCGACAACACCCTGGTCGTCTGGTTGACCGACTTCGGCCGCACCCCCAAGATCAATTCGGCCAGCGGCCGCGACCACTGGGCGTCTGCCGGCTTCGCCATTATGGCCGGTGCCGGAGTTCCCGGCGGATCAGTTTTGGGCGTCACTGACGATGAAGGGGGCCGTCCCATTAAGGACGAATACCTGTCCCAGGACATCGCCGCCACGATCTACGAAAAGCTGGGCATCGAGCACGACATGATGCTCAGCAACCCCTTGGACGGTCGCCCCATGATGCTCAACGAAGGCCGCGTCATTAAAGAATGGATGTAGTCGAGAGCCCGGTGTAAAACTGGTTTATTCGGGTGCGGGATCCAGGCCACGTTTGATTTGTTCGTGGGGCGTGGGCTGGACGTTGGCTAATTGGGTGATGAAGTCTTCGCTCATCCCGGCCGCCAGGCGTGGTTCGCGATGGAACGATTTCCCCTTGGATTTCTCGGGCTTTAGCGGGAAATGCAAGTGAGCCACGTAGGCGTCCCAATCGGATTGATCGGGCGGCTTCAACTTTCTCAACCAGTCGATGCCGAAACGGACGTGTTCGATTTCGTCGCGATGAATGACCCGCATCAGGGCCGCACTGCGAGTGTCTCCGGCGAGGTCAAAGTATTCGGCGAACTCCAACGTATGATCCAGGTTGCCTCCTTCAAACGTCAGTGGCAATCCCGCAAGATAGTCCAGGACCGAGGTAAAGGCGCGGGCTTTCTCCCAGAAGTAGCCGTTGACCGGAACCGTTCCGAACGGCAGCCCTAATACCGCGGCCCGTTCAATATGCATCCGCGTGTGACGTTGCTCATCCGCCATGATCTCCACCATTCCCAAGCGGAATTCGGCAGGAGCATCCGGGAACGCACACAGCGTGAAAGCCATTACTTCTAGAGCCTGCAGCTCGTGATTGGCCATAATATGGTGCGCCAGAGCCCGCTTGGCCGGATCATGAAACGTCTTCGGCTGGGGCATCGGTGGTGCTTGTTTACGACCGGCAAAACGCAAACCGTCCGGTCGCTGTGGAACGTCGATTCGCCACGCGGGCCCGGGGATTACGTCGGTCGCAGGCAGGTCGAGTGGCAACAGTTTTTCAGTGATCGTTTCAGACAGCAATACGCGTTCGGCAAAAGCTCGAAGTTCCATGACACACTTAACATTCCAGACAACATTGAGAGGCCGCTAACCTCTGTATTCACGACGCAGAAAAACAGAAGAGTGTGAACCACGAATGACACAAATCACACGAATGAAGAAGGATCGTTTGAGACTCCATAACGACGAGGAACATCTTCTACCTCTCGACTACTTATTCGTGTCATTCGCGTTATTCGTGGTAAAAAACTCCTAATGCAAATGTGACGTGGTCGGGGATTTTACAATTTAAACAATACCGTCGTCCGCGGTTGAGGTGGCACTCCACGGTTTGGCGTCTTCATCGATTTCGGTGGGGGGCTTGGGCGGGCCGGCAACGCACGCAGCGACCGTTAGATCGCCGACCACGTTCAAGACCGTGCGGCTCATATCGAGGATGCGGTCGATCCCCAGGATAATGCCGATACCGGCCCCGGGCACGCCCACCGATTGCATCACGACGACGATCATCGGCAGAGAACTTCCAGGTACCCCCGCGGTGCCAATTCCCGCCAGAACCGACATCAACACCACCATGACCTGCTGCGTGACAGATAATTCCACATGGAAGACTTGGGCCAGAAACAGAACAACGATGCCCTCGTACAAGGCTGTCCCGTTTTGATTGCCGGTCGCTCCGATTGTTAATACAAATCGCGCCTCTTCGTCAGGCAACAACAATTCCTCTCGGGCCACCCGCAAAGCGGTCGGCAAGCTGGCGTTGGATGAAGATGTTCCAAACGCAGTCCAGATGGCTTCAGAAATCTGCGAGAAAAACTGAATCGGCGAACGACGAGTCGTCCACCAGAGCAGAGCCGGATACACCACAAACATCTGCAGCCCCAGCCCTAACAGGACCGTGCCGACGAACCCCAGTAGCGGTGGCAGAATCGCCAGTCCCAGCCGCGACATCAGGCTGAACACCAGGCAGGCCACCGCTAACGGCGCGATCCGCATGGCCCAGCCAATGATCACCATCGAGACCGACTGCAACCCCTCCAACCAGCCGACCAGGATGTCTGAATTTTCGGGCACGCGGGTCAGCGCCAGACCGAACATCAACGAGAAAAACATCACCGACAACATGCCGCCACCGGGCGACGAACCGTCGAGAGCCCCCACCATCTCCTGAATCGGATTCTTGGGGATGATGTCCAGCAGAATGACATCGAGCGTTTTCGCCTTCTTGGCCCTGGCAACGCTCTGAGTCGCATCGTCGTTGTACTTGGCGCTTAGCTCTTTCTGTTTTTCCACGGACAACCATTTGCCCGGTTGCAAAGCATTCGTGAGCCCCACGCCAATCAGGACGGCGGTGGTCGACAAGATCGCAGTAAACACGAGGGTCTTCAGCCCGACGCGTCCCAGCCGGCCCCAGTCCTTCATCCCGGCCACTCCCAGGGCCAGCGCAGAAAAGACCAGCGGGATCACGACCATGAATACCAGTCGCAGAAAAATCTGCCCGACAGGATCTGCCACCGCCGCACAAAGATCGACATACTTTCTGGCTTCGGGGAAACCATGGTCTTGAGCGTACAAACTGAAGGCGTTCGCGCTCAAACCGCCAGCGGCACCGATGAGCAATCCGATTAAAATCTTGACATGCAGGGGAACAGTCCGGCGAACCGTCATAGTGAAATGTCCCTTAAAGGCTACGGTCGTGGGCGAAGTTTTCCCAATGTACCGCATCGTTCAACGAAACTGTAGGCGTTGGGGAGAATGACGAATGTCGAAACCCGAATGACGAATGAATGTCGAATGACCAAACTTGCCGGGGCAAATCGGTGACCGGCATTACGCAATGCGTTGCTGAGAGACTTCTTGCGGGCGTGACCAGTCAATGCGCGGCTTACAGAAACAACTCGTTAGGCGGATTTGGTCATTCATTCGTCATTCGGGTTTCGACATTCGTCATTCTCCCTCCACTCTCCCACCTTGACCCCATGCACAGAACGCACCAGAATTCGTTTGCGGATCGCAAGCGCCTGGCATGAGATGACGCTTGGCTCTCACGGAATGAGAGTCCGCTCAGACTGCTACTCAACTGAGATCAGTACATCCTTTCTGGGGAGACTTCCGGCATGGCCGCCAAGAAATCGAAGACCTCGTCCACGTCCCCGATCAGTCTGCCGCCGCAAACGATTGGGGGGTACCTGATTCAACGCCTGCAGGATCATGGCCTCGAGCATGTGTTCGGCATCCCCGGGGACTTCGTACTGCAGTTCTATGGGATGCTGCAAGACAGCCCGATCCAGGTCATTGGCGCGACACGCGAAGATTGCGCCGGCTACGCCGCCGACGCCTATGCCCGCGTGCGAGGCCTGGGTGCCTGTTGCGTCACCTACTGCGTGGGTGGCTTGAGCCTCGTGAATTCGATTGCCGGAGCCTATGCCGAAAAGTCGCCGGTCGTGGTGATCAGCGGTGCCCCGGGGATCGATGAGCGTCGCAATAATCCGCTGTTGCACCATAAGGTGCGCGATTTCAATACGCAGCGAGAAGTCTTCGAGAAAATCACCGTGGCGAACGCGTCTCTGGACGATCCCCTGACGGCGTTCCGTGAGATCGACCGCTGCCTGGCCGCTGCGTTGCGCTATAAGCGGCCGGTCTATATGGAAATCCCCCGAGACCGTGTCAAAGCCACGGCCTTGTATCCGCATCATCCCGCCACAGAAGAACTCGTCAGCGATCCCGCCGTGCTGAACGAAGCGCTGGCCGAAGCCAAGGCGATGATTAATTCCAGCCGCCGCCCGGTCATTATTGCGGGTGTCGAAATGCACCGCTTTGGCCTGGGACATGAAGTCGTCAAACTGGCCGAACAGGCCGGGATCCCGATGTGTTCGACATTGCTGGGGAAATCGGTCGTCAGCGAAAAACATCCCCTATATCTGGGAGTCTATGAAGGTGCGATGGGCCGCGAACCGGTCCGCAAATATGTCGAAGAGAGTGACTGCGTGATCTTGCTCGGCGCATTCATGACCGACATTAATCTCGGTATTTTCACGGCGAATCTGGATCCGGGCAAATGTTTGTATGTCACCACCGAGCAACTGCGAATCCGGCATCATCACTATCACGATGTGTTACTTGGTGACTTCATGCAGGGTTTGCTGAAGGCCCAACTGCGTCCGCCAGTGGCCAAGCTGCCCAAGAGTAAAGAGGTCCTCACGGCGTATAAGCCCAAACCTAATGCTCCGGTCACGAACAAGCGGTTGTTCGCGCGGATCAATGAGTTGCTCGATGAAGACATGGTCGTGGTGGCGGACGTCGGCGATTGTCTGTTTGGCGCGTCCGATTTGACCATCTACCGACATACGGAATTCATTAGCCCAGCCTATTACACATCGATGGGCTTCGCAGTTCCGGCATCGATTGGAGCGCAGTTCGCTAACCCCAAGCTGCGGTGCCTAGTACTCGTCGGAGACGGTGCGTTCCAGATGACGTGCCTGGAGTTGTCTACGGCCGTCCGCTATGGATTCAACCCGATCATCCTGGTGCTGAATAACAAAGGCTATACGACCGAACGCTTCCTACAAGAAGGTCCCTTCAACGACATTCTGAATTGGAACTACCATAAGCTCAGCGAGTTTTTGGGAGGGGGCAAGGGTTTTGAGGTCCACACGGAAGGGGAGCTCGAGCAAGCGATAACGGACGCCCTGGCGAACCAGGATTCGTTTAGCCTGTTGAATATCCATATGGAGAAACTGGATATTAGCCCGGCCTTGGAACGATTGGCCGAGCGTCTGTCGAAGAAGATCTAATTCAGACGTAGTCGTTTATAGTCGTTGTTCGCTCCGCGAACAGAACGCGCTCGCAGTAGCGAGGTGGGACCGATATTGAGATCTGATGACAGATTTCGGCCGGCTACTGCGAATGCGTTATGTTCGCGGAGCGAACAACGACTATGCTTCGCAGTAGCTACGCCACATTTATAAAAAACTACAACTTGAGGCATCTCATGAGTCGACCGTTTTTCTTTCCACTGGCGTTACTCGTGCTCTTCGTCTGCAGCCTGCAGACGGTCGTTGCGGAAGAGCGGAAAGTCACGCTGAGCAGCCCTCTTCCCAATCAGGTGATCCAGCGTGAGGGATTTAA
>JAZKFE010000274.1:0-1106 GCA_040386595.1 Planctomycetota bacterium | reverse complement strand
CCGCACCGTGCACCGCACCGTTCATGGGTGCCGCGTTGGGGTTTGCCCTGGTGCCGATCACTGCAGATCTGCCGATGGAAGCTGGAGCAGTCGTAGAGTACCGCGTCGTTCCCTTAACCGGGGCATTTGGGAAAGGGACTGAGTGGGCGGCCGTGACCGACGGCAAGTACGAAGGAACAACCTATTCGGCGAAGGCAAATGTTCCGGCCGGAGGCTGGTATCGCCTGGATATCCGCAGTGTCGTAAAGGAGCAAACGGTGGCCGCCGGGTCTGTCGAACCCGTCGGTGTCGGTGAGGTCTTTGTAATTGCCGGACAGTCCTATGCCGATGGTGCAAACGATGAGATGATGAAGGTCGAAGAACCTCAAGGGCGAGTCTCCACCTATAGCGTTGCGAAGAAGTCGTGGGCCATTGCTCATGACCCACAACCCAACTCTGCAGACGGTGGCACCATCTGGCCGCCGCTGGGTGATTTGCTGGTCCCGTTGTTGCGTGTACCAGTGGGCTTCGTGAATGTGGCAGTTGGAGGGACATCGTCGCGGCAGTGGTTACCCGGCGAAAACCTCTATCAGAAATTAGCCGAGGCCGGAACGACGACCGGACGCTTCCGCTACGTCCTCTGGCAACAGGGCGAGTCAGACGTCATCGAGAACGTTAACGTCGAAACTTACGTGAAGAACATCACCAAAATCCGCGAGGAGCTGGCAAAGCACTGGGGCTTCGAACCCAAATGGCTGCTCGCGAAATCCACGTTGCACCCGACCGTTTATAATTTTCCCGAACGCGAACAGACCATTCGTACTGCGATCGATCAATTGTGGACCAAGCCCGGCTTTGGCCCCGGACCAGACACCGACATTCTGGACGGCGAAAACCGCGGCGGGATCCCTTCGCGACGGCATTTCTCCGGAATCGGGCAACGCCGCGCAGCGTTGATGTGGCTAACCGCAATCTGGCCGGCATTGAATAACGAGGCCGGACCGACAATTACCCCCGTGGCGAAACCGGCGCGATAGCGAAACACCGTTCTCAGGCATTCGTTGAGCACGGAAACGCAGGTCCCAAAAGCTATGCAGCGATTCGAATCATTGGGAGGGTGAGGCTCC
>JAZKFE010000273.1:1935-7094 GCA_040386595.1 Planctomycetota bacterium | reverse complement strand
CGATGACATCTGACGTAGAAAGCCGTTGGAATCGTCGATCACCCAACGTATGCTCCCAATACTGTAGGTATTTTCAATCGTCCAGACGCCCTGGGCGTGCTGAACGGTACGTCGCGGTTGTTCGTCACCAACTGGCTCTGCGGCCGTTCCCAACATCTCTGATGGATCAGGACGAAGCCATAAATTTGTAAGATCCGTCGATTGGAAGCTCACGTTGTTGGGGCCATAAACATTGAGTTGCTCTCCGCCCATCGCCGTGATGGTTTCTTCGCCATTGAAGACATCGAGATTGAAGTGATCCGGATTCCCGGTGTTGGTCTCGACACGCCGCCGCGTGCCATCGGTGATCATCACCGTCGGGGCAACGGCTGTAAGTCCCAAAGCGGTTAGGGACTCCTGAATGGTTTTCGAAGTGAACGAGTTCAGCAGTTCTGTCATCTGCCGCTGAGGCCGCTTCTCCTTGGACGATAAATAGTTAGTCTCCGCCAATTGGATACGGAGTTTTTGAGACCGTTTGAAGCGAGTTTCCTGTTGCCGCAACAGCGCAGCGAGCGACTGCAACTCAGTGGCGATTGGCTTGGTTGCACTGCCAGTTGCGGCGACAATTGGGCGCCGCGTGAATTCAAATCGCAGATGCGTGGGCTTAGCGGCAGCCAGGTGAATCGCCTCGGTAGTCGGTGCAACAGGTTCGAAGTCTACCGGAATGTGGCGATGATTGACGAAGAATCGCCGTTTGCCGGGCGCAAAGAATGCCCGCATGCGGCCGGCCCGATCCGTCCGCGGATGATCCACGAATGAGACCTGCGATTGCACCTCCTGGCGTTCGCGTTTGTCGTCTGATTCGCTGAGAAAGGCTACGTCAGGGATTGGCTTTCCGGTCTCCTTCTCGACCGCCTCAAAGATGACTTCGGCCGCTGATTCGAGCGCGACATCAAGAGAGATCTGTCGTGGATCAGGCTTAAGATCGAGAGCCTGCTGTCGCGGAAGATAGGGCTGCCCAATTGTCGGCTCCACAAAGAGCTGCGAGTCGCCGGGACGAACTTTTAGAGACGCCATGCCGCTGGCGTCGGTACGCTCCAATGCCCCCGCTCGATTGATGCCTGTCTTCGATTCATGACGGACGATCACATTGGCTAACGGCCGCTGGTCCGTCCCCAAAACTTTCACATGGACCGTCACTGGAACAATCAACACGTGATCCAGCTGACCCGCATATCCCACCGCGCGGCAATGACTTTTGCCTGTCTCACTGTCATCTTTGTCCGTGAGAATCACTCCCGTCCAAGGATCAAATTCAGGCAGATAATCCACATGAGCGAGCAAGCGGCAGTCGCGAGGAATTCCACGAATTTCATACCGGCCGGCGGAGTCGGTCCGACTCTGCCGATATTTCTCGGGAAGCGCGAAGTATCCGTCGAAGCGTGCGTCGACTTCGCGCGGTGTCTCTTCTAAATATCTCCCCACTCCGCCGTTGGGTGGAGTCCCTGGCAAAGATCTATTCGAGGCAATCGAACCGACCTGCACTATGGCGTCCCGCAACGGCTTGCCCAGATTGTCGCGTATCGTTCCCTGCAGTTTCACCTCGGGCGAGAACTTCAAATCAATCACGATTGGTTCATCGGCAACGAACATCGGTTGAGGGACGTCTTCATTCAGCGGTCCGAGAGTGGGCGCACCGGGATTTTCATGTTGGTCCTTTTTCGGACGGTAGGTCGCAGTGTGTCGCCAAACATATCCGTAGCCGTCGGCGATACCAAATACTTGAAACAACGCCTGGGATGGCTGAGGAACGGCGCTGGGAGCGAACTTCAAGACCGAGAGCTTGACCTTTGGGAAGCGATACCGACCTTCAGCATCGGTTGTTCCCTCAGCGAGAACTTTGAGTGGATCATAGGGGACGCCAACGGGGATGACAGGGACCACAAATACCCGAGCCCCTACGACAGGCTGACCGTCCTCATTTAAGGCACGCCCCGAGATCGCGACGTCATGGTCTTCGTGCGGCTCTGATCCTTCAATGTCAAGCCATTCGAGTTCACCTGCGGCGACCGGCGAGATACCTCCGCCAGTAAACTTGTCGGTTGGAGCGATCGGTAGGTCGTCCTTCGCAGTCAACGCCCGCATGCCAAATGTCAGCGTCGTCACGATCGCAAGTAGAGACAGCAAGGCACTCCGACGTCGCCATGCCGTTTGCCTTGTCACCCGAACCTCAATTTGGGAAGACTGATCGAACATCCGTGATCGATGGCCCATTGCAAATCCCTCGAAATTGTTAGAGCGATGCAGACAGCCTTAAATTCGATTCGTTTCCACCGCCAACTTGGCGATGGAAACGATTCAAGTAGCGAATTTTATCAAACCGTGCGCAGTACGGCCGACGCGGTTTACTTGGGCATGGGCAGCACAATCAAGGAATCTTCCGCGAAGGAAGCTTCGCCTGTTTTGCCGTTGATACGATATTGGACTTTCAACTGCTTGGTGGTGTTGGG
The DNA here is from genome assembly GCA_040386595.1 of Planctomycetota bacterium. GTDB lineage: Bacteria > Planctomycetota > Planctomycetia > Planctomycetales > Planctomycetaceae > JAKFVC01. The sequence goes on along the minus strand of JAZKFE010000273.1, from coordinate 4,605 downwards.
GGCCGGGTCTCCGCCGAAATTGGCGTTGTAGCCGGCGGACGCCAACGTGACGAACGGTAAGTCGCCTGCCTGCTTCTGCAGTACCGCGGTCACGTCTCGTTGAGCGGCACCGGAACCGTATTCGGCCTTAATGATCTCCAGCTTGACCTTGTCGAGATCAGCGGTAGCCAGCAGGTCCTTCACGTCGACTCCCTTGTTGCCCAACTTCTGAGCGACCACCAATGTGGCCTGAGTCGCTTCGTCCTTGACGGCTTCCACCTTGATGGCCTTAATGGCGAACTTCAGCGTTTCGATACCAGGGTGGAGTTTGACCACATCCAGCACCAGCTTTTGTTCGGCGGGTTGCCGGGAAGTGTCGAAGGCCTTCTGGCACATGTCGGCACGTTCCTGATCAGCCATCGGGAACTTTCGCACCAACCCGATGTAACCGCGTAAGCCACGCAGTTGATACTTTTCGTCCGGCGACGTCTTCGCCAGATCGAGCAGTACCGGGGCGGCATCGACGCTGTTCCATTTCCCCAGCAATCGACTTCCCACATCTTGCAGCAGCGGATCTTTGCTCTTAGCTGCAGCGCCGATCGTCTCCAGAGCCTTGGCTCCACCGACATCACTAATAATTTCCAGTAGCACACCTTTTGTGGCGGCGGGTGATTGGTCCAGAGCGGTTGTTAGTTCTGCGGCACAGGCTTCGCGATCCGGCATCCGAATGCTGGCCGCTTTGAGTGCCTGTTGAGCGATGGGCGCATCCTCAACGCGTTTCGGGGTGATCGCTGCAGCAATCAACACCGACAGATTCTTCAACGTGACGGTCTCGCCCAATGCGGTCAACGCGGCTGCGCGCACCGTCTTGTCAGAATGATCCATCGCCTTCAACAACGCGGGCGTCGCTTCGATTCGCCGTTTCCCGACCAGCTGCAACAACAGCGGATACTTTTTCCCTTCGGCTTTTGCTAGCAGAGCGACGATCTGGGCATCCACGCCCTCATCGGAGAGTTCGCCCAACGTGACTTTCGCAGCTTGAGCCAGTTCCTCATCGGCCTCCAGCGCCGACTCCAACAGTAACGGAAGGCAAGATACGTTGCCGACTCGGCCCAGGGCTCCGATCGCCGACAACCGCACTGGTTTGGGGCCCTTCTCTGCGGCCTTCAACACGGCAGCCAGAATGACCGTTTTCGGGCGATCGGCCATGGCCTGAATGATCAACGCGGCTCGCTCCGGTGCGGCTTTGGCCATCTCGGTGGCGAGGGCTTGATCGACATCGACACCGGGGAACGCACGTGCCGTTCCCAGGGCGAGTTGGAAAAATACTTTATCAGGCGATTGGAACTGCTCCATCAGCAGTTGCAGTCCCTCTGCGGGAGTGCGGGCGAGAATCGCGCCACGAGTCCCTTCGAGAATCCGTTGCTTGGGGAGTTCCGCCTTGCGGACGTCGTCATAAATCTGAACCGCGTCTGCGGCCTGCCCTGCGGAGTGCAGTCGCTCAGCACAGAGGACGCACCCCTCGGCCACGGCCGAACGAACGTCGGCAGGAGCACTGGCCAGCAATGGTCGCAACGCTTTGGCCGCGTCCGCATTGCCAATCCGTCCCAACGCAACAGCTGCCGCCGAAGCGACCCCCGCATCTTTATCTTGCAACCGCACGATCAATGTTTCGGCGGAGCTGGCATCGCGGCGGACACCGATCGAATTGATGGTCCCGATCAGCAACTTGCCTTCCAGTGATTCGGAGGCCTTACGGAGTGCGTCACCCGCAACAGGGCCGGGGATGGCTTCTAAAGCGATTCGAGCCCAGGAAGCGAATTTTTCTTCAGACAGTAGTTTGGCCAAGTCGGCGACCGACTCGTCCGAGCCGTGGATGGCCAGATGCTTGCAGGCAATGGCCTTGTCGGCATCAGGGGCATCCGACCGCAGGATCGCCAGGAGTTCTGTTTCCCGTTGTGGGGAAGCATTCTTATCTTCCACGGCGTGTACCGCGGATGCGGTCAGCACCAGGAGAGCAGTAAGAAAAGTCAGGAAGTGCGTCAATGGTCGAGTCAATAACATAATGATCGCTCCAGAGCGTATGGAATGAAATCAGCGCAGCGAGGAAAGAGGCGAAACGCGGTTAAGCGGTGCGAAGCAGCTTCGGGCGACTACAGCCGCCACGGCTCACGCAGGGCCTCGGATCGCAAGCGGTTGGCTTGAACGTCATCGACGAATTCGTTCGTTTTGTTGTCGTACTTCACGGTTCGGCCCAGGAAGAGCGCAATATTCGCAGCATGGCAGGCGATGTGCGCATTGCACGCCGCGTCGGCATTCCCCTTGGGGGTGCCGCGTGTCTTCACGCAGTCGAGGAAGTCACGCACATGGAACGTCGCCGGGTAGCCGCCAATTTCGGCGACCTCGCGCCCTGCGAGCAATTCCGGAGAACTCAGCACTAGCTTCCCGCTGTCACCTGCTTCGACCCAACCGGTCTCGCCTTCAAATCGCACAGGGCAAGAGCCCAGCGGAATCCAGCCTTTTTCGCGGAAGATCAATTCGGTGCCGTTTTCATAGCGTGCCACCAACTCACCATCTTTCGGCGCGTTGTACTCCACCGGCGGAGCACAATCACCAACCGCCCATTGACACAGGTCGACGCAGTGCGAACCCCATTCGAGCACCCCGCCGCCGCTAAAGGCACCAATGAAT
>JAZKFE010000273.1:0-1925 GCA_040386595.1 Planctomycetota bacterium | reverse complement strand
ATGAATCCGCCACCCTTTTCAAAATTGAAACCGTCGAGTTGCTTGGCGTTGAACGGTCGCCACGCCGCCGGCCCGAGGTACATGTCCCAATCGACCGCGTCTTTGTCCGGTGCGGGTTCGGGAGGCAACCAGCCACTCATCAGGGCCTGCATTCCGGCGGGGTGAGCGTAGACCTTCTTGATCTTTCCCAGCTTCCCGCTTCGCGCCAATTCGCAGGCAAACGCAAAGTGTGGCAGGTTTCGTCGCTGAGTTCCCGCTTGGAAGACGCGACCAGTGCGGCGCATCGTTTCGGCCAAGATCAAGCTTTGATCGATGTTCTTGGTGACGGGCTTCTCGCAGTACATGTCCTTGCCAGCCTTGGCCGCAGCCATGGCGGCGGTGGCATGCCAGTTGGGCCCGGTGGCAATCAGCACGGCGTCGATGTCAGCGCGATCCAGCAATTCGCGAAAATCTTGATAGGTCGCACAGTTCTCGTTGCCGTACTTCTGGTCGGCCATCGCCTTGACGGCGGTGCGACGTTTCTCTTTCACATCGCACACCGCAACGAACTGCACGTCTTTTTGCTCGAGGAAACAGCCCAGGTCATAAGTCCCCCGGTTGCCAATGCCAATGCCGCCGACGACCACACGCTCACTGGGAGCCACGGCTCCATCCAGCCCCAAAGCCGAACTTGGAATGATCGTGGGAGCAAACAGTGCGGCCCCCGCCGTGGAGACCGCGGTCTTCAAAAACTGACGTCGAGGAAGCTGCATCGCCTTGTTCGCCATGACTACTCTCCGAATTTTGATGATCACACGACGGATCGGACACGACCCGCACGAGTGGCTGAGCCTTGAAGCACGTTCAGATTACTCTCCCACTCTCTGCCATTCCACACAGTCCGCCAGTTTTTACCGATCCAGCGCAGTTTTCCAAGCCACATCCCCGAGCACCTTCGAGGCCAATTTCAAGACGATCTGCTGCCCCTGGAGCAATCCGGCAGCGTGACACTGGTTCGAATCCCCGAAAAACTTAGGGGCGTGGCGCTGCTTTTGTCGAGTTCAAACCAGTGTCACCTTGCCAGTGCCTGGGCGCTCGATCGGCAGCGCTGAATGGACCGGTGGACGCATCAGATCATCGCCATCGGCCGTCACCGTTTGGGGTCCGGATGGCAGGCCATGTCGATCACGACCGTGCTGGCGAGAAGCAGGACATCATCTTCACCGGGCGCAATCTCGATACCGTACGAGTCGGTCCAACTAAACCATTTCTTGGAGACTGTTGCCACGAGGTCTTCCCCTCGCAGAAGCGTATATTCGTGGTCCATGAAGTTCCCTTGAGCCACAAGGTCATTCGGCCCAGGGATGTCTACTGTAAACGTGCATTGGAAGAGTGTGAAAACATGCTTCGTGACAACAGCAACCAATTCGCCGGCCCGGTGAATCTCGTATGTCGGTCCGAAGGAAAGCAGTTTTTGTTTGATATAAGCCAACTCTCGCTGCTGCATATCCTGGAAGGAGAGTTGATTCCCCAGGCAAAACACCTTGCCATCAACGAAGAACGCCTCACTTCCCGACTCGTTACGGATGATGAAGTCATCTCCGAACGAAAACAGGTTCTGCTTCATCAGGTATCGAGACACGCGGTCTCCTCATCTTTCAGGCGTCATGCGTGATGACCGAATTGATCCTATCAAACGGTGAGTGTAACACGCATCAGGTTCCAACCAAGCTCAGCGATCGTATGTGTCATTGCGTTTCTCGAATTCAGCAATCCACCGCGGACCGAAATCCAAGATCTAAATCGGGGCCGGGTGGCACAGGTTTGAATGCCACAAAAACTGCAGGTCATGGCACTGCTTCGCGAATGTACTCGGTGGCCACTCAGTCGTTAGAACGTGTTTCAAAACCTACCAAGTAGAGTGAACATTGTGGATTGTTGTTTAT
>JAZKFE010000272.1:15828-24518 GCA_040386595.1 Planctomycetota bacterium | reverse complement strand
ACTCGTAACTGCATCTGCGACACGCCGGGGATTTCCGCAATCTGGGCACCGACCGACAACGGAGCTCGCTTGACGTTGCTGAAAACGCGACCGAAACGAGATTGCTCATAGTAGGACTGTTGTGTGAATGAGAGCCCCGCCAAGGCACTCTGCGTCATAATAAACGTGCCCACGCCGCACGCGATGACCGCGCAAATGGCCAACAGCTGCCCCCACATGTGGAGCACGTCTCTCAGCAATTTGCGGTCTAGGGCCTTCATCTGTTTCTGGTGCTTGGACAACACCAGCCTCTCGGGCGGTCAATGTATTTTATAGAGCAAGTGTGCCATCAAGCGGATCGGTGAACTACCACTGCAATTCCCGGGGCTGTTGTTTCTGCAGATTGACTTTCACGTGGCTGATCCGCCCGCTGGCCACCGACACCACGCGGTCGGCCATCGCGGCAATGGCTGCGTTATGAGTGATCACGGCCGTCGTCGTTCCCAGTTCGCGGTTGACCCGTTCAATGACTTCCAGGACCACGATTCCGGTCTCAATATCCAGAGCCCCGGTCGGTTCATCGCACAACAACACATCGGGCCGCTTGGCGATCGCCCGGGCAATTGCTACTCGCTGCTGTTCACCACCCGACAACTGTGCCGGAAAATGGTCCAGACGATGCCCTAGATTGACCATCTGCAAGGCGTCTTCAGGCCGCATTGGGTTGTCCGCGATCTCGGTGACTAACGCCACATTTTCTCGGGCCGTCAAACTGGGGATCAGATTGTAGAATTGGAAGACGAAACCGACATGCCGTCTTCGATATCCTGTCAGCAACGTGTCGTCGTTCGAAGTGAGATCTTTACCGCGATAACTAACGTGGCCTGCCGTCGGGACATCCAACCCTCCCAAGATATTCAACAGGGTCGATTTCCCGCTGCCGGAAGGGCCCAGCAGAACCACGAACTCCCCCTCGTACAGGTCCAGATCCACGCCACGCAGTGCCGGAACCTCAACTTCGCCCATGCGATAAATCTTCGTAATCCCGCGGGCGCAATAGACGCTTTTGGCGCCAGGGCGGCTGGGGACCATCTCGGGATTTGCAGTATCGGTCATGAGATTCATTCTCTACGCAGTCGGGAGTGAGAGTGTTTCTCGATGACTCCCGTCTCAATCCAGCAGATCAGCCCACCTCAATTGAGGTTCACTGTTGTGTGTCATCAACCGTGAAGGAGGCTGGATAATAACTGGAACGGAATGGGTTGCGATGGCAATGAGAACCAGTGCCACTCACATTCGTGTACCCCATCATATAGAAAACAACGACATTTCGAGCCCTGCAGGATCAGCCTTCTCCGGCGATTTCCTGATATCAGGAACTCCGTTTGCCGCCTGAGAAAAGGCGGGCATTGAAGTCCATTCGAGAATCGGCGAGACCTTATCTGAGAATGTTTTTCATGGTGGTTCTGTCATCCACAAACACTGAATACGCCACAAGATACGACGGAACAGTTCCTGCTGTTGGGGTGCCGATCGATCCAGGCAATTCTCAAAAATGCCAAGTCGATTCGAAAACAGATCCACCTTTGTTGCCAAACGGATCGCCGATTAGAATCCACCTCGAATCGCCCCTCTCGCCATCGCCATGTTGGCCTTTAAAAAGATGTTCCCAGTGAGTCTCCAGATTTTTGAATCACAAAGTTCGGACTCGGCGGAGTGAGTGAAATTGCCGGGCCGGGCCTCTCAGCGTCGCAATATTCCAGATCAATTCAGGAGTGCATCCTTGAGCCTATTTTCTCGTGACGAAATCCTCGCTAGCCTCCGTGCGAAAGTTGCTCAAAAGATTCCCATCGTCGGTGGGGGCGCGGGAACGGGGCTCAGTGCCAAGATGTCCGAAGCTGGTGGCATCGATCTCCTGGTGATTTACAACTCCGGTCGCTTTCGCATGGGAGGCCGTGGATCTCTGGCAGGAATGATGCCCTACGGCGATGCCAACGCCATCGTCATGGACATGGCTCGCGAAGTCTTACCCGTTGTCCCTCGAACCCCGGTGCTGGCGGGAGTCTGTGGAACAGACCCCTTTCGCATCATGAAACTATTCCTGCGCGACGTGCAGCACGCGGGATTTTCCGGAGTCCAGAATTTTCCGACCGTTGGGTTGATCGACGGCAAATTCCGCCTGAATCTGGAAGAAACGGGAATGGGGTACGGGCTCGAGGTCGACATGATCCGACAGGCTCATGACCTGGGACTGCTGACGACTCCTTATGCCTTCAATCCCGACGAAGCCGCCGCGATGGCTGCTGCCGGGGCCGACATTCTGATCCCGCATTGCGGCCTGACGACCAAAGGTAGCATCGGAGCCTCCACAGCGATGACTCTGAGCGAAGCCGCCCGAGCCGTCCAAGAGATGCACGACGCTGCCAAGAAGATCAACCCGGAGATCCTGATCCTCTGCCACGGCGGCCCGATCGCCGAGCCCTCCGACGCGCAGTACATCCTGGACCACACCGAAGGCATCGTCGGCTTCTACGGAGCCAGCAGCATGGAGCGCCTACCAGTAGAACCCGCCATCGAAAATCGCGTCCGAGAATTCACCCAGCTCAGGTTCTCTTAATTCGCCGCTATATTGGCGCGACTTGAAATAATACAGAAAAAGTTGCACCACGGAGACACGGAGAACACTGAGATTAAGAAGGCTTTAAAAAGAGTTTTAGCCACGGATTAACACCGAATAACACGGATTGGGCCAGCGTTTGTTCGTGTGTTTGTGCAACGCTAAATCTATCCTAATTTAGCTTGTGAAAAAATGGTTTTGAGTGCGACCCTTTGTTGCATTGTTCCGTGTTCAACCCAGGTTTTTTCGTGGTGAGAGTGTTTTGATTTAAGGTTTTTGTCAAAACTGAAGCCAGGTGATGTTGCTGCAATTCAGTCCCGAAGGGACGAAATAATCTAGCCGTGGGTGTAAACCCACGGTCAGAGTTTAATTCCGAACTTTAAGCCCTGAAGGGGCGACACACCCGCAAATCTGCAGGGTGTCGCCCCTTCAGGGCTTGGTTTCATGTGTGGAATACGTACCGTGGGTTTACACCCACGGCTAGGTTCTGTCGTCCCTATCGGGACTGCATTGCGTTGTTGAAAGCACAAACAAACGCTGACCCAATCCGTGTTATTCTGTGGCTAAGAACCTCTTCTTAATGCCTTTAAAAACTCCGTGCTCTCCGTGTCTCCGTGGTGCAACTTCTTCTTCTGTATTGTTTGGCTATCGAGACACGTTCACCGAACGCTCGTCGCCACTAAAAACTATTCCAACCAGCTGCGGGATCGTTCCACCGCACGTTGCCAAGTCGCATAGAGCTGATCCCGGGCCGAGGCTGATACTTGAGGAATGTATTCTCGATCCAAGGCCCAGTTGCTGCTGATTTCTGATTGGTCCTTCCAGTATCCCACCGCCAAGCCGGCCAGATAGGCGGCCCCCAGTGCGGTCGTTTCCTGGACCACCGGACGTTGCACGTTCGTCCCCAGAATGTCGGCTTGAAACTGCAACAACAGATTATTGGCCGTCGCCCCGCCGTCGACTCGTAATGATTGCAGCGTGATCCCCGCATCGTCCTGCATCGCTTCGAGAATATCTCGCGTTTGATAGGCCATGGACTCCAACGCCGCCCGCGCCAGATGAGCTCGCCCTGAACCGCGAGACAATCCCATGATGGCTCCGCGGGCTTGAGAATCCCAATAGGGAGCTCCCAGGCCGACGAGTGCGGGAACAAAATAGACACCGCCATTGTCGGGAACTTCGCTCGCCAAGGCTTCGATTTCCGACGACGACTGGATGATGCGCATTTCATCCCGCAGCCACTGGATGGCCGCACCCGCAATGAATACGCTCCCCTCCAGGCAATAGGTCACGTCCTTACCGATCTGCCAGCCAATCGTCGTCAGCAAACCATGCCGTGAAGGGATTGCCTCGGCCCCCGTATTCAGCAGCAAAAAACATCCGGTTCCATAGGTGTTTTTTGCCGTCCCCGTTTGAAAACAGGCTTGCCCGAACATGGCCGCCTGCTGGTCACCAGCTGCCCCCGCCAGCGGGATGGGCCGGCCAAACAACTCCGTCGATGTCTGCCCATAGACTTCACTATTGGGCCGGACTTCCGGCAGCATGGCCTTAGGAATCTGCAACAACTTCAGCAGCTCATCATCCCACTGCAGGGTATGAATATTGAAGAGCAACGTGCGGCTGGCATTGCTGACATCCGTGATGTGCAACTTCCCGCCCGAGAGCCTCCACATGAGATACGAATCGATCGTCCCGAACAGGATTTCCCCTTGCTCAGCACGCTTCCGCAAGTCGGGGGATTGATCCAACAGGTACTTGATCTTGGTCCCGGAAAAGTACGCATCGATGACCAATCCGGTCTTTTCTCGAAACGTTTGCTCCAGGCCATCCGCCTTCAATCGGTCGCAGATCGGTGCGGAAACACGACTTTGCCAGACGATCGCATTGCCAATAGTGCGTCCCGAACTGCGTTCCCATAAGACAGTCGTTTCACGCTGATTGGTCAGTCCGATCGCCGCCACTTGGTCGGCACCGATGCCTGCCTTCTGTAAAGCTTCTTTCGCCACCGCCAATTGCCGAGTCCAGATTTCTTCCGGATCGTGTTCGACGGCGGCCGGCTGCGGGTAGATTTGCCGGATCTCTTGCTGAGCCACCGACTGCACTTTGCCGTCAGCCGAGAACACGATGGCGCGGCAGGATGTTGTGCCTTCATCCAATGCCAGAATGTACTGAGTGGAAGACATCGTCTGGACCCCTTCGGTGGCCGACTGATCGAGATTTTTTATGGCGTCGCTGCTGCACACATTTCTGCGACGCCCATTCTTATTGATGAAGAATGGACGTACCCACACACCTGGATCAGTGATGTTCGTCCGACGCGCTGGATAACGAACATCACAGACCAGTGAGTTGGCCCTGACGGCTATAAAATTTCAGATAGTCTCACTGCGATTTGGCGACCGGTGTCGGCTCGGGATTCGACCGACTGGTCTCCAGGAACGCGAACAGGTCAGCAATCTCTTGCTCTGTCAATGTTTTGAACAAGCCCTCGGGCATGACGGAAACCTTCGCCGGTGCCTGTTCTTCAATCTTATCCTTTTGAATGACCACTTTGGTCGCATCCGACAGCAGCAACACAATTTGTCGAGTATTCCCCGGCGTGGGGATGGGCATGCCGTTATAGACCAGCCCTTCAGTCGTGGTGATCGTCACGGTGCGGTATTGATCGGACATGACCTGCGACGGGAACAGCACCGATTCCAGGATTTCCTTCTTCTGGAAGCGACGGCGAAGCGTGGTCAGATCGGGACCAATCCCTTCCCCCTCTTTCAAGAACTGGTGGCACTTGATGCAGTTGGCTTTGGCGAAGACCGCCTTACCGCGAGTCACATCACCCGCCGGTCCCTTGTCGACGATGTCGATGAGTTGCTGCAAGGAGAACTTCGATTTTTCCAAGTCTTCCTGGGCCAGAACGGCCGCCGGGGCACTGGGGAATCTTTCTGCATACCAGGCTTGGTAGTCGGCCAGGGCCTGCAATACGTCCTTGGATTTGGGCTCGCTGCTGGTCCACTGCTTTAACAAGTTGACCGCGACGGCCCCGCCGCTCGTACCGAGTTTCAACCCGGCCATGATGACGGTCCGGTAGTCCTCGGCCTTCTCGGTATTAAAGCCCGATTTCTCGAGTGCTTGCAGGCATTGCTGAGCCGTCGTGCCGTCTCCGCTTTGGATTCCTCGCAGGTAGTAAGCCGCATTGTCGAGGCTCGGATGGGCCGCCAGTCCGCGGGCCAGTTGATCGCGACGATCAGCCTGTTGATCAAATAACCGCCGCAGCGTCACCTGAGCGGCGGGCTGGGTGCTCTTGATCAACGAATCGATGGTCGCGGTCGCAATCTCCTGAACTGCAGGCCCGGGAGTCGTTTCGACGTCCTGCAAGAGCTTGTTAACGATGGCATCAAAGTCCTTAATCTGATCGGGCTGACTTTGAGACAAAATCAACTTGGCGGCGTGCGGCCATTGCTTCCATTCCGTCAGATAGGCCGCGCGGTCTTCCGGGGTGAAGTAGTCCAGAGTACCACCGACAATGTTCCGCAGATATCCCTGCAGACTGTGGCCACCCTCCAGTTCACGAGTGGATTCGTACCATTTGAGCAACCGTTGTTTGGCATCCGGAGTCCAGCCCTCCTTCGCATACCGCAAGCAGAGAGCGTAATGAATTTGCGATATGGTATCTGTCGTTTTGCCCATCAACCCCAGCAGGTTTTCCGGAGCATCCGGGGCCTGGGCATAGGCCACCAGGCGTGCCGCCTCATGCAGGACAAATTCGTCTTTGAGCAACGCGGCCACTACGGGAGGCAACTTGCCTTCCGGGGTGTGCTTTTGCCGAATCAAGCGCGATAGTTCTTTTCCGAGTGATTTGCCGGTTTTGGCCAGCCATTCTTCCGGATAAGTCAAAGCGGTCAGCTCGGCTAGTCGCAACATGTCGCGACCTTGCCGGGCTCGTACTTCGTCGTTGACGGTACTGCTTTTGAAGCCCGACTTCTTGATCACGTTGTCGATCTCTTCGACTGTGGTCCGTTGAGGATCGGTTCGCAACAGCGCCAGAATGACATTGAAGACCACATCGGAGCTGGTCTTCGACGCGAGTCCTTCCGTTTTCCATTTGTCGAGGGGAACTCGCTCTAAGGTCAGGCGAGCGGCGAATCGCAACCACCGGTCCGGGCTGGCCAACAGCTTCAGCAACGGGGCGACCGGCGCTTCCACTCCACTTCGCACAAAGGCTTCGCAGGCCCGTCGTTGAACGGTGAGGTCCGTATCTTCCAACAACTTTTCGAGAATCGGTCCCACATCAGGAGTCGCATGCTGTCCGAGCAACCACGTGGCAAACGCTCGCACCCCGGCATCGCCATCTTCCGTCACTTTTTGCAGTGTCTGCACACTGGGCAACTTGCCCGATTGAGCCAGAATCGACAGCCCACGCGTCTTCTGTGCCGGCGTTCCGGTCGCAACCTTCTCGAGAATTTTCGCTTCCCAATCGGTTCCCAATGCCGTCTGCCCCTGGGCGATCAATTCCCGAGCCCACGCCGACTGGCCTTGAGGCACAGCCAGGATTTCGTCAGTCGTCTGGGGGCTAGTAGTTGGAACAGGTTTTTCACCAGTGAAGGTAACGCGATACACGCCCCCTTCGGTATTTCGGCCACCCGTAGAAAACACCACCGTGCCGTCACGGTCGACTTCCACATCAGAAATATTAAGCGGATTCCCCGTTACAAGGTTGTCGTACGTGCCGGTGTAGCTGGCCCCTTCTTTTTTGAAGTAGGAGACAATCAACCGTCCCATCGACCAGTCACAGTTCAACATCGCCCCTCGATATTTTTCGGGGAAATGTGAGTGCTCGTAGAAGAGCACGCCGGTCGGCGATCCACGGCCGATGTCGATCGTTCCAGGTAGTGAATCGAAGAAGTAGTCCGGCCAGTTGGCCGCACCACTGCGCCAGCCGAACTCGGCACCGGGGATGCAATGGTTGATTCGCACGGGACGGTACCAGGGGAGGTTGACGTCCCATTCCATGTCACTGTCGAATGTGAAGAGGTCACCCTTGGAATTAAACGCGATATCGTATTGATTGCGGAAACCCATCGTTTCCAGCCACCAACGTTTCCCATCAGGAGAAAATCGCCAGATCGTCCCTCCCGGGGCTTTAATACCGACCGCGTGGCCATTGGCATCTTCGAACGGGGGAGTCAGCAGATTGCCTTCAATGTAGTTGCGACAAGGAGTCGTCGCTTCCGGAGATGCGGTGATCCAGGCATGGTTGCCCAGGTTGTGATACAGAGAACCATCGGGGCCAAACACGACATCGTGCGGCCCGTGCTCTCCCATGCCCCCTTTGGTGTTCATGAGCAGCTCGACCGAATCCGCCTGATCATCATGATTGGCATCGGTCAATCGATACACACCGGCCCCTTGCGGACCGTCTCCCACCGCGTACAACAGATCTCCTACCTGGCACAGGCCTTGGCAACTCTTGATCTTGTCGCTGAATTCGGTGACCTTGTCGTAAGTCCCGTCCTGGTTTTCATCAATCAGATTGAGAATCGGGCCCCCTTCGCGTGAGGCCAGCAGGCGACCGCGATTCCCCCAACTGATGGCGACCAGCGAACCAACGAGTTCAGGCTCAGCAATCCGCTTCAATTCGAATCCCGGTGCAACTTCGAAGCGATCCAGATAACTGCCCGCGAAGGCGAGTTCTTTCCACGGAGAATCTTGATGCCCGGCGAGCACTTTCACCGGTTTCCAAGCCGCGTCATCGTACTTGGCTTGCAACCAGTCGGCGGTCGGTTTTTGCAGCGAAACCTTCCAGTCCTTGGACGAATCAAACGAAATTTTCCCGCCGCTTTGTCCGCGAATTTCACCATCGACAAATAGACCCGCCCGGCCTTCTTTGTTGGTCGCTTCGACCGCGATCACATTCGGACCGGTTTCGACGATCCCATTGAGATTAAAGCGATAGGGCTTCTGCGCGTCCCCTTCGCCAATGCGTTTCCCATTAACCCATACGACGAAGTGATCGTCGCAGGCAATCCGGATGGCCCCAGTGGAAGGCTCGTTCCCGCGGGCGACGAATGCGGTGCTGCGATAGGTCAGGGGCTCGGCC
>JAZKFE010000272.1:0-15818 GCA_040386595.1 Planctomycetota bacterium | reverse complement strand
AACCAGACGGTTTGCGCCGGAGCGTTTTCTAACGGGTTCCCCCCGTCGACCCAGATCCATTTGGCGTCGTCATTTTCCTGAGCGACCGCGGCCGAGGCACACGCCAAAACCGCACAGACACCAACCGCGAAATAACCACGAAACATCAGGGGGCTCCTAAGTTGTCTGAGTGCCCGGCAGGCTTTGCCATCGTCGCCGACTTATCAGTGAAGCGGGATGAGTCGCTGAAATCAAGTCCACCTCACGTTCTCCGTGCGATTCAAGTCACACGGACGATTCAGGATGCGACAGATTTCGCACGGAAAATCGCGGCTTGGCAACGAATCTCAACCAATAGGGGTAGCCCAGATTCTCGAATCTGGGTGAGCGCAGCGAACAAGCGGCTACGGCTCTACCGACTCCTCACCGCACAAGCCGCTCCGGGCGAGCCGGGCGACGTCAGTCCCCGGATTCTCCGTGTTCCGGGGGACGAGTCATCGCCTCCGAAGTGCCTCCAATTGACACCATTGTCGGTGCATTCGGCACAACCGCTGCTATTGAAAAAAGTCCGTAGAGCATCACGTTCGGTGTAACTGCTCGCTCCCTCTCTTTTCGCCCAAGCCGTCTGGCTTGTGCCGAGCCCCCGACTCAACTTCGTGACCTAGATTTCAATGCGGTGTTCTCTCCACGTTTCGCGAGGAGAGTGTGTACCGTCTGAAACATGTTGCAAAAAGAAGACACGATCGCATGTCGTCGGCCGCGCTGACTCCGAATCGCTCGACTTGGAATACTCCTTGGATGCGCATGAACGCGTCCCGGGTGGTGTTCGGCGATCAACCGCGCACCTCGCCGGTGGCCTTCTTCCTATTTCAACTGGTCAATGCGACCGTTTTTCTCCGGCCCGCCGAGATCGTTCCCGAACTCATGGGATTGCCCATCTACGAAGGACTGATCTTCTCGTGCTTGTTTCTCTCTATAAATACCGTCCGCACGGAACTGACACCCCGCCAGCTGTACCACAACCCCATCACGATTTGCGTGTTGGGAGTCTGGTTGGCATGCACGTTGTCGCACGTGACTCACGGCTGGCTGCAAGGCGTCGTCGAATCGACCGTTCTGTTTTTCAAGACGGCCCTCTACTTTTTCCTGCTGGTTTCGTGTGTCGACACCCCCGCTCGTTTTAGGTGGTTCCTCTTCTGCACGGTCGCCTGTTCCGTCGCGATGGTGTCGTTGTGTGTGATCGACTACATGGAATGGATCGATTTCTCATTCGTCACGCACGTGACCGACCGCGATGGTGAAGATATCACCGGCGCGGAGGAACTGGTTTGGCGGATGCGTGGCACGGGCATCTTTGAAGATCCCAACGATATCTCCTTGTTGATCGTGGCCTCGGCCATTTTATGCTTTTATTTCCTGACCGATTATTCGTTTAGCTTCCTCCGCTGGCTGTGGATTCTCCCGATTGGAGTTCTGTGTGTCGGCTTGATGTGTACCCGTTCCCGCGGCGGAATTCTGTCGGGCGGTGCAGCCTTTCTGACATACATCCTGTTACGTTACGGACGTGGCTGGAGCGTGATGGCCGCCGCGATGGGGCTAATCATGCTGCCCATCATCGCCGGCCGTCAGGGTGAGATTGATATCGAAGATGGCACTGGCCAGGAACGCATCCAGATGTGGGCCGAGGGTCTCGATGCCATTAAGTCCCCGGATATCCTGTTTGGAATCGGCCAGGGAACTTATGCTGATATCGCGGGACTCGTCGCCCATAATTCTTATGTGCATTCGTTCGTGGAACTCGGCTTCTTCGGTGGCACGTTCTTTTTTGGCTGCTTTTTCTTTTCGGCACTGGCTCTGTTTCGAGTCACCGACCCCAGCCTCGATTTAAGACATCCGGAACTACGGCGTTTCGCTCCGTACCTGGCCGCGATTCTGGCTGGCTGGGGCGTCGGACTGTTTTCGTTATCTCGTTGTTATGTCGTTCCGACTTATATGGTCATCGGCATGGCCGCTAGCTTTATCGCTTTGGCTGGCCCTCAATTAGCACCGGCCTGTTGGCTCATTGCGTGGAACAAACAACACGTTCAAAAGCTCCTCGTATGCAGCGCGGGGTTGCTGGCGTTCTTATATGTCTTCGTCAAAGTCTTTGCACGATTTGGATGACCTTGTGCACAAGAGGATGCCTCGCGTCCTGAAAAATTGAAGCTCGTCCCAATTGGATTTGAATACCATGTCATTGCCCGCCGTAAATTCGATGCCCCCTATCAGCGGTCGTTCGTTGGAACAACCGGAGCTGGATGGAGTACGAATTGTCGGATTCTCTGCGGAGTGGATGCGAGAATGGGCCGCCCTGGAAAGTCGTTTGGAATCATCCTATCTCACGTGCTCCAACGCCTGGACTCAGACCTGGATTCAACATTACGGCGATCTGGTACCGCACCGATTGGCGGTCGCGACGCACGCGAACGAAATCGTCGGGATGTGTTTAATCACCAATGGTGTGAAGCAATACGACGGTCCGTTTGAGATTAAGACACTGCACATCGGAACGGCCGGCGAGCCCGAGGACGAAAGTGTCTGTGTCGAATACAACCGACTGCTAGTCGCCCCCGAATTTCTGCCATCATTTGTGCGGCAACTCACGAAGTTGATTGCAGAACACGAAAGCTGTGAATGCCTGGTCGTGGATGGGATGGCTGCCGAAGAAACTCGCGAATTCTTAAACGGTGATCCACCTACCCAGACTAAAGAAGTTCCTTCGTACTATTGCGATCTGAATCTGTTCCGCTCAGCCACGGCCGAGCCTTGGAGATTATTCGGCGAATCGACTCGCACCAACCTGCGCCGCGCTCTACGAGATCTCGGCGACTTGGAACTCGATTGGGCCAATGATTCGGAACTCGCATTAAGCCTCTACGATGAGATGATCGGCTATCACCAGGCCCGTTGGAATGCGGCCGGTAAACCGGGCGTCTTTTCGAGTCCCCGGTTTACGAGCTTTCATCGCGATTTAATCAAAACATTAGTCCCCCAAAATCGAGCCGTTCTGATCCGTGCCCGGCAAGGTGATCGCGTACTGGGCATTCTGTATTTATTGATTGAACAGAATCGCCTGCTCTACTACCAAGCTGGCTTGCCCGACCATCAATCGAAGCACAGCTTGGGAAATGTCACTCAGTATCTCACGATGCTTGAGGGCGCCCGCCGAGGATATGACGCGTTCGACTTTATGGCGGGTGACGCCCAATACAAACGCGTGCTGTCCACAAATCAAAACTCCGTGTTCTGGATTCGCTGGCGACGGCCCAGTTTGAAGTTTCGATTTCTTGACGGAATCCGCTCGTTACGTGGGACCTGAAACCGTTTTTGTTTACTGAAAAATGCTTTCGCCGAAGTGTGACTTACCGCTATGACTCAGCTCACGACATCCTTGCCGAATCTCGACGCCGTTGTCCATGAGCGACAGGCGCCCGCTGTTCGCGTACGTCGTCGTGTCTGTCACGTGAGCTTGGGGCTTTGCACTGGCGGGATGGAACGTTTATTAGTCGAATTCGCCCGGTGCTATGACCAGGAGCTTTATGAGCTCCATTTCGTTGCGTTACATAATGTGGGGCAACCCGCTGAAGATATTCGTGCGGCAGGCTGCACCGTCCATTTACTGCCTGATCGCCGTGGGCGACCGTGGGCGCAGTGGCGAGAACTCGTTCGCTTCTTTAAGAAATTGAAGCCCGACGTCGTTCATACGCATAATGCCTATCCGCATTTTTATGGCACAATGGCTGCTCGCTGGTGTCGAGTTCCCGTTGTCGTGAATACGCGTCACGGCCGACGGATCGGGACGACGTGGAAGGCCCGGACCTGGTTTTGGTTGGCCGGGTTGCTAGCGGATCGAGTTGTCGCTGTTTCGGACGACTCGGCGAATTTGTGTCATGTCGATTCGTCATTGCCTCGTCGTCGAATTGCCCGCATTTGGAACGGTATCGATCTCAGTCGGTTCACGTTTCGAGGCCCCGCCGCGGAACCGATCGCGATTTCTGTCGCTCGACTGTCTCCAGAGAAAGATTTCCCCACGCTCGTCCGCGCCGTCGCGTTGGCTGCTGAAGTCGTGCCGGAGTTGCGACTCAAGATTGTGGGAGATGGTCCCGAGCGATCTAAGATCGAACAGGTGATTCAAGAAACGGGACAATCCGCGCGAATCGAATTGTTAGGAGAACGGCAGGATATTCCCGACCTACTCGCTACGGCGGGCTTCTTTGCCACCGCCACGCTGACGGAAGGGATTTCCTTAACGCTGCTCGAAGCGATGGCGTGCGGTTTGCCCGTGCTAGCAACGCATGTTGGTGGCAATCCGGAAATCGTCGAAG
Source organism: Planctomycetota bacterium (assembly GCA_040386595.1). GTDB lineage: Bacteria > Planctomycetota > Planctomycetia > Planctomycetales > Planctomycetaceae > JAKFVC01. The sequence goes on along the minus strand of JAZKFE010000272.1, from coordinate 11,475 downwards.
AGGGCGTAACTGGCTATTTGGTTCCTTCCGCAGACGTCGATGCTTTGGCCGCCGCGTTGATTCGCATGGTGCAGTCCGCACCGCGCTGGTCTGAACTTGGGCAACGCGGACGTCAACGCGTCGAGCAATATTTCAGCAATACGAAAATGGTCAGTGACTATGAGCGGCTCTACGAAGAGCTACTCGTCAGCAAGGGTCTCAGTCGTTAGTCGCAGAATCGGAAATCTCACCACAACGAATCCACCGGTGTCATGACCGCGAATTCTTAGATCTCGAAAGACGAATATCGTGTCAGTATTAGAAACTGCGATGACAGCACCCCAGGCCAAGACGGCAGTCGCCGCCGATGGCCTGACTGTGGAAGTTGTGAACCTGCTGGACGAGTTCAATAATCCCCTCTCGACGATCCGCGGCGAGTGGCTCGAACTCTACGAGCGTGACGCCGGCGCTTCTATTTTTCATCACCCAGACTACACCGGGGCCGAGCTCCCATTCCTTCCGCAGAGCCGTCTGCCGAGCTTAATTTTGATCTGCCGGTATAACGGCTGTGCCGTTGGTTTGGGCGGATTGCTGCCGAAAGTCAGCCGTTCTCGATACGTCGGCGGAGTCGGGCCGAACTTAAAGTTGCACGGCTATCGCCTCGTCGGAAATCGCTTTCTGACAGGGGGGGATGACGCCGTCCAAGAAAAATTGCTGGCTGCCGCGACCCAGGAAGTCATTCGACGTGGGGCTCGCTATTTGTTGATCGAAGATGTCGATCAAGAAGCATCGTTGTTGACGTTGGCGCGGAGTTATACGACTCGCGGTTATGGGATTTACTCGCCGACATCGTTTCAGGTTCGCTTAAAGATCGATCTGCCACGAACGAGTGCGGAGTACTTCGGTAAGTTCTCTTCTAAGACACGTAATACGTTTCGACGTAAAGAAAAGAAGCTTGGTTCGATTAAAGTCATTCGCTGCTCGACGGTGGATCAAGTCGCTGACTTCCTGCGAGATGCTCATCAGATTTCGGTCAATACCTGGCAGACCGAGCAATTCGGATTACGCGTGAAGAATGACGCATCAGACCTGGCGCAGTTTACGTTTCTCGCGTCACAAGGGGCGTTGAGATCTTACCTGCTATACCAGGATGAAATTCCGATGGCGTTCATCATCGGGAATCAGCACCGCGGCCTCTATCGTTATGAAGAGGTCGGGTTTGATCGTAAGTTTCATTCGCTCTCACCGGGGCAGGTCTTGCTGCTAAAAGTTCTCGACGACATGTTCGGGGACAACCCACCGGAGTGCTTCGACTTTGGAATGGGTGACGCGGACTACAAGCGAATGCTAGCGAACGTGGAGACGACCGCCGGCAACATCTGGTTGGTGCCGCCAGGAATTCGCGGCCGTAGCCTGGTGACCTATTTGAACGGCTCACGATCGATTCGACAGTGTGGTCGCCAGATGATTAAGGTTCTCGGCTGGTACCGCAAAATGCGACAGAAGTCGCGTCTGGGTAAAGCTGCGGCGACGCCGGCCCCAGCTGCGGTGGAAGACTAACTATTTCAGTTTTATTTAGACTTTGAGTAAGCGATTAGAAGAACGTCAGCATGCGGCTCTTGTTTCTCTCGAATGTGCATCCGAATCCATTAACTCCCGGCAAGGGGACGTTTAATGGTGCGCTCATTCGTGCGCTGGGACAGCAGCATGAGGTGCATGTCGTGTGCCCGGTGTCCTGGGTAGATCGCTTGCGTAGTCGTAAGACTGCGTTACCGAAATCGCCCGTTCTACTACAGCCGACCGTTACTGCTTCTTATCCGACATTCTGGTATCCGCCCAAGTTGCTGCGGACGTACTATGATCGTTTTCTCGAGTGGAGTCTCCGCGGTCGTCTGGAACGTGATTTGAAAACTTTCCGACCTGATGCGGTCCTGTCCTACTGGGCGCATCCCGATGGAGCGGTGGCACTCAGAGTCGCCCGCCGACTGGGAGTCCCGGCGATATCGATGGTTGGTGGCTCGGACGTGTTGTTAATTGGCAAGCAAGGCGCACGTCGCACCGAGATTCTGAAGACATTAAAAAACTCCGACGCGGTGATTGCCGTCAGCAGCGATATCGCCACCCAGATTATCGCGGACGGCGTTTCACCCGCTCGAGTATTCGTGGTTCGTCGCGGGGTGGATGAAAGTGTTTTCTATTCCGGTGATCGAGTCGCTGCGAGACAGAAACTTGGGCTGCCGCTCGACGCGAAAATCCTGGTCGGGGTGGGGCGGTTGGTTCCGGTCAAGGACTGGCCCACTTTAGTCTCTGCTTGTGGCGTTCTGCAGCAACAAAAGCAGAATGTGCGATGTTATCTGCTGGGGGATGGTCCTGGACGGACGGCACTGGAGCGGCAAGTTGCAGAGCTAGGACTACAGGGGCAGGTTGAACTGCGCGGCGGGCAGCCTCAACACGATCTCGGAGATTGGTATCGAGCCGCAGATTTGGTTGTGCTGCCTAGTCTGTCCGAAGGCATTCCTAATGTTTTATTAGAAGCTATTGCCTGTGGTGTGTCGTTCGTCGCCACGAACGTGGGAGGCATCCCGGAAATTGCCGATTCGAACTGCGACCGTTTGGTGTCACCCGGAGATGCAAACAAACTTGCCGCGGCTATTCAGGAACGATTGGAGTGTTCGAACTCGCTGCCACTTGAACGTGAGACTAAGCCGCTATCTTGGAATGCGTCTGCCGAACAGGTGGTGAAGATCATTCAAGATTGTCGACGGAAACAACGCGAGGGATCTGCAGTCTCTGAGACTGAATCGTCGGAGAGTCAGGTTGAGTCAATGAGGGGCGATGTTGGTGAAGAGGCTCCGATCCAACTTGCATCGCGGAGCGCACCATGAATCCGATTCGACAGGGGATTAAGGCCGTGATGTCGGCTGTGCTGCCGAGAGAACGTTGGCTAGCGAGTGGTCCGAAAAAATCTTCGGGAGTTGCACTGACGTTTGACGATGGCCCACACCCTGAATACACGCCGCGTCTGCTCGACGAACTATTGAAATTTCAAATTCGGGCGACGTTCTTCGTGGTGGGAGAGGCGGTTGCACGTTTTCCGGACATCACGCAACGAATCGTTGCTGAGGGACACACGCTCGCCGGACACACTTATACGCACTCGGAGCCTTCTGAAACGTCGACGACAAAGTTGTTGAATGAGGTTCGCCAGTCACTGGCATTGATTGAGGACCTCACCGGTCAACAGCTGACGCTTTTTCGTCCGCCGAAGGGGAAGTTGTCGCTGACGAAAACATTAGGACTGTGGAAGCTCAAACAAACGATCGTGCTTTGGAACTGTGATCCGCGAGACTATCAGGCGGTTGCTCCGCAGGGCATTCAATCTTGGGTTCGACAGTATCGACCGGCAGGCGGTGATATCGTCTTAATGCATGATACTCATCCGCATTGTATTGGTGCGATTGAGCCCCTCGTGCAACGGATCGCCGATCGGGGATTCAGTGATTTTATAACGGTCGATGAGTGGGTTGATAAGAAAACCACGGTGGTTCGATCGATGTGCGAGAAACCTGTCTCTGCAAAAAAAACTCCGGGACAGGTTCAGTTGGCGCAACAAGGAATTGTGGAATGAGTTCGTCTGCATCATTGAATTTCGAGACGACAGCAGCCTCGGCCGGCCCGTGTAATAAGCGGCTGTTGTTGGTCAGCTATCACTTCCCACCAGTGGGGGGGGCTGGCGTCCAACGTCCGTTGAAGTTTGTGAAGTACCTGCGTCAATATGGCTGGGATGTGTCGGTGTTAATGGCCGCCAATCCGTCGGTTCCCGTCTTCGATGAAAGTCTGTGCCGCGATCTTCCGGAAGATCTGGTGATTGAAAAGGCGCGGACGTGGGAGCCGGACTATCGGCTGAAACAACAACTCGGCCAGCAGCAACAAACTAAAGCCGGTCTGGTATCGAGACTAAAGGGTTTTGCTAAATCCACCGCTAAAAGTCTGGCGAGCGTGGCCTTGCAGCCTGATCCGCAGATGCTGTGGGTACCGAACGCACTTGCAGCCGCCAAGCGACTTCTCGCTCGCTTACCGCACGATGCAATCCTCGCCACGGCGCCTCCCTATTCGAATCTTGTTCTGGGGACAATGTTGAAGAAGCGGACGGGCTTGCCGTTGATTGTGGACTACCGCGATGAGTGGGATCTGAGCAGCCAATATCTCGAAAACAGTCGCCGCGACTGGTTTTCCAGTGCTGTTCAGGAACGCATGCAGCGTTCTGTTCTGCGTCGGGCCGACGCCATCGTTGCCACCACGCAGGGCAGCACGGCTCGTCTGCAGGAACGAGCACGCCAGGCGGGTAGTCGAGCTCCCGCGCATTGCATCTTCAACGGTTTCGACACGACTGACTTTGAAGGTCTGACATCCACTTCAAAAATCACCGATGCCGACAAAACCCGCTTTCGCTTGGTGTATACGGGGACCTTGTGGAACCTGACGAATGTGCAACCGGTGGTGGAAGCGGTCGAACGGCTGCAGCAGGAAAGTCCGGAGTTGCTGGATCGGCTGGAATTGGTTTTCGTGGGCCGCAAGACCCCCGAGCAAATTGCTCTACTGAATCGTTTGCTGGTGACTCGTTGTAAAGTCGACATTCGGGATTATTGTGACCACGCCACCGCGTTGCAGTTGATGTCGGACTCGGATGCGCTGTGTTTGCTATTAAGTGGTGTGCCCGGAGCGGAACGGGTTGCGCCGGCGAAATTGTTCGAATACCTGGCTCTCAGAAAGCCCATTCTGGCGATTACACCTGCCGGCGAGACAGCCGGAATTGTACGACGCTATTTCCCTCACAATCACTTTGAGCCCAATGATGTCCCAGGAATTGCGAACTGGTTGTGCGAGCAGCTGGCTGTGTTTCCGGGGACTGGTCGCGGTGACTTAGAAGCGACGCCGGATGTCGATCTGACAGAGTTCACACGGCTGCATCAGGCAGGCCAATTAGCGGATGTGCTAAACAGTGTTGTCGCGAATGTTCGCAGATAGTCCAAATAGTCGTTGTTCGCTCCGCGAACACAACGCGGACGCGGTACTCGGGTGGGATAAGTTTCGAAATCTAGTCGTCATTCAAACTCGCTACTGCGACTGCGTTATGTTCGCGGAGCGAACAACGACTATAAAGTGAAATCACTATGTGGCGATTATTTATTGAAGACGTACGGCAGAAAGCGGTTTGGTGCTATGGCTCATCCAGCGCCGGGGCGATCGTGCAGACGTTGCTGACTGACGGTACTGCGGCCATGTTCTGGTACCGTGCCATGCAATGGTCGCAACGCTGGCGGTTGCTACCGCTGAGCATGATCTTCAACAAGATTAACGCCATCTGCTGCCAGTGCATCATCGGCCGTAAAGCGGATTTCGGACCGGGCTTTGTGCTGATTCACAGCCAGGGCGTGGTCATTAACAGCAATGTTCGCGGTGGCCGGCAGATCTTTATCGAGCATCAAGTCACGATTGGTGCTGAGAAGAATCAGACGCCCATCCTGGCGGACAATATTTTTATCGGCGCGGGGGCCAAGATCATCGGTCCCGTGCGCATTGGCAAATTCTCGCGGATCGGGGCGAATGCGGTTGTGGTGCATGATGTGCCCGACGGTGCGACGGTCGGGGGTATTCCGGCCAAAGTCCTGCGGCAGCGAGATGTCTCGGCGACCGATACGTTTACTGCTGACTGTGAGACGGTGACTTCCAGTTCGGGAGATTCATTATGAGCAATCTGGAGATTTTTTTCTGGTTGTGTGCAGGCGGGGTGGTCTATGCCTATGTCGGGTACGCGATACTCGTCTGGGGGGTGTCTCGCTTCTATGCCAATCCTGTTGATATTGCGGATAGTCAGGAGCGACAAACAGAGTGGCCGACCGTGTCATTAGTCATTGCCGCTTATAAAGAAGAGAAGGTGATCCTGCCGCGGTTGATTAATGCGACGCTGCTGGACTATCCCGCGGATAGGTTGGAAATTCTGGTCGGCGTTGACGGCAGCGAAGATTGTACCGGTGATCTCGTGCGTGAGTTCGTCGATTTTCGCGTACGGCTGGCGCAGTATCCGGTGCGCCGTGGCAAGGCATCCGTGCTGAATGATACCGTGCCACAAGCCTGGGGTGAGATTGTCGTATTTTCGGATGCGAACACGATGACTCGGCCTGATTCCATCAAGCAGCTGGTTCGTCATTTTGCCGATGAACGGGTCGGCGCTGTGTGTGGAAAGTTAGAATTGATTGATCCGTCGAGTGGGCAGAATGTGGACGGCATTTACTGGAAGTATGAGAACTTTTTAAAGGGCTGCGAGGGGCGGATTAATGGGTTGCTCGGCGTGAATGGTGGTATCTATGCCATGCGTAAGGAACTTTACGAGCCGATTCCGACGAACTCGATTGTGGATGATTTCTTAATTGGAATGCGGATTCATCTGCAAGGCCGTCGCTTGATCTATGATCCGACCGCTGTGGCATTAGAGGAAACGCCAGATACGATCGGGCAAGAGTTTCAGCGCCGTTCGAGAATCGGAGCGGGTGGGTTTCAAAGTCTGCAATGGCTGTGGCCGCTACTAAGTCCCACGCGTGGTTGGGTGGCCTTCACGTTCTGGTCGCATAAGATTTGTCGCTGGTTGTGCCCGTTGTTCATGGTGGGAGCTTTGGCGGCGAATATTGCCTTGATCAAAGACCCGACCTATCGGACGTTGTTGGTCTGCCAGGTGGCGTTCTATCTGATTGCCGCCGTAGGGCTCGGTTGGTTAACAGGGAGTCGTCTGCCGCGAATCCTGCGATTGCCCGCGATGTTCGTCAGTATGAATGCGGCGTTACTGGTTGGCTTGTGGCGCTTTATGCGTGGCATCCGTGGCGGTACGTGGAAACGGACAGAGCGAACGCAGCCGCTGGAGGTCGTCTCGAAATGAGTTTTTTTATATGGATGACCGTATTCGCTTGTTGTGTATTTGGAGTGGCCGCCGTGGGGTACTGGTTGGCCCTGCGTAAACGCCAGATGCATTTGTGGCTAGGGGCGTACTATTTCACGCCACGGCCTAAGGCCAAGCGGCTGTCCGATGGCGAACCAGTGCATGTGTTTATCGCGGTGTGCGATCATTACGAACCGGAATGGGGCAAGCCGTCTCCCAGTACGTCGATCGCCCGAGTGCAGCGTTGGGTGGATGAGTATCCGCGGCTATTTGAAAAATATCGCGATTCGTCAGGACGGGCTCCGCAGCATACTTATTTTTTTCCGCAGGATGAATATCGTCCCGAGTACCTCGATCTGTTAGCCGGGCTGGTACATCGGGGGCTGGGAGATGTCGACGTCCATCTGCATCATGATGGTGATACGGCGGAGTCGTTGCGGCAGAAGCTGCACGATTTTAAGGTCACGCTGCATGAACGTCATGGGCTATTGCGACGAGATCCGATCACGAATGAAATCGTCTACGGATTTATTCATGGCAACTGGGCGTTGTGTAATTCACGTCCCGACGGGCGCTGGTGTGGAGTCGATCAAGAGCTAACGGTACTGCAGGAGACCGGTTGCTACGCCGATTTCACGTTGCCTTCGGCACCGAGCAATACACAGACCCGACTCGTGAATAGTATTTATTACGCTAAGGATATTCCCGGTCGTTGTGGGTCTCATAATTGGGGTGTTCCGGCACGGGTTGGGGCTGCAGCCCCGAACGATCATTTGTTAATGATCCAGGGAGCGTTGTTACCCGATTGGCGGAACCGCAAGCTGGGGATTTTTCCGCGGATCGAAAACAGCGATATCCACGGCGGTCGGCCGGCGACCTGGAAACGATTTCAGGACTGGACTCGTGCGGGAGTGCATGTGGCCGGACGCCCCGATTGGCTGTTTGTGAAGCTGCATACTCACGGCTGCAAGGATGGCAATATTGATACGTGGTTGGGGCCGGAGTCGCAACGCTTTCATCAGGACCTCGCCGATCAGGATCATCTCAAGGTCGCCCAGCGACACCTTCTGGGGTGAATTCCAATTTGAAATATCATTATGTCACGGCCTGGGAGATGGCTCAGCTGGTACATCAAGCTGAGCGTGGGGAGACCGTGCCGAGTCTTGGTGCGAACTCCCGAGATGCTGCCGTGCTGCAATAGTTCGCTCACGGTGAGTGCTGTATCACGACATCATTTTGGTGTGTGCCAGTGGCTCCCGAACTTCTTCTAAACGAAGATCGTACTGCTACAAAAATAGTTAGATCGCCATGTTTGCCTCGTCGAAGACTCCGTCGTATCCGCAATTCAACGCTGCTGTTGCTCAGGTTGTTCGTAAGCCGGCGTTGATGGCACCGTGGATCATGTGGTTGTCGTGGGGACACTTTGCGTTTATGTGGGGGCTAATCGCACTCATTCATGGAGTGTCGGAGCACTGGTGGTTGGGCACGATGATGGTCTACCTGCCGCGCATTCCCTGGCTGGTTCCTTCGCTGATTCTGATTCCGTTGTCTATTCGCTGGGGCTGGAAGCCGGCGGTGATTAATCTGGCTGCGGGGCTATTGGCTCTGGGGCCCGTGATGAACTGGCAGAGCGGTGGATTGTTTCGACCGGATATCGATCGTCAGGCGTATCGTTTAACGGTTGTCAGTTGCAACGTCCAAAGTTTTCGGCCGGATTTTGCGCAGGTCGTCAATGAACTGCATCAAATCGATCCCGATGTGGTGTTGTTCCAAGAAGCGTTTGAAGATCATGCCCTCTTAGCGACGGTGTTTGAAGGCTGGAACGTGCATCGTGTGGACGAGTACCTTGTGGCGTCGAAGTTTCCATTAAAGTTTATAAGCCAGGCGTTTGTGCAAGGTTATGATCGCGTGACGGCGGTGCGTTATGAGGTCGAGACTCCGATGGGCCCAGTCGCGGTCTTTAATGTGCACCAGACGTCGCCCCGTCGTTCGCTAACGCAACTTAAACCCTGGTCGATGTTCATTGGATCGGGAATTGAAACGGTTGAGCAAGGTGTGGCGTTGCGAGACGTTGAAGCCATGAAGACGCGGGCGTTTACGCAGCCGGAAGGTTTAGATCAGCCGGTGATTGTCGCGGGCGACTTTAATATGCCGAACGATAGCAGTCTGTTCCGCAAGCATTGGGGAAATTTGTCCGACGCGTATGCCTCGACTGCGGTCGGTTACGGCTATACGAGTCCGTGCCGTGCGAGCAAGCTTTGGCCGGCTAATACGCCCTGGGCGCAAGTGGATCATATTTTGGCGAACCGGGATTGGCAGGTAGAACGCTGTTGGATCGGCAAGAGTGCGGGTTCCGATCACCGCTTGATTGCCGCTCAGCTGCGGTTGCCGATGCGGAAGAAGTTGGATCCGTAAACGGCGTTTAATTAACGCTGTTAGTGTTCGTGAATTTGCGTTGTGTCGCCCATTCAGGGCTTGGATTTCGTTTTGACGGCGGACCGTGGGTTTACACCCACGGCTAGGTTATTTCGTCCCTGTCGGGACTTCGGAAGAACTTCGAATGATCCATCTCTTAATTCGTTTGATCTGAATCTGATCTGATATCTCACTTCGATCTAATCGATGATTGTCCCGATTTCCTCCCAGCAGAAAAAGCAAGAACCGGCCTGGATGGGCCGGTTCTTGGGATCGCTCGGTATGGTGGCCGATGTGAATTATTTCGAGTCCGCGAGGACTTTCAGGATGGCCTTGCTGTCGTCAGCGGCTTTCACTTCTGTGTTCTTGAGGGCGATCTTGCCCTCTTTGTTGATGACGAAAGTCCAGCGAGCTGCCGTCACGCCACGGGTGAGCTCGATTTCTTTGCCGTCAATCGTCTGCTTGATGGTGGCACCGGGCTTCAGAGGCACGCCGAAGGCTTTCGCGACGTCCCCTTTTTCGTCGGCAAGCAACGCGAAATTCAAGTTGTGAACCTTCTTGAAGATCTCGTGATTCTTAACTGAATCACCGCTCACGCCGACCACTTCGACACCCTGGTCCTTGAGCTTGGCCAAGTCGTCACGAAAACCACAGGCTTGTTTGGTGCACCCACCGGTCAAATCGGCCGGATAGAAGTAGATCACAATTGTGTGCTTGCCGACATGATCTTCCGACTTCCAGGCTTTGCCTGAGTCGTCGATCGATTCAAATTTCGGTGCTGCATCGCCAATTTTTAGGTCCACTTTTTCCCCCGCGAACAATACACCGCCACACCACACGGCAGACACGGCCAAAGCCAACAGTCCCGTCCACGCTTTTCGCAAGTGCATCATCAGAGCTCCTTCAGGTGCCTCGGGCCAGGCGAGTGAACACCCACGTCGCGCGGCTCCGAGGTCATTCGATAAGTCTTGATATACCAGATCGGAAGTGAATCAGCGACTCCCGGTCGACATTTGAGAGGGGATGTTCACGTCGGAGCATTCTGGAGAACGCTTCAACTCGCCGTTGTGATTCGATGAACGTTCGTTGGCCTCGGCCAAGTGCTGACTACAGAAATCGCTGGAGCATGCCGCCCGCGGCGAAGCGGAGTTTGCGCCAGGTGCTGAGGCGAATGCGTTTTGAAAAGACGTCGTAGTCGGCGCGTTCGATTTCGTCGAGAAGTCCGCGGTAGAGCTTGACCATCGTGTCGAAGATGGGCTTGCCGACGGGGGACAGATATTGTGTCAATTCGTTGCCGCTGGCGTAGAGTTCGCGGGCACGGCGGACTTCAAACGTCATCAACTGGCGGAACCGGTCGTCGCGGACCCCACGGCCGAGATCGTCCTCGGTGTACTGAAACTGGGCCAGATCGGCTTGCGGCAGATAACAGCGACCGTTGGAAAAATCCTCGCGAATGTCGCGGAGAATATTCGTGAGTTGAAACGCCTGACCGCAAAGGATGGCGGCCGGTTTGGCTCGTTCATCGTGAAAGCCCCAGACGTGGATACAGCATAAGCCGATCACTCCAGCCACGTGATAGCAGTAGCCGGACAAGTCTTGAAAGGTGTTGTACGAGACTGGCTGCAAATCCATTTCCACGCCGTCGATCAGCGCGAACAGATACTCGGTGGGGATGTCGTATTTTTTGACTGTATCGAGCAGCGCCGGGAAAACGATGTGTTGCGGCGGAGCTCCGGCGAGCGCGGAGGTCAGGTTTTGTCGCCATTGCTGCAGGAGCAAGGTACGTTGCTCGAGAGGCAGTGTGGGATCATCGCCGGCGTCATCCACCAGGCGGGTGAAGCCATACAACGCACACATGGCCCAGAAGCGATCTGCGGGAAGCGACCAGAACGCGAAGTAAAAATTCCCGGCGCGTTTGGCCAAGGCTCGGCAAAACGCATATGACTCGGATAACTCTGGCGGCATGCGACACGTAGGGCAATAGGAATGACGGAGCCAGAAAATCAAAGCCTCATGCCATCTCGGCACGTGTGACCTTGCGCCCGCATCCTAAGACAACCGCCTCGTTGCTGCCAGCCAAAACGTCGATCGTGTTTGAACGCTGCTCAAGTAATTGGGTAGCCCAGATTCTTGAATCTGGGTGAGCG
>JAZKFE010000271.1:6019-6419 GCA_040386595.1 Planctomycetota bacterium | reverse complement strand
CTTAGACCAAGGTGCTTTGATCAATGCCGAGTATCCGGAGGTGCAGCCATTTCTGGACATCTTCAGTTGGTTGGATGATCAAGTTCTGGATCACCTTCCCTTCGCGTTGCGCAATATGTAGCAATCGATTCCTTACAGAAAGTCTTCACCCTGCTTCAGCAGTGCCGAACAAACGGTTCAACCCGGATTAACTTGGGCGTCAGGCGGAAGGAGCACCATGCCGTTGTTTCTTAAAGGAGATCCGTGTGCATTCTGTGACGATGCGATGACTGCACGTCAGCATCTGATTGGCTTTCCGAAGCATAGTAGTAGCCATCCGCTTTTAGAGCTGTTGGACGCCGCCGTCGTTCACCGCCGTTGCTTGAGTCTTTGGGAACACCGAGATGCATTCGTGCGCGCC
>JAZKFE010000271.1:0-6009 GCA_040386595.1 Planctomycetota bacterium | reverse complement strand
CCTGGAATCGAGAAGCTGTTTACAGCCTGGGATCTCGATACCTAATAGAAGTTACGCGACGGGGAACTGCCAGACATCTGACTTGGTTTGGCCGCCAATGCTGGCTTCGGGGATTCAAGCGATCTGCATTGCTTCCCAAATTGATTCGGCAGGATCGTCCGTTACTCCTGTTGCAACTCCGCAAGCATTGTCCACCACTGCGGTTGCAGATACGATTCGGCCAAGGTGCTGCCTATCCACACCCGGAGGAGATTGGTGCGTCGGCAGAAACGGCAGAGGCGATGCGTATTTGGCATGACAACTACGGTCATGTTAAAGACGGCGTATGGTGGGAAAATCTTGCACAATGCCGTACGGAGGGAAGACGGCTCTGGAACCGACTCCGACAACAGTTGGGCAATCGATATCACGTGGTCTACGACGAAGGCGGGCAGATCTTTGAGCCTGATGTCGACTTTGAACCGCAACCTGTCGATGAATTCCATCATCGCGGGTGGCGATTTGACAAAACAACACACGAGTGGATACAAGATCGGAATCTCGCAAGCATTTCCGGAGTTCTCAAGCCAAATCCAGAAGCATCTGGTTATTAGTGGATATCAAACTCTTACCCCACGGTTTAACCCGACAGGTGATGCAGTTTTGTTTGGCACAACCTCAACGGCCACTCGCGCGGCACACGCGGGTTGACCTGAGCGTTAGGCGGATGCAGTGAAACTTCTGTTCCAACTTGCTGCCGTGTTACTGGGTGGACTTCTCGGTCTCGCGGGAGCGGCATTGCTCATCTCGGCGATTTGGCTTGCCGATCAAGAGTACTTCGACATTCTGAATTCCGGCGTGTTATATCACACGTTCATTATTAACGGTCACGTAGTGCCGATGTCATTTGTCATTCTTGGATGCGGCAGTGTGGGATCGGGACTATTGGCCCTATCGATTCTGATAATCCGTTACGGTATTGTTTCGGACACGCACAGCGACTCGGTTCAGCGAGTCTAGGGGTATTGTTAGCCCCCACTCACGCGAGTTAACCCGGGCCATTGGGGCTCAGAAAGACGAACTGAATGAAAGCCACCATTGTTCAAGAAAACGGAGTTTCGCTCTCCATTGAACCCATTCCTGGTTCAGAAAATCAGATAGTTGCGGTCCGGCTCGTGGGCACCAAGCTATCGTCAGAAATTACGGAAGCGCTGGAGCCTGCGTTTGAAGGCATGGGCTCGTTGTCTTCATTCCTCAAAAAGGCGGCTCTGCGACAGACGGCCTTGCCCGCTGAGCGGCGGTCACTTTGCGAAGACCTTGCTTTCACAGTAAGCAACGAGCCGCATTTTGAGGGGTTCCTGCTTCTACGTGTATATATTGGCTCAAACTCCGACGATGAATCTAATTGGCAGGTCAATGCTTCTCTACTGGTTACTCCCGAGAAGCTGCTAAGCTTTGCAAGCTCGGTCTCCGGAATGTGAGGGCAAGCGGAATCAGTCGGACGCAGACGAAGTCGCAAAGTTCTTGAAGGAAGGCATTGAGGCAGGATGAGAATATGGGACAGGTCCATTTACCTGTCCGCGGTTGCTTTGGACGTTCCGCGTGAACGTGGCGGCGATTTGTGACCGAGTAAATACACCTGTCCTTTTTTTCTCTCCTATTAACTAACTCGCTCCCCGCGTGAGCTATATGAGAGTATCCACAATGATCGCGCGACTTCATTTGAAACATCAGTCTACTGCAGATATTATTAAGCGGGAACGGAGCATCCACGATCAGCGTGATGAAACATAGTTAGGCGGACGAATCATCGGACTCTCGGCTCACATTCTGGCCCCCGCGTTGGTATTGCTCGCTAGCGCTGTCGTCGCTGTAAGTTGGGTGCATTTGTCTTCCCAATCGACTATACCCCGCTCATTTCGCACCGCCGTATCAATTGTCGGTCGCTTGTTCGGAATAATTGGCCTTTGCTACACCATCTCTTGTGTTTGGCTCGGAATCCCTGTCTTCGTCTTTGTAGCCGGATCAATCTTGGTCCTGTTGGCCTCTCCCCTTGCTACTCATCACGGTGTCACTGCTGGTGGTGCATTTGAATTCGCAGTGGCAAATGCCCTAATGCTGCCAATCTATGTACTCAAGCAATTTGTGCTCGGATTTCCGGATCGGGACATCCTCATCCCGCCGCCCCCAACCGAACATTCCCCTCCCAATGATTTGTCCCACCTGAATCTATCCACCGGCACTGTCGTCGCGACGCTGAAACCTTGCGGGACAGTTCAAATCGACGGGTCGGTGTACTCCGCGACGACGGCCAATGGCCAGTATCTGGACTCAGGAACATCGATTCGCGTCACTGGCGTTAGAAATACATTGTTGGTTGTCATGGCCGCCAAGACTTCGACGATGGAAAGTGCCTAACAAGCAGTTCAACCCGACGCGTGCCGCGGTACGGCTTTGGTATGATCAAGGGGCGCTCGCATAACCTGGGTGTTCGGTAAGAATGTTTATGTTCACAACCACCCCAAATCTTCTGGCCATCGCCATTCTGGCGTGCGTTTTTACCAATGGGCTCCACTGGTACATTCGCGGCGGCGGTCAGTTTCTCTACTATCCGGCATCGGGATGGCTTCGTGTGTTGTTCTTCGCATGGATCTTGTCTGTTGGTGTATCAGCAGTACTGTTCGAACTGAGCATTCTTCCTTTTGCAGCAGTCTTGGGGCTTGGTGTTGGGCTCACGTGCACTCAACAGATTTATTCACTTCTACGTCGCAGCCGCCGTATGGTCATGCCGGATCAAGGACTCGCCTGACAAGCGGTTCAGCCACGGTGTGCCGCAATTTTTTCTGGGGGTTGATCGATGATCAACCTTGATTCGGCCGCGTTAACAGAGGAATACGGGACGCGATTCGGAATGCCATAGCGTAGCAGATGGAAAGGGAAATCGAACTCAGCTTCAAAACTGCCGCTCAACAATTGGTTTGTGACAATAGAATGCACTCCAAAGCAGGACACGTTGAACGGGTGGTGGTGATCGTTCTATGACCCAACCAAGCGGTCGATAAATCGCTCGCATTTCCTTCGGGAGATAGCCATCACTGACCAACCTCAATATCGGTCCCATGCTCAACGGATACGCCACGAGCATCATCAATCCGGCGACAGTCCACCAGAACCACGGGATCGGTTTTCGTTTTTCTTCCATGTCGACGATTCTCCCGGTGAATGGCCCAGAACACCGGTACGATAAGCGGCCTGCCAGTTCACCACAATCACGACTTGATGTCACCGACACGGCTGATTGACACCCCTCAAACCAACGCCGCACCAACCGTGATACCAGCTGATTTGCAATTGTGACTCGAACTCACCGACACACTGCTCACGTACGATCACTTCAAAACAATATTGAGCTCTTGATCGCCTTCCTCAATTTTCACTGTAACACCACTGGAATTGGTGTTGTAAAATTTCTGCGGCACACCGGGAATCGCAGGCGGCTTCGGCATTTCTGTGGCCCCCGGGACAGGAACCGCAGCAGGAGGCTGAACGCCGACCTTATACTCTCCCCCCGGGAAAACCGCACCGTCTGCCCCTTTTAATTCGAAGGTCCCGTCAGACTTGATCGGAGCCATCGCCAGGTAACCTTTCCCGGAATCCAGCACGATCGTTCCCGCGGTAATCGGCTTTCCTTGATAGCTGACCTTCCCTGTGGCAGATCCTTCCGGGCCGGTCGCCTCAGGAAGCCCACCGCCAGAATTACAACCCGAAACTCCGAGGATGCTGAAACCGGCAAACAGCATTAGTTCTAAATATGTACATCGAACCCCGCGCATCGCCACTCCTCTTCGTATTGAAAATAAGAGCCCGCCGAGATGACTCGCGGCGGGCCATACTGAAGGCAAATCGTCTCTCACACGAAGACAACTTCGTTCTCGCACAAGTGACGAATCAAAAGTCGCCGAGCGGCTGGCCATCATCGCGAGTGACCAGCATCTGGAACGTCTGGTAGTTCATATTATCGCTGATAAATCGAACAGAGCCGTCACCCAGCAACACATGGCTGCCCCCCACATGAATCGACTGAACCGGCATATTTGCCGAACGATCGTTCTCTAATTGCCCATTGGTCTTCTTCGTCCCCACAGCGAGATTGACTGTGGTCAGTGCATATTGGCGTGCAGTCGCAAATTCTCCGTTTGTCCCCATGGGAAATCCGTAGTTGTAAGCGCCACCGCCGCCGGAACGACCATCGTATTTCGCATTATTGGCACTAGTATCGATGAGATAATCACTTTGTTCGGCCATCGCAGCCGTGTTGGACAATCCATCGGTAAAATCCCGCATTCTTTTACCGCCACCTCCTGAAACAAAAAAACCGCCAGGACTTAAAGTACCGGCTCTGGTTTCCCCACAGACCACGGCTCGCGTTTCAGTAAAACCACCGAAGGTGCTGTTAACGGTTCCTGCCAGCCCGACATAGCTCGGCACCATCAAACTGGAGGCTCCCATGGTCGGCTGGGGGTCTGAAGCACAAAGGTAGACCGGTATTTTAACTCCCGTAAACAACGTCCTGTTCGAGGCAAAAATCCAACCTGAATGGTACCCGCTGAAGTTGATCTGATTGTACAATGGACCTTGTTCCACGTATGGCAGAATACTGACCCAGAACGAAGTCCCCCAACCGCCGGCGAGGTTAAAGGTGTTGCCGGGCGGAAACATGCTGGCCACATCGTGGTAATTGTGTAGTGCCAAGCCCAACTGTTTTAGACTGTTCTTACATTGGCTGCGGCGCGCGGCTTCGCGAGCCTGCTGAACCGCGGGCAACAGTAACGCGATCAGGACCGCGATAATCGCGATCACGACCAGAAGTTCGATTAATGTGAAACCACGACGACGATTCATTGAATTGTCCTTGAGCGCTGTGAACAACCGCAAAACTGAGCAACTGCATCCTGCATTAAAACGCACACGTATACACAAAAGACTATACTCACTTTTTTTCCACTCATCAAGATGAAGGATTGACCGAACACTTGGTGCGTTCAACAAGTCCAGAGCCGCATCCAAGTAGGTACGTCGCAGATTTCAGAAGTTTGTCATTAGAAATGACGGAGATCGCCCTCAAGGCCAGTTTCGGATCTCAGGAATGGCTGTATCTGAAAATTGCCGAGCACCCTGGACCGTCACATTCAGGGTTGTTGGGTACTAGACCAACTGCAAAGTGAAGCTGCGTTTCCTAACATGAGTTTTTCAAATTGATTCCAGCGATTGAAGTCTCTCGAAGATGGCCGAATTCAGAGTCTGTCACCTCCGCGGGCCGCTATTAGGACGCGCGGAATGCCGACGTGGCTGCTGGCGAAATGCAGCAATCTGGGCTGTCATTGCTGGAGCTGATTATTGTCTTGGCCATTATCGGTGTGCTGGCGTCGCTGATGTTTCCGGCAGTTCAATCGGCTCGTGAACGGGCGCGGGATGCAACCTGCAAAAATCATCTCCATCAAATGACGCTGCCGGTGGCGCAGTTTATGGAGGTGCATAAGACGCTGCCGGGCCGTTGTCCACCGGGAGAGATTGGTGGCTGGACCATTGAGATTCTGCCCTTCCTCGAACAGAAGAACCTGGCTGATAGAGTTGTTCCAGGAACCAAGATCGCCAATGCTCCAGAGTTCTTGCTGCAGCCGCCGCAAGTCATGCGTTGTTCCAGCCGGAAAGATTCGGCGGTGGCTCAAAACACGATGTCATCGACCCATTACGTGTTAGTGCCCGTCACGGGGATGAAATCATTCATGATGTCCGATGCTCCCATTTCATTGCAGGCCCCTTGGGCGAGTGGCCCCGAAATGAACTATGACGAGCTGAAAAACGCGATCGGTCCGCACCACGGCGGCTTGTTCTATTCCCAGGGGTTTCAGCAAGGGGTCGGTTTTATGCTGAACGGCCAGGATATTCGTTAAGTCGGTCTTACAGAAGTGATGATGCAGGCGAGCCCGGCGGCGTAAGCCCCGGGATTCTGCATGGCTACGGGAAAAA
>JAZKFE010000270.1:32765-37435 GCA_040386595.1 Planctomycetota bacterium | reverse complement strand
GCAATCGTTTAATTTCCGACACCTTACCCTTGAAAAGAAACACAGCCGCTCCGTGACTCCGTGGTGCAACTCCTTCTTCACAGGAAGTTTGCCGAGATACGGGGTACACTGAGCCTTTCTGCTATTCGCAATGGCATCACACCACCAGCCCCGGGACAGCCATGGCAAGGCACAGTTCTGATCGAGAAGATTTGATGGCCGAAGCGGTAACGCTCTCGCCACGGGTCGCCCTGACCGTTCCTGGAGTCGCGGACGAAGTGATTGCCGGCCAACGAGTGGATGGACGCTGGTCGATTTTTTTCAACGGCGATCCGGTCTATCAGTTCGATCCCGAGGACCGCTTGCGACGCGCCTTTCTTGCCGGGAACTTGTATCGCTCCCAAGGGACGACTCTGGCTCGTTTGACTCGTCAGGAAAGCCCCACGGAAACGGTCCTGTTGCGGCATGATCTGAATGCCCAAGAACTGTCTCAGTTTTGGCAGGACATGTGCAATCTTCTCGCCCGCTTGGCCACTGCGTTACAAGACGGAGCAGTCACGGTGCAGCAGACCATCCCCGAAGACGCAGATTTCCTACCGGAATTGGCCAAACGCTTAAGAAATGTGCTGCCTGCAGAATGCCGGCTAGCACCCGCTCTGAAAAAGTAGACGCACTTTGCGATCGCCAGTACACTTACGGTCCCCCCTAAACCGAGGAATCCTGTTTATGTTGCACCGTCAGTCGAACTGCCCATTCCTCCCGCGGAACCAGACATTGCCTTTGTCATCCGGTTGGCAAGCCGCGGCATGGACGTTGGCGGTCTACTTTTCGCTAACTGCCACGGTGGCTTCCGCAGCCGATTGGAAGTTCTCGATTCGCATGGCGCCGAGTGTCCGCCAGGAACCGTTCACGGGACGAGTCTATCTGTTCTTCAATGGCCGCAATGAGGAAGAACCGCGTGAAGGCCCCGACTGGTTTCATCCCGAACCGTTTGTCGCCTTAGATGTCGAGAAATGGAATCCGGCAGAACCACTCAACATCTCCCCCGCGACGGCAAAGCTGCTCAGTTTCCCACAGCCGCTGGCGGAACTCGATCTGAAAAATAGCCGCGTGCAGGCCGTCGTGCGGCTGAATCCGCATGATCGAGATGTCGGAACCGGGCCCGGCAACGGGTACAGTTCGCAGACGGTCGCGGCTCCCGCGTTGAGCACACCGGGGATCGAATTGCTGGTCGATAAGATCGTCCCGGAAATTGTTTTTAAAAGCTCAGACCGCACCAGTGAGATCGTCTTCAAAAGTGAGTTACTAAGTCGGTTTCATGGGCGAGATATGACATGGAAGGCCGGCGTTCAACTGCCTGCCAGCTATCAGACCTCCCCCGAGCGACGCTATCCGGTAATTCTGGTCGTACCAGGATTTGGCGGCACACACTATTCGGCGGGGACGGCTCCGCCCGTGCAGGAGCAAAATGAACGTGGTGTCGAGTTCATTCGCGTCACGATCAATCCCAGTTGTGCCCGAGGTCACCATGTGTTTGCCGACTCGGCCAATAACGGGCCGGTGGGCCAATCGTTTATCACCGAATTCCTTCCGCATCTGGATGCCAACTACCGGACAGTGGCCGCGCCGACTGCTCGCTTTCTGACGGGACATTCTTCCGGCGGCTGGAGTACGCTGTGGCTGCAGACGACCTATCCCGAATCATTTGGCGGAACCTGGAGCACGGCGCCGGATGCGGTCGACTTTACTGACTTTCAACGCGTGAATTTATACCACCCCAACGCCAATCTATTCCGCGATGAAACGGGCGGGCGTCGGCCCTTGGGGCGGGATGGACAAACCATTCTGCTCTGGTCGGACCGCTTCTGCGATATGGAGCATGCCTTGGGATATGGCGGCCAGATGCAAAGCTTTGAGGCCGTCTTCAGTCCGCGCGGCGCGGATGGTCTGCCGTTACAACTTTGGGATCGTCGTACGGGAGCCATCAACCAGACTGTTTCAGAAACGTGGAAACGCTATGACATTCGCTTACGGCTGCTGCTGAATTGGCCGCAAGTGGGGCCGCAGTTGGCGGGTAAGTTGCACGTCTTCATGGGGGCGGACGATACTTTCTATCTGGACGGCGCCACGCGACGCCTGAAGGCCACGCTCACAGAATTGGGCAGCGATGCCGTGGTTGAAATCCTGCCCGGCAAGAACCATTTCAATTTGTTTGCAGACGGACTCTCAGCACGCATTCGAAAAGAGATGGTCGAATCATTTTTGAAACATCACCAGCCGTAGTGCTTGACGGCAAGGACTAATCTCGATGACTGCAACGTTGAACCCTCATCACGCCGTCTATGCCGGCAGTTTTGACCCCTTTACCTTCGGCCATCTGGACATTGTGCAGCGTGCTTCGCGATTGTTTGAACGCGTCACAATTGGCGTCGGCACGAATCCGGAAAAGCGGGCTCTATTTACGCCCGACGAACGCATGGATTTAATGCGCCAAGCGATCGCCGGTTTACCCAATGTGAACGTCGACACCTTCAGCGGTTTGACGGTTGATTTCCTGCGACATTGCGGCGCGGCGGTGCTCGTCCGTGGGATGCGGACCTTGTCCGACATCGAAAATGAATTTACGCTGACCTTGGCCAACCGGGCTCTGGCACCCGAAATTGAAACTATTTTCCTGATGGCGAGCGAAAAATATACCCATATTTCCAGCTCGCTGATCAAGCAGGTAGCACAAATGGGTGGGACTGATTCGATCCAACAGTTGAAGCACTTCGTGCCATCCGCGATCATTACCCCATTGCTGCAGAAGCTGCGTCCCGGAATCAAACCGTAGGCAGCTTTGTAAGCAATTTTAACATCGGCACCAATCGTTTGCGGAATCTGAATAGAGAAGTCCACAAAGCTGTCTTGGTGCCGGAATTTCCTGCGCGAATCAACGCTTAGGAAAATAGTTCATCGACGTTAACCAGAAGGTACTTCACATGGCTCAAACACCCTCAACGATGCTGCCGCTGGGCACCGTAGCTCCGGCATTTTCCCTTCCGGACACCACACTGCAGCAGGTATCTCTCGAGACGTTCGCGGGTTCTCCGGCACTCTTGGTGATGTTTATCTGCAATCACTGTCCGTTTGTGAAACATCTGCGAGCGGCGTTGGCCCAGTTGGGACGTGACTATGTGCCGCAAGGGCTGTCCGTTGTAGCGATCAGCTCGAATGATTCCGACGCCTACCCGGCCGATAGCCCCGCCAAGATGATCGAAGAACAGCAGGCAGCGGGATACAACTTCCCGTACCTGTTCGATGGGACTCAGGCTGTCGCCAAGGCCTATCACGCCGCGTGCACTCCCGATTTTTATCTCTTCGACAAAGAACGCCGGCTGGTCTATCGCGGCCAGTTCGACGACAGCCGGCCGAGCAACGGGCTGCCGGTCACAGGCAAAGACCTGCGAGGGGCGATCGATGCCGTGCTGGCAGGCCAGTCCGTCACAACCGAGCAACGCCCAAGCATCGGCTGCAACATCAAGTGGCGGCCCGGTCAAGAACCCGATTATTTCAGCAAATAAGGTTTTAAGGCGGGGCGAGAGCGTACTAGCGGAGTACGGACCGCTGTAATCGGGAAAGAGCGGCGTAGTTGTGGATCGGGTGAGCGATCCTCTGCGTTTTTCCGCAGTCCCGACAGGGACGAAAGAATCTAGCCGTGGGTGTAAACCCACGGTCGTCGTTAAAAACGGACTCCAAGCCCTGATGGGGCGACACTCTGCAGTCCACAGGGTGTCGCCCCGTTGGGGCTTGGTTTCATCTGGGGAATAGGTACCGTGGGTTGACACCCACGGCTAAGTTCTTTCGTCCCTATCGGGACTGAATTGCCTTGTCGGAACTTCAAGAAACGCTAGTCCCAGTCGAGCCTGACGATACGGCCTGATTCGAAGCCGCAGATCATCCCTTTGCCTAGGGGATCACAGGCGACGCGAGTGACATCCTCGGGGGCTTCGGTCGTCCAGATCACCTTGCCATCAACATTCAGCCAATACAACTGGCGTTCCATCGTCGCCACGGCAATGCGATAGGGCAGATAACTGCAGGCGACGCGTGCCGCAGTCCCTTCGATCTGATATGAGCCCGCTTGGTTGCCTTCCGAGTCATACCGCGTAATGCCATGGGCAAAGCAGGCGACCAGAACCATCTCGCCATTTCCGCTGACGGCAATGTCACCGGCACTCGCCCACAGCTTTTCTTCCCAGCGAATTCCGCCCTGGAATGTTCGACTGCTGAGCAACCCGTAATCGGCGACACCCACTAGGCCGGCAACCTCGGACAGAAACAAGAGCTTGACGAAAGGTCGCTGCGATTCGAAGCGATGAATGGGCTTACGGGGGCCGTCAAAAATCAGATTCGTTCCGGTGACTAAGCTGGCCGCGACATATTCGCCATGCGGGTCCACGGCCACGGCCAACGCCGTCTCAGGCAGTTCATACTGGCTGCGAAACTCCAGCTGTCGGGAAAACCAATGGAGTTTGGAATCGCCAATCAAGGCCACCCCCCCTGTCCCGCTGTCACTCCACGCGAGACCCCGCACCGGCATCTGCCCGCGAGTCACCGCGACGACTCGGCCGTTTCGATCCAGAAGATAGATCCCTCCCGAGCGGTCTGCAGCGAGAACCTCACCCGATTCTCGAGCCAGTTCGAGCCAA
>JAZKFE010000270.1:2973-32755 GCA_040386595.1 Planctomycetota bacterium | reverse complement strand
CGACCAGCTCAATTGAGGAGTCTGCCCGCTGCCTTTAATCAGCCATTCGCGAGGATTTGCCATGTTGCAATGAGTACTCGCAAGAGACACGGCCCGCTGTCGGGGACAGTCAGGACATAGACGGCAGTGGCTGGACAACTAGTCGATGTGTGATCACAAACTCTAAAGCCTCAATACTCTTCACACAACTGAAGAGTCATCAACGGCTCACTTTTGCTTAAACGACTCAGAAATTGCCAATGGTGAGATGAAACTTGAAGTGACCACAACAGAAAGCTGAAACCACGAATTGCACGAATCATACGAATGAAGAAGAAACTTCCCGTGATCGATTCGTGTCATTAGTGTGATTCGTGGTTTCAATCTCCTAAGTTCTTCGACGGGCGATGTCGGTCACCATTTAGACGTTGACGTAGACCTTTAACGCGTTCTTATCCGAGACCAACAGCTGCATCATTTGCTGGTAGTTGTCCAAACCTTGAACAGGGTTCGTCAGGATTTGCTCGGTGACACCAGGGAACATGGCCTGCCCGTGAGCGAGGTCCTTAATCCCCAGTTCGAAGTGCCGACGATTGCCGTTGACGCTGCCGACCAGCAGCTTATTCCCCAGCACCCAGTTAATGTTGATCTTGTCGCCCGGCACGGTGAACTCAGCCTGACCACCAGTCACGCTGGTCCAGACCAGGGCCCCATTCAGTCCCAGGACTTCCATCGCCTGGAATGCGAGTTTGCTGCTGCCGGTGGCTTCAAAAATCAGATCGGGGGCACCGACCTTCTGAGCCAGTTCGTGCATCGACGTTTCTTGCGTGCTGATGTAGTTCGCGCCGTATGCCTGGACGATTTCCGACTTGCGATGCGGTCCCGGAGCCCGGGCCAAGGTGAAGACATCCAGCCCCTTGAGCCGCAACATCATGGTGGCCAGCAAACCGATTTGACCGGCCCCCAGAACGAACGCTCGCTTGGGAGACCAGACCTGCAAGCGTTGCTGGGCCAAGTAAGCTTGTTCAATCGCTTTGGCACACACACTGGCGGGTTCGGCCAACACACCCAGGTGTTTCAACTCGCGCGGAACCTGCACCATGTATTCGGCGTCATCGACGAAGTACTCGGTCAGATAGCCGTGGCAAAGATTGATGCCACGTTCGTAGTATTCGTTCTGGCTGGTGATATCGTTCCGGCCAATTTGATCGTAGATCGATTTCCCCGGCCGCCGCACGGTGCAGGAAACCAAGTCCCCTGGCTTGAACTCCGTGACATTGGCGCCTACTTCCACGACCTGCCCGAAGCTCTCGTGCCCCAGGACCAAGTAGTCGTCACCCGGGGGAGCGTTGCCGTATAAGGCATCGTTGATTTCGCGATCGGTCGCATCAACACCAATCTGCAACACCTTCACCAGTACCGAACGACCGGCGGGGATGGAGCAGACATGGGGATGCGGTTGCGTTTCCAGCGTGGGAACGGTGATGTCGCGCAGGTGCACGCTGTGGGGAGTTCCGGGCCGTACGGCGATCGCTTTCATGATGTCGAGACTAGCGTTACTTAGCGGAGGTAGTATCCGGGCGACCGGGCACTCCATCGTGCGGGGTCAACGGAAAGTGGCGTTCGGATTCTAGCCACGGCACGTCGCTGACGCCAGAATGGGCTGCAGCAAGAACACATCAAGATCAACCGATTTCATATCGCCGATTGTCTGTGCCGTCTGGGATCAGCAGGTTTTGATGGAAGCCGGTAATGCGGGGATAACGAACTATCGCCGTTGGCTCCAAATGCTAAAATCGAGAATCTTCGCCGCCGATTATTGTGTTAGCACGATCAGGCCGCGAAGGATCGGGCGGTCGATCATTGACATGTATTAAATGGATTCGAACGCGGGTCATCAGAAATCTTTTTCGGAGTCGATGCAAGTGATTACAGTTGGAATGAACTACCACGTCCTGCCGGGCAAACAACAAGACTTTGAAGAGAAGTTCGCCGCCGTGATCGGTGCCCTGCGAGCCGCCGCGGGCCACACGAGCTCCACTCTGTGGAAGGACATTGCCGACGACGCCTCGTATCTGATCACCAGCGAATGGTCAGACGAACCGGCATTCGTTTCGTTCATCCAAAGTCAGGCGTTCCGGGATGTGACCACTTGGGGCAAGGAACAAATCCTGTCCGGCCGCCCGCAGCACAAGATCTACAAGAACTAAATTCCGCCGCAAGCGAGTCAGTGGGAGGCCGAAGCTCCTACGGAACCGTTGGGGCGATCAAGTTTGGTGTGAGGGTGCCAGGGTGTGAGAGGGCGAGTTCCACTAGAAGTCGCATTGAGATTTCTGAGAACCGCCCGCGGGAAGGAAGTACGCACAGACATTTTTTCCGCTCCAGCACTCGGCCCCTCACCCTCTTCAGGAATTTCAAACCGATCGCTTAGCCGCCGCGCCGAAGTGGCTGTCGATCCACGAATTGTCTCAGTCTGACCAGCGTCACAGGAATATCAGGACGATTACCAAGTGATTCAATACCCCCGGACAAGTTGGTGGCAGGTTGTGCTGAGCTATCGCGGCACAGTTTTGCCCAGCATTTTGGGCCGCGTCACGGCCATGGTGTTGCTCGCGCTGGCTGTCGAATATCTCTATTCCTTCAGCGTTTCGGCTGGCTGGATCGTGAAGCAGGGACCGGGACTGGTCGATCCCGCGGGCTATGCCGTTGTCGGCTCGCTGTTGGGTTTCTTGATCGTGTTCCGGATGAACTCATCCGCCAACCGCTATTGGGAAGGCCGCTCCCACTGGGGCATGCTGATCAACTCCACCCGCAGTCTGGCTCGGTGTGCTGCCGTCTATGCCCCGCCCGCCCAGGATCTGGCGTTGCTAATCGGTGGCTACGTTCTAAGCCTGAAACAAACCCTGCGCGACTCACGCGATTTGGATGAGCTCCAGTCCTACCTGTCTGGCGAACTCTATTCCAAAGCGTTGCGTTTCGGAAATCCACCGTCAGCGATTGCTGCCGCGATGTCCCAATGGATCGCCGAGCGGTACCAGGCGGGGAAGATTGACTCGGTCCAAGTACGGCATATGGAAGATCTGCTGGCCCGAATCGTCGATTCCCAAGGAGGCTGCGAGAAGATCAAGAAGACGCCATTGCCGTTCGTCTATGCGGCAATGATCAAGCAGTTAATTCTGGTCTATCTGATTACTTTGCCGATCGTTCTTTGCGGGCGAACGGGATGGTGGACACCGTTGATCGTGGCGATTGTGTCATTCGGATTCTTCGGCATCGAAGAGGCGGGAGTGGAGATCGAAGACCCCTTCGGTCTGGACGACAACTGCCTCCCGCTGGAAGCGATTTGTGTCGGTATCATCCGCGACACGGCCCAAGTCACGCAGGCCTTCTCCGGATCGGGTGCCGCTTCCGATGGCCAACCCGCTCCCTTCGTCGGCAGCATGAACAGCATTGCTCAAGTGACCACGCCGCAATTAAAGCGGTAAAGAGGCGCCTTCCGACAGAGTGCAAGCCGGGAAGTCACTCAACGTCTTCGTGGAAGAAGAATGGCACCACGGAGACACGGAGAGTTCATACAGAAGAAGAGTTTTTAGCCACGGATTGGATCATCGTCTGCAGGCATTGTCCCGCGATTGCAGCCAGCATTGGAGTAGTCAGTTTGCGTCCTGAGATGACACAAACAGAGGATGATCCAATCCGTGTTGGTCTGTGTTAATCCGTGGCTAAAAACTCTTTTTCTGTATGAACTCTCTGTGTTCTCCGTGTCTCCGTGGTGCCATTCTTCCTCCACGAAGACCTTTGTCCGCTCGCGGCATTCGGAGACCTCGTCCGGAATGCGTTCTAGTCGATATAAAAGAACTCATTCAGGTTGTAGATCACCAGGCAGAAGGCCGCGAGTGCCCCGTCTCGGTCGGAGGCTTCCGTAGAGGCCAGACGTTGTTCCACAAACTTCAGGCCTTGGGCCAGTTCTTCGGCCTGAGGGGGACGGCTGAGGGCTAGGCGGTAGGCCATTGTGATCTGCGATTCTAAAGAATCGCCCGCTTCCCGCTTCAGCCGCTCGGCCAAAATTCGAGCTTGCTCGTTCATGAACTCGCTGTTCAACAACGTCAACGCCTGAGTCGGAATCGTCGACACATTCCGCTGCTCGCAAGACGTCGTGGTATCTGGCAAATCCATGAGCTCAAAAAATGGCACCAGCAGTGAGCGTTTCACAAAAATGAACACGGAACGCCGAGCGGCATCCTCGGGAGTCGACTTGCCCCAACCACTACCCGGCCGCGATTGACCGGCTAGGACCTCGGCGGCAATCTTGGGATAGACACCGGGGCCACCCAATTTTCCATTGAGTGTTCCGTTGGCAGCCAGGACGGAATCGCGCAGCGGTTCCGCATCCAGACGACGATAAGGATACCGCCAGAGAAAGTTGTTCGATTGGTCAATCGCGCCGGCGGCATCGCTCCAGCCGCTGGCCTGCCCGTAGGTGTTACTGAGGATGATCTGCCGATGCAGGTCTTTCAACTTCCAGCCGCCTTGGATCAACCCGTTGGCGAGCCAATCGAGCAACTCAGGATGGGTCGAGGGATAGCCCATGACCCCAAAATCACTTTCCGTACGAACCAGACCTTCGCCGAAATGCCCCTGCCAGATGCGATTCACGATGACTCGTGCGACGAGCGGGTTGGCGGGATCGGTCATCCAACGTGCCAAAGCGAGCCGCCGCCCGGAGGTGCCGGATGTCTTCGCCGCAGAAATGCTGAGGAGCGGTGTCTCAGTCAAGACCACCGGTACCCCTGGTTCCACAACCCCGGCCGGAGTGGTCGGGTCACCGCGACGAAAGACTTGGACCGGCAGCACGGCTTCGGCTTGTTCTCGGAAAATGTAGGCTCTGGGCGGCGATGCAGGGAATGTCTCCTGCAGCGTTTTGATGGCCGCCAGAAACCCATCACGTTGCCGACGTTCCTCGGCGTTGTGCGCATCAATCACCAATTGTTCCAGCCGCTTCTCGTTCTTCTTGACGAGCAACTTCTGAGCATCATCCCGCTGGGCCTCGGGCGTTCGGAACGCCTCTAGCACGTCCATCGCCAAAGCCGTGGTGGATTCTGTCAGGTAGCGTTGGCGAACCGCTTTCTGCAATTCGGCGAGCTGGTCTTTGACATGTTTGACGGCCTCGTCAGCACGAGACTGCAGCGCGTGAAATTGACTGCGAACGGGGGGCGTGCCCACCGCCAGATCGAACTCGGTCCGGCCTTCTCGCGGACGCTCCAGCGGAGCAAACACGGCCAACATGCGGGTGTAATCGATCTGCGACAGCGGTTCGAACTTATGATTGTGGCAACGCGCACAGTTCAGCGTCAGTCCAAGGAACGTAGTCGAAACCCCACGCACGATGTCATCCAGCTGATCGTAGCGATCGACGACCGGATCGGCCGGCTCATCGTCCCAAGTCCCCAGTCGCAGAAATGACGTTGCCGTCATGCTCTCCGCGGTGACGTCTTCAATTTCGTCACCCGCCAGCTGCTCGGTCAAGAATTGGTTGAACGGCTTGTCGGCATTGAGCGAGTCAATCACATAGTCGCGGTAACGCCAGGCGCTGGGCTTATCGCCGTCACGTTCATAGCCGTTGGTGTCCGCATACCGCACCAGATCGAGCCACCGGCGTCCCCAGCGGATGCCATACCCAGGATCGGCCAACAACTGGTCCACCACACGTCGTCGGGCTGCCTCGGAAGGATCTGCCACAAACGCATCGACTTCGGCCGGTGTCGGCGGAATTCCAATCAGATCAAAATAAACACGCCGCAACCAGACACGGGGTTCTGCGGCGGGGGACGGCGACAATTTCTTCGCTGTGAGTTTTTGCCAGATGAAGGCATCGATCGGATTGCGGGCCCAATCGGCGGGAATTCCTTCGGGCAGCGAGACCGGTTTCAACGATTGAAACGCCCAGTGCTCACGCTGTTCGGTGGAGGGACTGATCCCGTAAATATCTTCGTCGGGGGCGGAAGTTGGAGTATCCGCAGCAAGAGCCGTCGTTACCAGCCCACAGGCCAGCAACAGAATTCGGAGACCGCGGTGCCACAGACCCATAGTTCCACTCCCACGAATAACGTACCGCGCATCGAGCCAGAAGGCACAACAACACCGTACAATATAGAATATATTCACATCCTTGTGGCAGATCGATCGGCCGAACTGCCGACATTTTTCCGCGATTTAATCCGAACAACAAAAACTATGACAATGTGTCGAGTATATATCTCAGACCTAGAGCACAAATCGTAGCGACAGTCGAGGAGATGCACAATAACACTGGAAATGTGATCAGAGCGAAGATCCAGCCATTCTTCTGTCCACGCAACCGGGCCAAGACTCCAGGTTTTCCATCGTAAACGTAATCCTGACCAGGCGGCAGTGTCTCCGGTTCCAGGTTATCCTCATTGGCCACGGAAAATGATTCTGGTTCAGGTTGACCGTCGTCCACATCGGGCAAGTCCTCATTCGCGGCGTTTGCTGCGTGTTGATGTTGAATCGCAATCAGCAATTCGGTAGCTCGTGCGACGGTCTCCTGCGGGACTTTTAACTTCACCCCTCCCGTGGCGTTCGACAGGTGCCAAAAGTTGCCCGCCACAGCAACACCTTCCAACAGGCACGGAATTCCTTCGGTCTGCAGGAACCCCAATGCCAAATTGGCTTCTTCGATCGACCAGAATGTCTCAAGAGTTACCCATTCCATACGATTTCCCTCGCGAAATCAGGAGGCCAACTGAATTGAGTTCCAGCACATGAAGAACATGTCGCGAGTCTTTATTTTCCGGCGACCTGGCTGGAACCGATGCACCACAAATTCTGGAAGCTGCGGATGTAAATATGGCCGTTGGAAATGGCGAGTGAGGCCGAGATGTCCTCATCCATCTTAATTTCGTTGACGAGTTCAAATTTGCGACCGGCCTTCAAGATTGACACCACACCGTCACGGGCGATGCAATAGATCTTGCCATCGGCATACACCGGTGAAGCACGATGCCGGTGATTGTGCATCCGCTCCATATAGATTTGCTCGCCGGTCTTCGCATCCAGCGTCAGCATGATCCCCTGTTCGCGGCAGAGATAGACGATTCCATCCACAACCAACGGGGAGGAAACGTCCGGAGTATTATCTTTCCGCGTCCACAAGCGGGCAGTTTTGGAATCCGTCACATCCCCGGTTGAGTTTGGATCGATCGCCAGCACGGGGCCGTTCTTGGCCGAGGGGACAATCACCAAGCCGGGAACGGCAACGGGTGAGGTCACCAGGCGCAGGGCTCGATTATATTTTTCCTTAGAGTTCAGTCCGCCAGAACGCCAGATCTCATGGCCATCCACCAAGTCATGGGCAATCACATAATCGGCACCATGGGTGAGCAAGAACTTGGTCTTCCCGTCGTCATATAAGGTCGGGGAAGCATAAGAGTGTTCGTTTTCAGCAACCGCTTCACTGGGACGATCCTGCCGCCAGATTTGCTTGCCGGTGGCCTTATCGAGTGCGACGACCACCGCTTCTCGCGTTGTGGCATCGCCATCGCCATGGATCAACTGCAGGTAGAGATTCTCACCGTCCAGCACGGGTGTCGATGACATCCCAAACTGAATGTCGAACTTCCCGTACAACTTCTGAATGTCCAAGTGCCATTTTTCGTTCCCGTCGAAGTCGTAGCAGACGAAGTCGCCACTTCCCACAAAGGCCCAGACATGCTGGCCATCGGTCACCGGCGAAGGCGAGGCAAAATTGCCTTCGTCAGAGCGGGCCACGCGGTTACCGACACCAATCTTTTTCAGCCACTTCAGTTTGCCATCGGTCTTGATCGCAAGTAGCAAGAGATCTTCGCCGGCAGCCGACGTCACGAACACATGATCGTCCCAGACGACAGGTGTCGAGCCACCCGGTCCAGGCATTTCCAACTTCCAGCGGACGTTCTTGCCTTTGATATCCCAAGCATCCGGGACGTTCTTCTCGTTGCTGATGCCATTGTGATGGGCTCCCCGCCATTGCGGCCAGTTTTCGGCAGAGGCCATTGAACTCCACAGTAGGCCCAGGCTGGCAATTCCACTGCAGAGAAACTTTCGAGAACCAAACAGCATCGACACGTCTCCCACTGATGTCCGTCAATTTGAATTTATCGCCCCACCACCGACAGCCACGATCCCCTATTTTTTAAGGGAATCGAACGACGTTTTACGGTGCGGCGTCATCGACAAGATTTCGCGAAAAATCCGGCCTTTCATACAGCGTCTGATTCACCCCTCAGGCAAATGCATGCGTTGATACTCTAGTGTGCCGGATCTCAAGACAACCGTCAATTGCGGGGCGTACTTGTGAGGGGGATGTCGGCAGAGACAATCTCCGCGAGAGTACGCATCTTTCCAGAGAATACGGCAATGAAAACGATGGATTTCTTCTGGGTATAAAATAAGATACCCAGGAATGCCGTAAATACACGGCGCTCCTGGGGCTTATTGTCAGCCTGCTTCGGACGCAATTGGCATTCTGCCCGCCCCCCTTCAAACAAATCCCACGGCGAAATAGAACGGCGTGGGATTGGGGCGGAGTTTCCACAAACCTTTAGACTGCCGTTTATTCCATCGCCGGAGCCGCTGGCTCGGGTTCAGGAAGGTAGAGTGACGGGCTGGCCGGGAACTGGTCCATCTGTAACAGTCCGGCGATTTCTGCGGCCGAGAGCAATCGCGATTCTTGAGCGGTGATATAGTCCAGATTCGCTTCGAAATAAGAACGTTGCGTTTGCAGCAATCGGGAGATATCGAACTGGCCGCGGGCGTAGGCACTTTGCACCAACGTCAGCGTCCGCTTGGCGTCCGGTAAGATTCCCTCTTCATACTTGCGGACTTGTTCGTTGGCCGCATGGAATCGGGCCAGGGCATCCGCGAGTTGTCGAGTCAGTGTATTCTGAACTTGATCGCGCTGAGCCACTGAACGTCGCACAAATGCGTTCGCTGACATGATATTACCCTGGTTCTTATTCCAGATGGGAATATCCACATAGAGCCCGACCAAGCCGGCCATTTGGGGGGCTTGCTGCGTGTATTGCACGCCACCCTGAATGGTCACATTCGGAATCGGTTCGACTTCTGCGCGTTGCAACAGCAGCATGGCGCGGCTGACATCAATATTGGCAATCTGCACGAAGGGACTGCTGCTAATGACTCGGGTCAGCACGTCGGCGTCGTCAAATTCGGGCAAGGGTGCCGCCAAATCGCCGCTTACTTTGTTGACCACCAGATCGGGGACGCCCATCGTCGCCGGCAGTTGCTTCAGACGTCCGTTGCGAAGCATCCTCACGCTCTGGAGTGAAGCCTCTGCGCGCTGCCGCTCGACTCGCAACAGCAGCAGGTCGGTTTCACTGACTTGATCTGCTTTGAACAAATCCTGGCTCGTCTTTTCCGACTTCTTCGCGAGCAACAGAATCATTTCCAGGATGGCCGTGCGTTGCTGTGCTGACAGGGCCGAGTAAAAGTCCTGACGAACCAGCGTCACGAGTTCATAGCGCCGGCGAACCTGATCCCATTCCGATTGCCGGATGCCTTCGTTGGCCGCTGCCATGTCCAGGCCGCGTTTGCCGCCGCGGATGATTTCCTGCGTAAAACCCAGGCTATAGTTGCCGCCCGGATTGCGGCTAATCGTTTGCGGGTTACCGCTGTCGAGGCGTGGATTGGGATATAAGCTGGCCTGCACATAGCCGCCGCGAGCCTCATCAATCCGTGCACCGCCCTCAACCAACTGCGGATTGTTTTCCAATGCGATGCTGACGCATTGCTCCAACTGAAACGCAGGATCAGTCGATTGCGGCTGATCTTGCGCTGCCTGAATCGACGTCAACGATCCCGCGACAGTCGTCACGATACAGGTGAGCCAAACGAGTGGCTTCGAAGTGGATTTCAACATGGTCCCTCCCTGAACCTTTCCCAACCGTGAGATGCCAGTTTTTTCATCGACTCCGAAGAATCGGTGCCGTAAGGATGTGCCGAATGTTGGTTTCAACCGTCACAGCAGCCAGAGTTTTCCCAGCCGTTCAAGTCGCTCTGACAACGCGGTGGATATCAAGCTTCAGATCCACGAGATTGCGGCGACATTAAAACTGTCTGTCGAATGTCTAACTCTTGGCGTGAGCACTGCTTATCAGGCATTGCACCGACCGATCCGACGCGGAACAGGTACTGCCTGCCGCCGATGCTTAACGCACGAAACTCGAGAGTGACGTGTCCCCCACAGCACGAATACCGCGGATACTTTCGCTGATTTAACTTTGAGGATTTTCCGCATCGGCGAAATCACGTCGCCAGTAACACCCCATGATTGCATGGAAAATCAGCAACAGAATTACGAACGGATCCAGGCCGTGAATTCATTCGTGGCGACGGATGCCAGCCATTCTCCAGGACCGGAATTGAACGGGCGGCGTCTCGTCGGGTATTCTTGGTGTCAGTATCTAGGTCTATTCACAAGTCACTTTGCCACAAAGGTTTTCACTATGCCGCACGTTACCAGAGTGAACTCAGTCAACCTCGGTTGGGGACTGGGCGCGATCCTCAGTACGTTAATGATTGCCGGAATCATGTCACAAACTTCAGCCGCCGACAAAGCGGGGACCAAGCCCGAGAAACTCCTGCGGCACGTGGTGCTCTACAAGTTCAAATCCGAAGCGACGCCGGCACAGATCCAGGAAGTCGTCGACGCCTTCTCGGCCCTGCCGAGCAAGATCAACAGCATCGTGGGATTTGAACGCGGGACCAATGTCAGCGAGGAAAATAAGTCCGAAGGCTTAACGCACTGCTTCGTCGTCACATTTCGTGACACAGCAGGCCGAGCCACCTACTTGAAGCATCCTGCTCACGATGAGTACGTGAAAGTCGTGAAGGACCGCCGCGAGAAGGTCGTTGTGTTTGACTATTGGACCGAAGGCTAAGGTTGTCTGCAGCTTCACAAGCGAACGTCACACCAACATCTGAAAACATCTCGCCACGTAAAAAACGCCAGCGAGTGCTTCCCTCGTGGTTTACGGGGAAATGCACTCGCTGTCGTTTGAGTTCTTATTCAGCTGATCGCAGTGACGTCGCGATTAGGCCAAGTCGCGGTCTTCGAACATGATGAAGGCCAACAGAATCGCCATGCCCGAATAGCAGATCGTATAGAGCAGCGACCACAACAAGTAGATCTTGGGGACTTCGGCTCCGGTCGCGATCGCGGCCTGGATGTTGAAGACTTCCAACGCCGGTAACACGGTCGCAAACATACGAGCCATGAACTCGACGAGTTCCAGGCGGAGTGAGCCGGAGTCGACCAATGCCGGGGTCAAGTGGCCAATAACGAAGATCGCCAGGCACGAGACCATATTCACCACCATCGGCAACCGGGTCGAAATGGCCACGCTGACGGCGGTCATGACGGCCACTTCGAAAATGATCAGGACGATACCAGGAATGGTCTGCACGGTCGTGTACCAGCATTCCATCCACGTGATGTCAGTCTTGCCACCTTCTTTGCCGTCGTAGGGAACTTTGACGTAGATGCAAAACAGGAACCACAGCACGGTCGGGAGATACATCAGCAGGACGGCCTGCAAAATCCCAATGTACTTACCGAAAATGAACTGACGACGGTTGATCGGCTTGGACAGCAACGTCATCGCCGTCTTGCCTTCGATTTCGTCCGCGATACTAGTACTGGCAGTCCAGACCGCCAGAATCAAACCGGAAATCAACAACGTTGCCAGACCGCAGTCCTTCAACATCTTGACGTCTTCACCTAAGGTAAAGAACGGGATGTAGGCGTTGAGCAGATTGATCACCAACCCCAGCACGATCATCAGAGCGAAGACCGGTTGTCTGACAGCTTCGGTCGTCGTGGCTCGAGCAATCGTACGCGCTGGTGATCCAGTGAAACGCCAAATCAGGCGAATCGCAACGATCGGCAGGATGATGCACAAGATCCCGAGCCCAGCGGTGGAGGTCAACAGTTCCCGATAGATGAATTGGAAAGTCTGAGCCATCGCGACGGCCTGCTCCTGCTAATGTTCGGTAGACGGGCTAATTTGGGCTGCGTGTTACTTTGAACGTCAATCTGTCCGACCTAAGTGATTATGCTCACTGAAGATCGAACAACTTCAACACTCATGGCAACGGATTGAAAAATCTCTGACAGCAGGCTTTACGACGCAAGCCTGCGAGTTGTTGGGAAAATTGCCCGCGAACCGAGATTCTCACCTACGGCAAATGCGTCAGCCCGGCAGCGGAAGCAACCGGGCTGACAGCCTGACTCAAATACTGGACATATCCAGTTCGATTTACAAGGGTGCGGACCTAGTTCCCCAGTCCGCGGCGTTTCAATTCCGAGAGGACGTTCTGCACGATGGCACTGACCTCTTTGGAATCGAACTTTTCGTCACCCTTCACCGGGCAACCACCCAGGGGTTCCGATGTCAGACCATGCTCGGCCAGCAAACACTGCAACGTGTTACGCAGGGCCGACAGATCACGCTGCTGATTGTCGGACAGGGGCTGACGACCGATTCCCATGTTGAACCCACGGAGTTCCGCAGCGGCTCGGAAGCCTTCGGGGAATTCCGCCGAGTACAGCATCGTGTCGAACAGTGTCACGAGGTCGTATTGGACCTTGAGGGCTTCGTCGAGCTTGCCGGCGATCGTCAGATCGTACAATTTGCGGGTGACTTCCGGGACGACGCCCGAAGTGGCGTTGGTGCCGCCATCACAGCCGATCAGCAGCAAAGGCATCAACGCGGCATCCCAACCCGTCAAGAAGCTGAAGTCCGGGCGACTGGGGCGAACGGCCTTGATCATCCGGATCATGTGGGGAATGTCTCCCGACGAATCCTTGATGGCGATAACTTTGGGACAATCATCAGCCAGTCGCTGCACCGTGGGAACGTCAATCGGGCTGGCGAACAAGGGGATGTTGTAGAGAGTCACGTCGATCGGGGTGTTGTCGCCAATTTCCTTGAAATAGGCATACACCGACGCCGGGCTGAGCTTGTAGTAGAACGGTGAAACAATCGCCACCGCACGAGCACCCAGGTCGTAATAGTGTTCGCAAGCCTTAATGGTTTCGCGAGTATTGGCTTCCGCAGCACCAGCGAGAACCGGGACGCGGCCGCGGGTCTGGTCGACCATGATCTCGATGATCCGGCGACGTTCTTCCGGGGTGAATCGCAGAAATTCACCGGTCGAACCGTTCGGATAAAGCCCATGGACACCACGCTCGATCAACCAATCGGTGTACCGGCGGAGTTCCTCTTCGTTGATGTCGCCGCGGCTATCCAGCGGAACGATATTGGGCGTGAAAATTCCCTGCAGACGTTGCGAACCAGCCATGTGTTTTCAAATCCTTCGTGGAAGCCGAACGGCGAATTCGGCATCATCAATTTTCAAACGTATACCGCAGCGGCCAGCAACGAGACACCGTGATCGCGGCCGCGCCGAAAAATAACGTGGATCCTGACGGTGAAGGTCAATCAATCGTGGGTGACGAACAGACTGCATTCTGGAACAGTCCGTGGGGTATTCGTCGCGGCGAACCGGTCGCGTGCAGACGAAATCGGCAGTTTCCCACCAGTTGATTGATCTTCTCTATCACAGGCTGCAGAGTCACTTACGGGTCGTCTGGCCCCACCCGTAGCCTGACTCTTGGAGTCCGGTTTTCATCACGAGAAAATTACCCGACTCCGAGAGTCAGGCTACGGCGTACAAACATCCCAAGCTGCCTGCACTGCTCAATCTAGGCGAGATACGCGCCTAGAGCAACTCTTCGGGGAGCGGTTTGACGTAAGGTTTAGCAACTGGCGGTCCCAGAATGACCGTCATTTCTTCCTGCCCCAGGCTTTCTTTCTTCAACAACTCATGAGCCAGCTGATCCAGCTGCGGCCGATTGGCGATTAGGACTTCCATCGCTTTCTCGCTCGCCCGCATCAGAAACTTCTGAACTTCCTGATCGATAATCCGGGCGGTCTCTTCGCTGAACTCACGGCTATCATGCAGTTCTTTTCCGAGGAACGGATTTTCTTCCTGCTGCCGGAAGGCCACGGGACCAATCACTTCGCTCATGCCCCAATGACCGACCATGCGGCGGGCCAGGCTGGTGGCTTGTTGCAGATCGTTTTCGGCACCAGCGGTGAATTCGTCAAACACCAATTTTTCAGCAGCTCGCCCACCCATGGTGAATGCCAGCCGGGCATGCAGCCGCTTTTCACCAATGCTGTAA
Organism: Planctomycetota bacterium; assembly: GCA_040386595.1. Lineage (GTDB taxonomy): Bacteria > Planctomycetota > Planctomycetia > Planctomycetales > Planctomycetaceae > JAKFVC01. Next base: position 18,510 of record JAZKFE010000270.1, on the reverse strand, counting down.
TTTTCCTCGACCGGCATCAACTGCGTGACACCGAGAGCTCGGCCGCGGGGAATAATCGTCACCTTGCGGACGATGTCGACTTCCGACAACCGCCAAGCCAGAAGTGCGTGACCAGCCTCGTGGTAGGCGGTCATTTCCCGTTCGCGTTCGTTCAGAATTTCTTCGCGTTTGGGGCCCATGATGACTTTATCACGAGCATATTCGAAGTCATCTTCGTCCACAAAGTTCTTGCCCAGGCGCGTGGCACTGATGGCAGCCTCATTGACCAGATTCTTCAGGTCGGCCCCGGAGAATCCAATCGTGCTGGCGGCAATTTCATCGAGTTTCACATCGCTGGAAATCGGGACATTCTTGATGTGAACCTTGAGAATGTCTCGCCGACCATCTTTCGTCGGGCGGTCCACCGTGACGTGCCGGTCAAAACGTCCGGGCCGCAACAGTGCGGGATCCAGAACGTCGGGACGATTGGTCGCGGCTAGAACGATCACCGTGTCGGTTTGCAAGAAACCGTCCATTTCGCTGAGAATCTGATTCAGCGTTTGCTCACGTTCGTCGTTGCCGCCGCCATAACCAGCCCCGCGCATCCGACCCACCGCATCAATTTCGTCGATGAAGATGACGCAGGGAGCGTTTTCCTTGGCCGTACGGAATAAGTCGCGGACCCGACTCGCACCGACACCCACGAAGAGTTGAATGAACTCAGAACCGTTAATGGAATAGAAGGTCACGCCCGCTTCGCCAGCGGTCGCTCGGGCCAGCAGCGTCTTACCAGTACCCGGTGGTCCCATCAGCAGCACGCCTTTGGGAATGCTGGCCCCCAGGCGTTGAAACTTCGTGGGATCTTTCAGGAATTCCACGACTTCCTGCAGTTCCCGCTTGGCGTTGTCCATACCGGCAACGTCAGCGTAGGACTTGTTGCTGGACGACGATTCAAACCGTCGCGCCGGGCTGCGACCAAAGCTGCCGAACATGCCTGAGCCTCCCAGCGGGTCGCTGGAACGCTTCATCATGAACCAGACAAACACTCCCATGATCAAACCGGGAACGATGAAGTAGATGAAGGCCAGCATCACCGGATTCCACTCGGTGTTTTCCGCCTTATATTTGACGTGCCCGCGATCCAGGGCCTCCAGCAGTCGCTTATCTTCGACGTTGGGGAGCACCGTCGAGAAGCGTTTCGCGAGCTTGACGCCAGTTGTCTTCTCGGGATCAGCGGGGGCCTCTTTCCATTCGCCCGAGGCGCGGTTGCCCTGAAATACGAGTTCGCTGACGTTCCCTTTCTGCAATTCCTGCCAGAACAGGCTGTAAGACACCTCAGGTCCAATCGCGTCTAAACAGCCGCGGAACGAGAAGGTCATCAGCGCTGCGGCAGCCAAGATCCACAACCAGGAGGGCCAAGCGGCCGGAGGCGGAGGAGCAACTTTCGGAGCAGAATTCGACGAACCAGGAGTTTCAGGAGACGACATCACGGCCTTTCCGACGGCGATGATAGCAAGTGGCTATTAACAAAGAGTTTCGGCAGGGTACACGACTGGATGCTGGGAGACAATGGCCGCAGGATGAGTCACCGCGGTCAGATCCGTGGGGCACAGACCTATTTGCAACAGACGACTGGCTTGTGTCGGTCCGGAATTCACGTATTGGCCGTGAAGCAGGCGTTTCCGGAGGGAAGATTCCTACCGGACCGTGCTTATAAAATGCTTTAGAGAGACATTGGGGATGTGGCCAGAGCCTGAATCTCCCTGCTCTGCCGTCAAATCACATAATCATCGGTCGGTGCGAAGACGCGGATTTTACGCGGGGACGCGAACAGGAACTCGCCAGCTTGCGGCCGGAGTTCCGAATAGCGGTCCAGGCTGAGTTCAATATTTAACGCCATGCCGAATTCTTCGGACTGAACGCGAACCTTGGCGACGGAACCGGCGGGATGGACTTGCAGCACCTTCACCTGCATTGCCGCCCCGGTGGGGGCGATCCGATCCAGATCGACTTCATGCGGACGAACGTAGGCGGTCGCGGTCTGGGCGACGTCGTGGGCGTATTCCGGATACGCCATTTCGAACCCGGACAGATGGACCTTGCCCGACTGCATCCGTCCGTGGAAGACGTTTACATTTCCCAGGAAATCCATCACAAATGCATTGGCCGGGTGATCGAATACCTCTTGGGGAGTTCCCAGCTGCTCAATCTTTCCCGATTGCATCACGACAACTTTGTCCGCGACTTCAAAGGCTTCTTCTTGATCGTGCGTGACGAAGATCGTGGTGACGTGCATTTGGTCGTGCAATTGTCGCAACCATTGTCGCAGCTCGGCACGGACCTTGGCGTCGAGGGCTCCAAACGGTTCATCCAGCAGGAGTACCCGCGGCTGCACACCCAGAGCTCGAGCCAGAGCCACTCGTTGACGCTGGCCACCAGATAATTGTGCCGGATAACGCTTCTCGAGACCTTCCAACCGCACCAGGTGCAAGAGTTCGCGAACCCGCTTGGCCACATCCGCATTCGGCGTCTTCCGAATCCGCATGCCGAACGCAATGTTCTCGAACACGGTCATATGGCGAAACAGCGCGTAGTGCTGGAACACGAAGCCAATTTGCCGCTCTTGAGGGCGGCTGTGGGTCATGTCCAGATCCTGGTAGCGCACGACCCCCGCATCGGCCGTTTCCAGACCGGCGATAATCCGCAATAACGTCGTCTTGCCTGATCCTGATGGTCCCAGCAAGGCAACTAATTCACCGCCAGCGACCTCGAGGTTGATCTCAGTCAACGCCTTAAAATCACCGAAGTGCTTGCTGACGCGTTCAATCGTGATACTCATGTGATTCTGTCCGTTGACTTACTCTTCCAACTGCTCGTCGGCAGACGCTGCCAGGAGTTTCGCGTTCTGGTGTTCCAGCAATGTCTTCACGCCCAACGTGACCAAGGCCAGCAACGTTAAAACAGAAGCCACCGCAAACGACCCTGGAAGATTGTATTCTTGAAACAGTTTTTCAATCCGTAAGGGCATGGTGTCGGTCTTACCGGCAATGTGCCCGGAGACCACGTGTACCGCACCGAATTCGCCCATCGCTCGTGCGTTGCACAAAATGATGCCGTACAACAAACCCAGACTGATATTCGGCAACGTAATTCGCCAGAACAGCTGCCACCCATTGGCCCCCAGACTGACGGCGGCAATTTCCTCGTCCGAGCCCAAGGCTTCCATGACCGGGATCAGCTCTCGGGCCACGAAGGGGAGCGTGACGAATGTCGTCGCGAGAATCAGACCAGGATAGGCGAAGACGACCGGGAAGCCATGTGCGACAAACCAAGGTCCCCAGATTCCTTGTCGCCCAAATATCAACATGATCATCAGACCGGCCACGACCGGTGACACGGCGAATGGCAGGTCGATTACCGAAATCAACAGCGTGCGGCCGGGGAACCGAAAACGTGTGACGGCCCAGGCAACGGCCACTCCGAATACGGTATTCGCGAGCACCGCAGGCGGCACGACAGCAAATGTCAGCCAAATCGCATGACGCGTCTCGGCATCACCCAGCAGCTGATCGCGATAGGTCTGTAAGCCATTGGCCAATGCCTGATAAAAGACGTTGATTACCGGCACAATGACCAGGACGCTCATGATGAATACGGCCGCCAGGATCAGGAGATACCTGACCCACGCCGGTTCAGTATGCGACCCGCGGCCCGTGGGACCATGTTTGTGGGCAACGGCTCGGCTAGTGTGCATAGCGGGCGCTCCGCCATTCGAGGTAATTGATCAGCATCAGCAAGCTGAATGACATCAGCAACATGACCATCGCGATCCCGGTGGCTTCGGCTTCCGCGAACTCTTCCAACCGCGTGACAATCAGCACGGGCACAATTTCTTCGGCAAAAGGCTTATTGCTCGAGATAAACACCACAGAGCCATATTCGCCCATGGCTCGAGCAAATGTCAGTGCAAACCCTGTCCACATGGCGGGAGCCAGCGGGGGAATGAGGACCCGCCAGATGATCTGCCACCGGCTGGCACCCATCGAGGCCGCGGCCTCTTCGACATCGCCATCCATACTTTCCAACACAGGTTGCAACGTACGGACAACGAATGGCAAACCAATAAACACCAGCACCAGTACGATACCAGCGTTCGTTCCGTCGAACTTGATGCCCATTGGCACCAGGATTTTGCCAAACCAGCCATTCTTGGAATACAGGCTGGAGTAAACCAATCCGGCAACAGCCGTGGGTAAGGCAAATGGTAGATCAACAAGCGAATCGAGGATTCGCTTGCCGGGAAATTCATAACGAACCAAAACCCAGGCCAGCAGAAATCCCAACCCCAGATCGATGATAGATGCGTACAGCGACGTACTGAGCGTCACGTAATACGCCGACCGAGCACGCTCGGTCCAGACGGCCCCGAGGAATTGAGCCCACGTTAGCGTCGTCACTTTGTAGATGCAGACGAGCAGCGGCAAAATGACCATCAGGCTGAGATACCCGATGGAAATGCCCAGACTGATCCGGAAGCCCGGCAAGATCTGGCGATTCGACGACATCGGGAACGAGCTCCAACCAGAGAACAAATTTTCCGCATCGCGACAGACGATCCGGGAAGGGATTCACCCCGCCAGTTCTTGTCTGTCACGTGGAACCGACTGAATGGGAATCAGTGTTCCGGCCAATTCTTGTGAAATTGGACAGTTTTGGGAAGATTGAGGTGCAGTTTGTAGGACAGCAGTTCCTTCTAGCCCCGGCAATCAATCTGACCGAGGCTAGAAATATACCCGCAGGGTACTGGAACCGGTTTTAGTATCGGTATTTCGGCGGATTCGAACAGCAAATGCTCAAAATCTTTTTGAGATTCGACACCACGTTGCGTCGGTGACTACTTCTTTTCGGCACCACCAGTGGGTTTGTAAATCTGATCAAACAAACCACCATCGGCGAAGAACTTGGTCTGAACTTCAGACCAGCCCCCCTTGGCAATGTCGGTGATCGGGAACAGCTTGATCTCTTGGAACTCCGACTTGTGCTTGTCGAAAATTGCTGGCGTCGTCGGTCGATAGTGGTGCTTGGCAATGATTTCCTGCCCAGCATCGGTGTAGAGGAACTTCAGGTAAGCGTCGGCGATTTCACGCGTCTTATTGGAGTCCACCACCTGATCAACGACGGTCACGTGCGGCTCGTGCAAAATGCTGACCGACGGATAGACGATTTCCAGCTCGCCCTTGGATTCTTCCACTTCGAGATAAGCTTCGCTCTCCATTGTCAGGTGCACATCACCCACCCCTTTTTGCGAAAAGGTGACCGTGGCTCCGCGAGCCCCTGTGTCGAGCTTCGGCGTCCGCTGATAAAGCTTCGTAATAAACTTTTGAGCGTCTTCTTCTGAGCCACCGGCCAAAATCACGCTACCCCAAGCGGCGAGTAAGCTGAGCTTACCATTGCCGGATGTCTTGGGACTCGGTGTGATAATCTCGATCCCGTCCTTCTCGACGAGGTCCGACCAGTTCTTAATCCCCTTGGGATTTCCCTTCCGTACCACCAAAACAACGGTGGACGAATAGGGCAGCGAACGATTCGGCAGGCGCTCTTCCCAACCATCCTTCAGCAGCCCCTTTTTGTGGAGCTGTTCGGTATCCGACCAGATCGAAAGGGTCGCGACGTCAGCCGCCAAGCCGTCAATAATGGCTCGGGCCTGACCGCCTGAACTGCCGTGAGATTGCTTGATCGTCAGCTTAATTTTGTGGTCTTTTTCATATTCCGGAACGAACGCCGCATTGAGGTCGCGCCACAATTCGCGGGTGGGATCGTAGGAAACATTTAGCAGTTCAACAGACGGAACTTGCGCGGTTGGGGAGCTGGGAGCACAACCCCACTGCGTGACCATGCCGGCAACAGCCACACTGACAAAAGCTCCCAGAACCAACATCCGCCGTGCAAAAATGGGCATCGCTTCAATTTCCTTAATGACCGTCTGCTATCTCTAAAATCTGGTAGACACTAGGTGATATATCAACTGAAAAAAAATTAAATGCCGTCAGCAAATACGAAATTGGAAAAGACTTCTTCCCGCAACACGGGAGCGCCTTTCATCACCTTCGCCAAGGTGGCCTGATCCATCAAGCGCGAAGTGTAATTTCGAATTTCCAGCAATACACGTCGAAAACGGCAGTGCGATTCTTGGCTGCAGCTTTCGTAGTGTGTTGACGACACGCACGCAATCGGGGCCAGAACACCATCGAAATGGCGCACGACCTGGCCCATGGTGATTTCTTCCGGCCGTTTGGCAAGTTGAAACCCTCCAATTCGCCCGGCCACGCTGGTTACCCAGCCCAGTTTCTTCATATCGAGCATGATCTGCTCGAGAAACCGCTGGGGAACGTCGTTTTTCTCGGCCAATTCACGAATTGACACCGGACCTTCTCCGAAGCGATCGCCCAGCGTCAGCAAGGCTCGTAAGGCGTAATCCGATTTCCTGGACAGTTTCATCGGCAGTCTCTTGACAGGCGGGAAATACCCGACTGATTTGGTCGTATATTAAGAACCAGCCCCAAACGTGTCAACAATCCTGGGTCTTTTCTCGTCCGATTTGTCTGCAAAACATCAGGATACCAACTGCAATTTGGGCTGAAAACCCATGTCCGACAGGCTTAAAAGCGAACGACGAGCGGAATCTGCTGGACAGATTCCGGGTGGCTCGGTTTCCAAACCGTCAAACATGACGCAATTCGAATACTCAATTGTATCAGAATGGGAATCAGAAGTCGGCTCGCCTGGTCTTTTTATTCGGCGAATTGCGACCAGATCTTCAACTGAGCCGAGCCGCCCAACTCCCGGTTTTCGATTCGACTCCGTATGGACTTAAGTATTTTCTGGACCATGTGTTGTGCGAAGCTCAGCGGCGGCAAGATCCAGTTACCGTGGGGGATATCTGTCATCCTCTTTGCCATTTTGTGCCGATCCCCTAGAATCAACACCGCGCGAAACTAACGAATGGAGCTGCACATGCGGGTCTGGCCTGGCAGACCCTATCCCTTGGGGGCCACTTGGGATGGGTCAGGAGTGAATTTCGCCGTGTTCTCTGAGCACGCGAATAAAGTCGAACTCTGTCTATTTGATTCGAACGACCTGAGTGTGGAAGCACGACGCATCCCACTCCCCGAGCAAACCGACATTGTGTGGCACGGATATCTGCCCGATGTTGAGCCGGGGCAGGTCTATGGATATCGAGTCCATGGCCCCTACAACTCCGGCTTGGGGCATCGGTTCAACGCGAACAAGGTGCTGCTCGATCCCTACGCCAAAGCCATCGGGCGGGACGTGCAGTGGTCGGACGCCATGTTCGGCTATCAGATCGGGGATCCTCGGTCTGATTTATCTTACGACTCACGTGACAATGCCAGCGAAGCACCGCTGGGGGTGGTGATCGATACCTCGTTCAACTGGGGCAATGATCGCCCGCTGCGGACTCCGTGGCATAAGACCCTGATCTACGAAATGCACGTGCGGGGTTTCACGAAACGTCACCCCGGTGTCCCTAAGGCATTGCAGGGAACCTATGCCGGTGTGGTTTCCGACGAGGCCCTCCGGCATCTGTTGAAGCTGGGTGTCACGGCGGTGGAATTGATGCCCGTGCATCACCATGCGGACGATCGATTTCTTGAGGAGAAGGGGCTCAAAAACTATTGGGGCTACAACACTCTATCGTACTTTGCCCCCGACAGCCGGTACGTCGCGGCCAAGAGCCCGCAAGATGGTGTGCGTGAGTTCCAACGCATGGTTCGTACGCTGCATGAGGCCGGAATTGAAGTCATTCTGGACGTGGTCTACAACCATACGGCCGAAGGCAATCACCTGGGGCCGACGTTATCGCTGCGCGGTTTCGACAACGCCAATTACTACCGCTTGATGGCCGACAATCCGCGTTATTACATGGATTTCACCGGCTGCGGCAACACGTTGAATATGCGGTGCCCGCGCGTTCTGCAGTTGATTATGGACAGCCTGCGCTATTGGGTGCAGGAGATGCACGTCGACGGTTTCCGGTTTGATCTGTGTAGTGCGCTGGCTCGTGAATTGTATGACGTCGACAAGCTGGGCGCGTTCTTCGATATCATTCATCAAGACCCCGTACTCTCTCAAGTCAAACTGATTGCCGAGCCGTGGGATCTGGGAATCGGCGGGTATCAAGTCGGCAATTTCCCCGTGCTGTGGACCGAATGGAACGGGCAGTATCGCGACTCCATCCGCAAGTTCTGGCGCGGCGATGGGCACGCGGTTTCCGAGATGGCGACTCGGCTTTGCGGCAGTAGCGATCTTTACTCACGCAGTGGTCGTCGGCCCTATGCCAGCATCAACTTTGTGACCTGTCACGATGGATTCACGCTGCACGACCTCGTGAGCTACAACGACAAACACAACCTCGCGAATGGCGAGGGGAACCGTGACGGCGAAAGCAAGAACGACAGCTGGAATTGTGGTGCCGAAGGGGTAACCGACGACATCGCCGTCAACCAGCTACGGATGCAGCAGAAACGCAATTTCATCACGACCCTGTTGCTATCGCAAGGCGTGCCGATGCTGCTGGCAGGGGATGAACTCAGCCACACGCAACACGGAAATAACAACGCGTATTGTCAGGATAACGAGCTCAGCTGGCTCGATTGGGAGCTCTCGGCCGAGGAACAGGAGTTCTTTGAATTCGTCTGCCGGGTGATTCAAATCTGGCGCGAGAATCCTGTCGTCCAGCGACGGAAATTTTTCCAGGGCCGGCAGATCCGCGGGGCTTCGGTGAAGGACATTGCGTGGCTCGCGCCGAACGGTCACGAGATGACCGATGAGGCATGGAACGCGGGCTTCGTGCGCTGTCTGGGCTTCCGCCTGGACGGCCAGATGACCGACGAAGTGGACGAGCGTGGTCGGACCATCGAAGGCACCACGCTACTAATCCTACTCAATGCCCACGACAGTTCGCTCCCCTTCAAACTGCCCGAAACACAGCATCACGAGTGCTGGCAACCGATCATCGACACGGCCCGCCCGGCCCGCAATTATCCACGTCAGCAACCGGACACCGTGTACGAACTCCAGGCCCGCTCGATGGTGGTCATGCAGCTGCGAACGCAATGGGCCAAAGCCGCCGCTCAAAAGGGCCGCGACCTGTGGACCGACATCAACCGCTGGCGAACCAGTTGAGATCGTTTGCCGCAAATTACAAACAACGGCCATTGCAGCCATCTGGGAGGGTGAGGCTCCTGCCGAACCGCTTGGTCTTTCGAGCTTTGCAAGACTTAGCGGATCGGCAGGGGCCTCACCCTCCCAAGAGTAGCACATCCACAACTCAGCATTATTGCGCCGTGAGCAACTCACGGGCGCGGATGACCTTGTCGATGGCCTCTTGCTGAGTCGCGGCCATTGCGGTCAGGTGCCCCATCTTGCGTCCCGGTCGGGGGGCAAGCTTGCCGTACAAGTTCAACTTCACATCGGGAATCGATAAGGCTTTTCCCCAGTTGGGTGTATGGGGAAACCACAGGTCGCCTAACAGATTGGCCATCGCCGCGGGCCGTAGGATTTCCGGTGATCCCAAGGGCAATCCGCAGATAGCTCGCAATTGCTGTTCGAACTGGCTGGTCACGCAGGCATCGAACGTCAGATGTCCTGAGTTGTGCGGCCGCGGGGCCAGTTCGTTGATGATGAGTTGATGGTCGTGGGTGAGGAAGAACTCCACACACAACACGCCGACAACGTCCAGCTTCTCCAGGACTTCTCGGGCGAGTTCCACCGCTTGCTTCGCGACGGCCGGCGGGATGTCAGCGGGGGCGACGGAGATATCCAAAATGTGATTTTGATGGCGGTTATCGATGACGCCGTAATGGACGAAATCGCTGTCCGCTCCACGTGCCGCAACGACTGACACTTCTCGTTCGAACTGCACGAAGCCTTCCAGAACACCTTCGGAAGTATTCAGCCCTTTCCAGGCTGCATCGGCTTGAGACGGGTCGGTGATCTTGGCCTGCCCCTTGCCGTCATATCCCCAGCCAGCGGTTTTCAACACCGCGGGGCAGCCGACTTCTTGCAACGCCGCAACGAGTTCCTCGGCCGAGCGAACCGTTCGAAACGGAGCCACCGGGAACCCGGATTGCTGTAAAAAAGTCTTTTCACGCAACCGGTTTTGAGTGACGTGGAGGACCTCACCTCGGGGGCGAACCAACGTTCGTTCTGCGGCCGCAGCGGTGGTTGCCGCGGGGACATTTTCAAATTCGAAGGTGACCACCTTCACATTGGAGGCGAATTCCCGGACCCGATCGAGATCTTCGTAGGCCGCGTTGACTTCCACGTCGGCGACTTGGCCGGTGGGAGTGTCATCGTCCGGAGAGTACGTATGAACGCGATATCCCATGCGTCTGGCGGCGATGGCGAACATTCGTCCGAGTTGCCCACTGCCCAATACACCGATCGCTGCCCCCGGCTCAATCATCCGCGACATGCCACTTTCCCAGTCAAAAAAAGAACGCTGAATCCACAGCGGTCATCATACTGGAGTGTTGCCTCGGGTGAGAGTCTCACGGCCGCCTAATTTGGACGGCCGTGGCGCAGCCCCAATTTCTGGCCAGATTGGGGCGAGTCACGCGGTGGCAGCCACTACCAGCCATGATAATGACGGTAAGGTCGCCCGTAATAGCCGCGGTGATAGTACGGCCGCGGGGCGACAACCACGCCGACACCAATCGTGGGCCGCGGGGCGATGTAGACCGGTGCGGGAGAAACAATCGTCGTCGGATAGGCGTAGGTGGCCGCGACCGGTCGCGTGTTGTTGAGGCTCTGGATCGACAGAATCACGTTGTCGCTGACACCGCGATTCTTCAATTCAATGATGGCCCCGGGACTGAGATCGAACTGACCGCCACGAGTTTGCACCGAATTCACGATCACCGGATCGCTCAAGCCGGCTTGCGCCATGGTGATCAAATCCATGTTCGTCACTGCCTGCTGAACCGCGCGGTCTCGTTCATATTGGGCCTGCGCCACGGCGACATCACGTTCTTCCCGAGCATCCTCGGCATTGCCGGCGAGTCCGCCGACCGTGGCTCCCGCGAGAGCACCGACAATCGCGCCACCGGCCGCATGACCGCTCTGGCCACCAATCATCGCTCCCAGGACACCACCGACACCCGTGCCCATCATGGCCCCGGCTTCAGCATGATTCGTTGCTCGACAACCGGCAGAAGCCACCAGCAGCCCGCAGATTACGCAGGCTGACCAGTTGTGCCAGACTTTTGATTTCAACATCTCTACTTCCTCGCGAAGTCGGATGCACCATCGGTGCTAAGTCTCGTGAGCGTTATTGTTTACAGCTCGACGAGAGGTCGTGGCGAGGAGCAAGCGGTGGTAATAACCGCGTGTTGAATGGCCCACCTCCTTGCGTGCCTCTGGAATCATTATCGGAGTGATCCCGAATCTGACAACATCTATTTCTGAGGCGGAGTCTGAGGCAATTCAGGAGAGACGGGTGGTAGTTTGGGCCGAGTCGAAAGAAAGACGGCAAAGCCAGCAGCACCAAATAACATGGCAAAGCTAACCCATTGAGCAATCGTCAATGAGGTGCCGAATTCGCCCGGCGTGTCGCCGCGGACGATCTCCAGGCAGAACCGGGTAATGGGATACAGCACCCATCCCAGCAGCAGAACAGATCCGTCTCGCGAACGTCGCGGGTAGTAGTTCCAGGTAATGATGGCCAAGATCAAGGCATTAATGCTGCTATAGATCTGGGCGGGGTGCAGTGGCAGGCTGCACATGGCGTTCTCTTTAATGACGCCGGCTTGGACTTCCATCATGAAGGGAACACTGCCGGCGGGAAATTGCACGGCCCACGGTAGTGTCGTGGGATCTCCAAAGCAGCAACCGTTCAAGAAACAGCCAATGCGGCCGAACATTTCACCGACAAAAATTGCCGGAATCAAAATGTCAGCCAGCTTCAGGGCGGACAGCCCCAGGCGGCGACTATGCCAGATGAAAGCGGCAATCCCCAGCAGAACGCCCCCGTATAGCACGAGGCCGCCATTGGACAGATTCACAATTTCAATCAAGGTCTGGACCAGAGTACGGCCGCCACCAAAAAAGTTTGCGGGGTTCTTGATGATGTAAAACAGCCGAGCACCGATGACTCCGCTGAAGAGCACCGTCATCCCAATATCCCACATGATGGCGGGATCAAGGCCTTCGCGTTTGGCTCGTTCCCCGGCCAGCCAGGCGGCCGCCAAGAAGCCGCACACCATGGCAGCGCCATAGCCATAAATTTTGATAAAATCCGTGATCACCGGCAACTTCCAGATCACCAACGCAATCAGTGCCTGAAACACGACTTGAGACTGCAGATCCGCGTTGAAGCCGTGGCGTCGAAAATGCTGGATGCCCCAGAACGCACATAAGAGGAGCCAGGCACCCAGTAAAATTCCGAAGCCCAAAACGGGGATCTGTTGCCCGAAAAATGGCACCGTCAGATTCGTGGGAATTTGTAATAGAACCTGGAGCATGCCGAAAACCTGTAGGAGGGAGAGCGAGCGGGAACGTGCCTTAGCGAAATATAAGAAGCGGGAGCTTTTCGAACCGGTGTATTTTCAGTCGTCTTGCCGCGGAAAATTGGGAGGGTGAGGCTCCTGCTGAACCGCTTGGTCTGCTGAGGCCAAATAGACTTAGCGGTTCGGCAGGAGCCTCACCCTCCCAGCGATTCGATGCACCATGAAACTCAAAATCCCTTAATGACGGCCGCACTACGGTAATTCGATATTATCAATCAGTCGTGTCGCGCCGACTCGTGCGGCGATGGCTGCGGTCATGCCGGGTTGATACTCGGTGGCCGCGGCGAGCGTATCGGAATTCATGATGGCCGCATAGTCGACCACAACGCCGGCAGTCGTCTCCAGAATCTGCTGCATCTGTTGCTGTAATTGTAGCACGTCACGATTTCCCGACTGGATTTGATCGCGAACATGAAATAACGCCCGAGACAACGCCAGCCCCGATTGCCGCTCAGCGGGACTGAGGTAAACGTTGCGGCTGCTCTTGGCGAGGCCGTCCGGATCGCGAATCGTTTCGCAGGTTTGGATGGCATAGGGCCAATCGAGGTCCTGGCACATCTTTTTGATGATCAGCTGCTGCTGAAAATCCTTGCGCCCGAAGTAGGTTACGTCCGCTTGCACGATATTCAGCAGCTTCATGACAACGGTCGTCACGCCACAAAAATGCTCCGGTCGAAAAGCCCCTTCCCAGAGACTCGACAGTCCGGTCACTTCGACTTTTGTTTTGAAATTCGGCGGGTAAATCGTCACCGGTTGCGGGTGAAAAATGAGGCCCACGCCCGCCTGGCGGCACAACTCGACATCGTTCTCAAACGGCCGTGGATACTTGTTGAGATCCTCTTTCGGACCGAACTGTGTCGGGTTGACGAAGATCGACACGACGACAAACTGCCCCTGGCGACGCGCCTCTTCCATCAGGCTGACGTGCCCACTATGGAGGGCCCCCATCGTCGGTACGAATCCAATCCGGGATCCGCTCTGGCGCGCCAAATTCACCGCCTGACGCACTTCGCCAATCTGTTCGACAACCTGCAAATCCACGACACTCAACGCTTTCTGTGTACGGTGATGTTAGGAGATTTCCTGAAATCCACGGCAGGACAAGGCTCTCACGGAACTAATGGTCTAGCGAGCGTCGGCATTCGTCGCGTCCGCCCCAGAGGCCTGCTCATATTGATCACACCACCTCGACCAGGGGGTTCCGCGTTGAAAAGTGAGTGCCACGAACAAACCCACGGCCGCACCGAAGCAGGTATCGCTAACGTAATGAGCCCCGGTTTCGACTCGTTGTAAAGCCACCATCGCGGCCAAGAAACTGAACCACCACCAGCCGAGTGGATACATGCGGGTCAGTGCGACCGCGAAAGCCGCGCCGGTGGCGGTATGGGCTGAGGGAAAACTCTGATATTTCGAGCCCACTGCCACGGCACCGGACTGCAGGAACGGCAGCCAGCCGTGAAACGTGTCAGCGACCGATGCTACATTAAAGAGTCCCTCGCCCGGAAAACTGCGGGGGCGGAGTCGCGCGATGAAGAACTTGACAACGTCCGCCGTCAATCCCGCCGCGAGCACGCTGAAAATCACGCGCAACAATTCTCGACGTCGCGGGACGGCCACCAGACTGAGGGTAATCAGCACGACTGCCACGCCGACGCTATCACCAAAGGCCTCGGCGACTTGCAGTGCCTGATGCAAGCTCTTAAGTCCCTGCTTCGTATGCGTCCATTGCGAAACCCGCAAGTCCACATTGAGTGCCAACCCCGTCAATATGAAGAGGGCTACGGCCAGCCAATAGCGGCGATCGATCTGCAGCCGTGGTGTCTCGGGCGGCGACGTTGTCGCAGCGAGAATCGAGTTCGCAGTAGAAGTCAGCCCCGACATTGGCAAACCTTGAACAACCAGAAGAAAGCAACCTGTCCCCTGCCGCGAGGTGACGCAAGGCAACCTCCGACGACAGCAGAAGTGGTATAGTCTCCCCAATGCAATTCGCCAATCCCGAATTGATTTCGTACAGGATCGTGGCTTCCTAGCCGAGCTAGAAAACGCGGAAGTGCCTCAGGGGACGCTCTTTACCTATTCTTGTCAAATTCGTGTTGACCCGTCCGGCCAAATCGCGAGAATCGCCGCCACTTCACTGCAAGTTTTGACTACTGCGTTCGCCAAGCCTTCCCGATCCTCAGGTCCGTTTTGGCCTGCTGCGATCCCTGCATTCCATCCATCCCCAATTCCACGCTGGAACAGACTCCCTAAGGGTAGTGTGCCATGCTGTATGGACCGACATCACGACACGGCGGAACGACGCCAGCTCAGGTGCCGGTGCAACTCCGTCAAGTGTTTCCTGTTGCCAGCTTCGTCGGATGTGCCAACATTCGAGTCACCGGGGCCACGGCCAACAGTCGAGACTGCCGACCGGGGATGCTGTTTGCAGCCATTCCTGGCACGCATGTCGACGGACACGCGTTTGCGTCCGATGCTGTGGCTCGCGGTGCTACCGCATTGCTAGTATCGCATCCACTGCCAGAAATTACTGTTCCACAGTGCGTGGTGACCGATCCGCGACGGGCGTTTGCCCTGCTGTCGGCTCAATTGTGGCGAACTCCGTCCCGAGCCCTGAAAACCATCGGGATCACGGGAACCAACGGAAAAACCACGACGACGTGGCTCTGTCGCTCGATCCTGCAAGCCGCCGGCAAGCAGACCGGATTGCTGGGGACGATTGAATATCACGACGGCGTGCTGAGTGAACCCTCCACGCTGACCACCCCCGACACTGCGACCCTGTCGACCTGGCTAGGTCGCATGGTCCATCAGCGAACGACGCACGCGGCGCTCGAAGTTTCCAGCCATGCCCTCGATCAAGACCGGATCGCCGGCACGCAACTGGATGTCGCTGCGATTACGAATATCACTCAAGACCACTTTGACTATCACCACAATTACGAGGCTTACCGTCGTAGCAAATGGCGCATCG
>JAZKFE010000270.1:0-2963 GCA_040386595.1 Planctomycetota bacterium | reverse complement strand
GTCGAACATTTGAAGCCGGGTGGTTGCATCGTCTTGAATGCCGATGATCCGCTCAGCTGGCCGCTGAAAGAGTTGCTGAAAAATCACACGCAGATCACATTTGGCATCGACTCGGCCGCCGATATCACGGCCCATATTATCGATCAATCACTGGCCGGAACGTTGTTTGAACTGCGGTTGCCCCAAGGCACGATCGAAGTCCTGACACCTCTGCTGGGAAAACACAACGTCGCCAATTGCCTCACCGCGAGCGCCGCAGCCTGTCACCTCGGCCTGTCTCTGGACGAGATTGCCGTGGGATTGAAATCCTTGCGAGCCGTCCCCGGCCGCATGGAAGCGGTGGAGTGCGGTCAGTTGTTCTCGGTTTTCGTCGATTATGCTCATACCGATGATGCCTTGCGGCGCTGTGT
Organism: Planctomycetota bacterium; assembly: GCA_040386595.1. Lineage (GTDB taxonomy): Bacteria > Planctomycetota > Planctomycetia > Planctomycetales > Planctomycetaceae > JAKFVC01. Next base: position 2,553 of record JAZKFE010000270.1, on the reverse strand, counting down.
TCGCAGCCTGCGAAGCGTCACGCCGGGTCGAGTCATCGTTGTCTACGGAGCAGGCGGCGATCGTGATCGACTGAAGCGGCCATTGCTGACGCAAGCGGCCTGTGATGCCGATGTGGCCATCCTGACCAGCGACAATCCTCGTTCCGAGGATCCCGAACAGATTATTCACGACTGCCTGGCCGGCGCCGTGGCCGGACGTGCGCAACCTCAAGCCATCGTCGATCGAGAAACCGCCATCCACACGGCGCTTGATCTGGCACGCCCCGGAGACAGCGTTTTAATCGCTGGTAAGGGGCATGAGACCGAACAAATTACGGGCGACGAGCGTCATCATTTCGATGATCGCGAAGTGGTCCGCAAATTCCTGACATCGATTTCGTACTCTACCGCCTCCGGGCGTACGCCTGAATCCATTTTTTCGACATCATCCTGAATCAGACCTGACAGCAGGCAAGACTCAGATGAAACACACGTCCGAATCCTGTTTCGACATTGTCCGTAAGTTTGCCTCTCCATCGCACTTCCGCCTGCCCTTCTCAAGGATATTTCAAGCCCTGTCGACCACGCCAGCTCTTGAATGTCCGCATTGGTGACGAACGTTCCGCCGACGAGCAAGTTGCTCGAACCCACTCCAATTCCCACCAGAATTGCCGTTCGACACCAGCCTGAAATTGCATCATGGAATCAGTTTCTTTCGCACAACTTGTCGCCTCCACCCGTGGAAACCCGGTGCGGATTCTCGACTTCGACGATACGTTCACGGAAGTTGTCACCGACTCACGCGCGGTGACTCGTGGCAGTATTTTCTGGGCCCTCTGCGGCGAAAATCAGGACGGCCATAACTACGTCGCCGATGCCGAAGCTCGCGGAGCCGCCTGCTGCGTCGTCAACCGGGGCCAACCGATTGAATGCGCTGGGCCCTTGGTCGAGGTTGAGCACACCCTACAGGCACTGGCCGATTTTGCGGGCTGGTACCGTTTGCAACGTGACGCCTTGGTTGTCGGAGTCACCGGTAGCGTGGGAAAAACCACGACCCGAGAGATGATTTACTCCACGTTGAATATGGGCTATGACGGCATTCGCAGCGAGAAGAATTTCAACAACGAAATTGGCCTGCCGCTGACTTTGCTCCAGATCTCCCGCAATCATGAATTTGCGGTGCTAGAACTCGGTGCACGCCGGACCGGCGATATTCGTAAACTGGTCGAAATTGCCCAGCCGGAAATTGGCGTGATCACCGCAATTTCTCCCTGTCATTTGGAAACGTTCGGCAGTATGGCCGGCATTCTCCAAGGCAAAGGGGAGCTGTTCGAAGCCCTGCCGAAGTCGGGATTCGCAGTCCTCGCCGGGGATGACGAAGTCACGCGCACCTTAGCAAAACGGGCCGCTTGTAAAGTCATCCAGGTCGGTCAGGGATCGCACAATCAGATCCGGGCGACAAACGTCGAAATGGGCGTCAATCGCCTGAAATTCAAGGTTGGAGGCACCAACTACGAAGTTCCAGTCACCGGACGGCACTACTTGGTTTCCGCCCTGGCCGCGATCGCCGTGGGCCGCGAAATTGGCTTGGAGACAGAAGCCATCGTCCGTGGGCTGAAAGCGTTCGTGCCAGTAGACAGCCGTTGCGAAGTCGAACAGCTCGGGGCATTGACGCTGATCAATGATACCTACAACGCCAGTCCAGCCTCGATGCAGGCCGCCTGCCAGTTGCTGGCCGACTGGAAAACCGGACAACGGCGCGTGCTGGTCGCGGGAGATATGCTCGAGTTGGGTGCTGAAGCCGATGCTTATCACCAGCATGTCGGGACTTATGCCGCACAAGCCAAAATTGATTGCGTGATTGCGTTCGGCCCCCATGCCGATCGCATCGCCGCCGGGGCCATTGAAGCAGGTTTCCCACGACATGGGATCGCCACCTGCAACGAAATGGACACGGTGTTTGCTGTTTTAGATTGTTGGCTGGATACCGATACCACGGTGCTGATTAAGGGCTCGCGTGGGATGCGGATGGAACGGGTCGTCGAATGGGTCCGACAAAAATCCGGAGTCAGTCCGGAAGGACAACGACGACTTAAAGCCGTGGCGTAAATCGTTCCACGGGAATTCGAACTCGCGGAACACACTACCAATACAACGAAATGTCGGTTTGACTGGGTGCATCAAGGATTTGCGGGAATCCCTGCACGGCCTAGTGGGTCTGGGCTGAAGCATGTGGCATTGGATCACGTGGTCTCTGGGTCGATCACCCCAACGTCGCTTCGCAGTCAAACCAACACCGGGTGTCGAGAACCTCCCTCGGCACCCGGACGTACACTCAACCGGGCGTGCCCTGCCTCCTCCCCTCCAGCAGGGCACGCCCGAGTTGACCTCTTCGCGATGTCTCTCATCGCCACATCTCTCTCTAGGAACGCCCTCGCAAAAAAACTTCGCAACGGATCTGGTGCGACTGTTCTCGCTGTAATCTCAGCTTCTGCGTGATGCACGACTCCCTAAGAATGGATTCACCACGGAGCGGCTGTGTTTCTTTTCAAGGGTAAGGTGTCGGAAATTAAA
>JAZKFE010000269.1:6892-7622 GCA_040386595.1 Planctomycetota bacterium | reverse complement strand
GAATCCGCCCGTGTGGTGCCCCGGAAATACAAAAAAACGCAGCTTCAAACTCACCCGTTGGCGAGTTCAAAGCTGCGTCTTGTGCAGCGCTCCCGGAAGGGAAGGTCTACCGTTTGAAGCAGTTCAGCCAGACCAGGAATCCCGCGATGGGGACTGTGATCAGAGTCAAACCAAAATAGCCCATGCCGATGACTTTAAAGCTTTCCGGAACCAGATAAGTGTCAATCAGTGCCGACGGAATTGCAGTCCAGCAGAAGGCCAGAATTCCCAGGGTCTGACGCTGTTTCAATTCGTCTGGCGACAGTTGCGTCAGAGCCCGTTTGGGCTCTTTCTTTGTGGGTGTCGATGACGACGAGGATTTGGTGCTCTTCGCGGCCTTGCTGCTGCCTTTAGAAGTCGCTTCCACCGTCTCGTTGCGGGCGCCCGGAGCGTAGTATTTGGCGATGCCCTGATTGATATTCAGAGGCGTTGCCAGAACCGCACGCACAGGGAAATTGAGCCGGAACCGCAGCTCTTCTTCCAGATCCGAATCCGGCGGATGCGTACAGGCGATCAGCAGCACATCGTCATCCACGAACAATGGCAGAATCGAGTGCTGTTTGACGAGCTTTTTGGGGACTTGATCCAGAATGTTGTCATCGGGGACCAAGTCGGTCAGGTCGATGAAGGGGAGTCCCAGCTCTTCTGCATAGGCCTGGGCGATCTCGCGGGCCATCTCAGGATCGGGGTC
>JAZKFE010000269.1:0-6882 GCA_040386595.1 Planctomycetota bacterium | reverse complement strand
TTTGCCAGTCCTACCACAGCGTGCTCTGTGCCGACGTCGCGCATGTCGAGACCCGTCTTTTGGGCGTGATTTTTCGCTTCTTCCGCCTGCGACTGACTGATCAGCTGCTTCTGGGTCAGAATCACTTCCAGCGGCCGGCGACCTGTCGTTTCTTCTTGTTCGACTTCGCGGCCCTGGCTGACATCGTATTCACGTTTGCGTTCCGCGTCCGTCAGGCACAGCATCACCTTGGCCAGTTCATTCAGGAGTTCCTGTGAACGGACCGAGTGTTTACCGGCGGCGTACTTGCGGACGTGACCGTTGAGTTTCTTGTAGTTGTTGCGGATCTTTTCGATATCGTCTTCGAACTGGACCAGCCGCAGCAATTGGTAATGATCCGGAGGGCGGTCACCCTCAGGGATACCGAGCCACTCCTTGTAGACGTCAATTTCTCCGGCAGACATGCGGCCACTCCCTGCGATTCCAGCACAGTCTTAAGGCCCACGTCAGACTCGTTCTCCGGACAGGACTGGTCTCAGTAATTTCGAGAGCAGCCGGGCGCGGAGAATGTCCGTCACGGGCAATAACGTACAGCGACACCCTTCCTGAGTGTAACGATATTACCGACCCAAATCATGCTCACGACCTTGGCGTGAGCATGATTTCGTCGGGTTGCCTCAATCTCGTCTGCGGCTTATTCCACAGTGTACTGCTTGGTGAGTGATTCGAAGGCGTCTTCGACGTTGCCTTCGGTCATTCCACTGTCGCGGACGATCTGGGTTGCGGCCTCGTTGTTACCAATCAAATCGCGAGCCGTGGCGTGAATACGGCCATTGGCATCGTACTTGTAGGTTAACTCCACGGGTGAGCCAGCCGGCAGGTTGGCGGGCAGATTGAGAATCCGGAAATCTCCCACCAGCGTGCAGGCATCAATGTCCTGAGTCTCGCCCTGCAAGAGCTTGACGTGGACCCGTTGCTGATTGGGTACCGTTGTCGAGAATCGCTGATTGACGAGGCACGGAATCGCCGTATTCCGCGGAATCATGATGTGATTCATCTTCCGCTTACGGTCGCTGGGATCGGTGATCTCCACTCCCAACGAATGGGAATTGACGTCGATCGCACTGACCGAACGCAGCCGGTTAATGACGCTCTTGGCCATGCGGCTTTCACCGCCGGTGGCTCGGGCTTCCAGAATGGCAGCGTGAATAGCGGCACCCTGGGCGACCGCTTCTTCCGGGCTGAGTTCGCGTGAGGGCTCGCGGCCGCACACTTCTCGTAGCATGGTTTCCACGATCGGCATGTAAGTAGAACCACCCACCAGAACGACTTCATCCAACTGGCCCGGCTTCACATTGGCCTGTTGCAGTACGAGTTCCGTGGTGTCCTTCGTACGTTGCATTAGATCGGAGGTGATGCGTTCGAAGTCGCCCCGGGTCATCGAGATCGTCAGTGATTTCCCCTTGAAATACACGCCGATCGGCACCTGAGCCTTGGTCGACAGAATGCGTTTCGCTTTTTCGCATTCATCGGTCAGGGTCAGCATCGATTCCGGCTCAGTCCGGGGGTCAGCGCCACCGAACTTGCGAGCGAACTGTTCGGAAACGTGATCGACGACGCGACGCGTCCAGTCGAGACCACCCAGCATGACGTCGCCGTCGGTGGCCAGCACGCGGAATGACGTGGGCGTGTAACGCACCACGGTCACGTCGAAAGTACCGCCACCCAGGTCATAGACCATGATGGTACGTTCGATATCGCGGCCTTCGGCACGGCCTAATTCACCACGTTGCCATGCATAGCACAGCGTCGCCGCAGTCGGCTCGTTGATGATGTCGATGACATTCAAGCCGGCAATGCGGCCCGCGTCCTGAGTCGCCTTGCGGCGGACGTCATTGAAGTAGTAGGGGACGGTGATGACCGCATTGGCGATCGGGCCGATTTGCTTTTCGGCGTCCTGCTTCAACTTTTTCAGGATCAACGCGGAAATGAATTCCGGTGTCAGCTTCTTGTTTTGGTACAGCTTGAACCAATCTTTGTTGCCCATCTGTCGTTTGACAGCTTCGACAACGTGATCGGGCGGCTCGAGAGAAATGCGTTCAAAGGACGGTCCGACGAGAACGTGGCCATCTTCACCCAGCAAGACCACCGAGGGGGTGATTTTCTTGCCGTCTGTGTTTACGAGCGAAACGGGCTCACCCTTGTCGTTGATTTGTGAGATCGTCGAGTAGGTCGTTCCGAGGTCGATGCCAACTGTTTGTCCTGGAAGAAGCTTGATCATAAGTGCTTGAAATTCCTTGAAAACACTCACCCGATGCGCGAGTCGTACCTCTTATCAACCAGGCCCGATTAGGCCGACATGATTGCTCACTCGATTTGAACCCTGTTACCAACGCCGACAAATTGTCCGTGTCGAAAGGATGAATTCCATCGATTGATGAGCATCACGAGGTAAAGTGGGCGATCTTGCATATTCTGATCGACTACGGTAGGGGAATCAAGCACGCCGCCCGACAGACAAAATGTACACATCCGTGCCAGGGCTGTACAGAAAAAAGAGCGATGCCCCGTGTAATCTGCCTCAGCTAGAGGAATCGCGGCTTGGCAGGAGGTCGGGAAAAGTGTGAAATCCACGCTCTTAACCGCGATTTCACAGCTTTTATGGGCGTTCCAAGTCCTTGGAGCCAAGCCATTCAGGTGACGTTGGGGTAGCCTGCGCGGAGAGGATTTATCTGTGGGAAAAATCTCAACCGGATTTTGATAAAAAATACGTTCATCCGCTCAGTGAATCGAGATCATCTCGAGACAACTGCCCATTGTGCAGGGCCGAGGCGACTAGAACGCCGTCCAACTGCTGGCTGGCCAGCAACTGCAAATCACCCCGATTACGGACACCTCCGCCGGTGATTAATTCTATTTTGGGGGACTGAGCACGGATCGCCGTACAGAGTTCTAAGGTCGAGATTCCGGTGCCGACTCCGACTTGTACTAGATCCAGCACAATCAGGCGCTTGGTACCTTGTTCCAGGGCCAGCTGAGCGATCTGCAATGGTGCCAGATTCTTCCAATCACGATTGCCGACCAGGGGCTGCCCTTGCAATAAATCGAGGCTAAAGACGACTTTTGGGGCACCGCAATGGCCAATAAGGCTCCCTAGAAGCTCAAAATGGGGCAGAGATTCGAGGCCCACGATGATCGAGTCGGCCCCGGCTTCCAGAACGGTCGTGGCGGACGTCAGATCTTCGAATCCCGCGTCCACCAGCAGTGAAAACCCGTCGTCCGCCAATCGCTGATAGGTCTCGAGGTTCGGTCTACTTTGGAGAATCGCATCGAGGTCGGCCACGTAGAGCCGATCGAGACCAAACTGATCTCGAAAGGCACGAGCCACGGTCAGGGGTTCGGCCGACCCGCAGATCTGGCTTTCCACGGGCCGATAGGTCTCACGCCGTCCCGCCACCCCGCGTACCACGACACCATTCAGCAAGTCGAGAACTGGGATGATTTGCATGGAATGTAAGGATTTTGCCGTACGCGGGTCACGCTTTGGGTGTGTAGTAAATTACCCAATCGGAAAACAAAACCGGGCGGCAAAAATGCCGCCCGGTTGTCAGTTTCGATGTCTCTTCAATATCAACATTGAAAAATTACTTGGTCACCAGCCAAGGTAGGGGAGCGCCCGCCTTCGGCAGGTTCACGACTTCCACGCCGGTGACTTCGGGATGCTTCTTGATTTCCTCGATGACTTCGTCCGAAGGGGCATTGTCGAGGTTCAAGATGGCGACAGAATCGCCACCCGGGGAATCTTGCAGGCGACCCAGGGCCATGTGGGCGATGTTGACTTGATGCCGGCCGCAAATCTGGCCGATGTACCCGATCAAACCGGGGACGTCGCGGTGCCGGTAGATCAACATGGTGCCGTCCAGATAGGCATCGATCGAAAACTTACCGAGCCGCACCAGACGCAAGAATTGCTTGCCGAAAATCGTCGCCGAAGCGGTCAGTTCCCCGTGATCGGTCTGCACAATGGCCTGGACCATCGTGTGGAAATCAGAGGGTTCCGTCGACGTGGTTTCGGTAATCTCGATACCGCGTTCGCGAGCCAGAAGCTCGGCGTTGACGATGTTGACGCTTTCGTCGAGTGCCGATTCCAGCAACCCGCAGGCGAAGGCATTGGTGATCAGCTTGGTCTTCTTGGTTGCCGCTTCACCGCGGTAATTGACGACGGCTGACTTCACACCGGTGGACTTATTCTGTTGGGCCAACAGCAGACCCAGGCGGCGACCCAGGTCGAGGTAGGCCTTCATGTCGGCCATTTCGCTGCTGGTGATCGGAGCCATGTTGACCGCGTGCCGGACTTCGTTGCGGATCAAGAAACCAGAGATGATTTCTGCCGCTTCCGTCGCGACCGATTCCTGGGCTTCTTCGGTTGAAGCACCCAAGTGCGGGGTTGTCAGCAGATTCTTGGTTTTCAACAAGCGAGAATCGGCGGGCAACGGTTCGATTTCGAACACGTCGAGGGCTGCACCGGCCACATGGCCGGCATCCAGGGCGTCGGCCAGAGCCGTTTCGTCGATGATCCCGCCACGGGCACAGTTAATCAGCCGCACACCCTTGCGCATCTTGGCGATCCGCTCTTTGCCGATCAAACCCTTGGTTTCGGCACCACCAGGCGTGTGAACGGTGAGGTAATCACACAGCGGCAGCAGCTCGTCGATATCGCGATAGAGGGTAATTCCCTGCTCGGCAGCCTTCTCGACGGACAGGAACGGGTCGTAACCGACAACCTTCATTTCCAAACCGATGGCTCGGCGTGCGACCGATTGGCCGATACGGCCCAGGCCGATGACTGCCAGGGTCTTGCCGGCGAGTTGTGTCCCCGTGAAGCTCTTTTTGTCCCATTTGCCGGCCTTAATGCTGGCATCGGCCGGGGCGATGTAGCGCGACATGGCCATCATCATGGTGACGGCGTGTTCGGCGGTGCTGGTGGTGTTACCAGCGGGGGTATTCATGACGACGATACCGGCACGTGTGGCGGCATCCAAATCGATGTTATCGACACCCACACCCGCCCGGACGATGATCTTCAAACGCGGTTGATCCTTCAGGATCTCCGGCGTCATCTTCGTGTCCGAGCGAATGATCACGCCGTCCACTTCACGCAACAGTTCGCGGATTCCCGCTGCGCCCAGCTTGTCGCTTTTCTCATTGTTGACGATGACGTTCAGACCAGGGGTATCCTGCAGCAGCTTGATACCAGCAACTGACAGGTTATCCCGACATAACACATTGAACATGACAGGCGTCTCACACTTCACTGGGGCGGAAACAGACGGCCCGCAACAGGGGGGCTCAGCCGGGTTCACGGAAAAATATCTTGCAGCTGGTGTCAGTCGAACCAACACCATGCACAGTCGTAAATGGGGTGTCTTGCTCGCGGTGGGAAGATTCCCGAAGGTCTCATGTCTCGCCGCGTTAAGAACAATTATCGGTCGAAGATTGCGGCGAGCGACCGTTTCCCATGGGATGTGTCGCAGAATCACGCATTTTCTTGGTCGCTATCGTAGAGGGAGAGGGTCCGATTCGTAAAGAGCAGGGCCGGGCGGTGGGGCGGTGCTGGAGCTCTTTTCGGCGTTATCTGGCTGTTCGAGGAATTTCTCAGGCATTGTGACCTAAAACGCATCGACAAATGATGTTGCGTTGCTGGTTCCCGTTAACTACCTGATTTGACACAACAGATGGGTATCGGTTTGCGGGGTGTGAACGGTTGATAATTGCCTGACATCGTTTTGACACTACCTGTTTGTAGAAATTACCCGAACGCGACATTTGCCGTCGCGATTTTTGAACGTTGTGAATTCGCACTTGGCACGGAAAGACTCTAACATCACACCGTCGACATGCAGCTCGGATTAACAGGTGTTGGTCTTGGGACTGCAGATTCTGCTACGTTAACTCTGTCGTGAAATTGTATTGAATGGGATCCGTATCCAACCCGGGCATTGATTGGAGCGAATGGCAAACGCTATTGGCTTTGCGCGAAACCCCCTCCATCTTCGAACGCCTCCGAGAATCGACCGGATCGGAACTCCAGATCCAGGCTCGGTTGCGCAAGGAATTCCCCGAGTCGCTGGTTCGCGGAGCCATCTCCCTGCAGGAGCTGCGTCGCAAAGCCCTCACCAAATTTGCTCTGGGGGATCAATTGTGGCTCGACCGCGTGGGATTGGAGCAATGCACGAGCGAGCTGGTGGCGATCCACAAATCGGCCCGGTTTTCGGGGTTGGTCTGGGATCTTTGTAGCGGCATTGGTTCCGATGCCGCTGCGCTCGCGCGTCGCGGGTGCGACGTCATTACCGTCGATGCGGATCCCGCCTGCAGTTTACGAGCCCAGTGGAACGCGGCCATTCTGTCTCCGGAGCACGCCCCGCTGTGTATCAGTGCCCGGGCAGAAGATATCACCGACCGTTCGGGGCTGCTGCACGTCGACCCCGATCGCCGAGTCACCCAGGCCAGCCGAGCCGTACGCATTGAGGACTACGTTCCTGGTCTGGAGCAGTTGCTGGCTTGGACGAACGAATTCGCCGGCGGGGCGATCAAGCTAAGTCCCGCGGCCAACTTTGGCGGCAAGTTTGACGACGCCGAAATTGAGCTAGTTAGTGTACATGGCGAGTGCAAAGAAGCAACCGTCTGGTTTGGTCGTTTAGCGGGAGAAAAACCCTGGCGCGCCACCGCAATGGCCGGCGCGCCGCTGCCCTTCGCGCCGGAGAGCTTCGACGACCCGACCGAGCGGGCGGACGACCGCGTTGTGGAAGTGGTGGTGGATTCCACGGGAGCCCCGTTCCTGATCGGCCAACGCGTGCTGGTGAAGTTCCTCAAGGGCCAGCGGCAGGCCCAGGCGCCCGCGCC
>JAZKFE010000268.1:0-6603 GCA_040386595.1 Planctomycetota bacterium | reverse complement strand
TACAAAGATTGTGGGTGTCGCCCCTTCGGGGCTTGGTTTCGTTATGGAATAGGTACCGTGGGCTGACGCCCACGGCTAGATTCTGTCGTCCCTATCGGGACTACGGAAGAACTGAAGAACTTGAGATGATTGCTCATCAGGTTCGTGATCACTTCATTTTATCTCCGACGGGATGGGCTCATTCCACGTCTAAGGGGACCTTCGATGTTGATGGCGACTTTAAGTTGAAACGCAATATCTATCGACTACCATAAAATGTTGATGCAGAGGTTAAGGAACTTTCAATGGCCTGACGGCAACCCGCTTCGATGTCGTTCTTACGGCTTTAAATCTGGCTTCTGAACGGTCGACAGTTCTCCTGCACGCTGAGTTTGGTATTATGCCCCTGCGTAATGCTGGCGCCAGCGTCTGTAGGGTGCGCCGGCATGTTCTCTGGGGCCATTTTTGAGGAGCGACTGTCTGTGTCGAGTGGTCGTTGGAACCGTCTCATCGACAGGCTGGTCCGCTACCGGCTGGCGTTGCTGCTGGCAGCAATCGGCCTGACATGCCTGTCGATTTATCCTGCTAGTCGAGTGACCTTCGATCAGTCGATTGAGTCGCTGTATGCTGCCGACAACCCCCGGTTGCTCGAGTACACCGAAAGCAAGGCGCTCTTCGGTGGAGACGAATTCGTCTTTCTGGCTTACACCGATCCTGAGCTGTTTGAGGACGCCGGGCAGGCGCGCCTGGCAAAACTCGCCGCACGTGTGGCTGAAGTTCCCGGAGTCGTCGAAGGCAGTGTCCAAAGTCTCGACATCTACCTCGAACTCACCAAGCAGCGAGTCTTTCGGTCACGGCGGCCTCAGCTACTCGAATTCGCCCGCGGCGTCCTGCTGGGGGAAGATAACCAAACGACGGCTGTTGCGGTCCGGTTGGCGGACGAACAGAAGGCTGCGCAACCACGCCCCGCAACCATTGCCGAACTCCGTCGTATTGCTGCCGAACAATCGTTGCCGACGCACGTGGTAGGCGAACCGACGCTGGTTCTCGACATGTTCCGCTATGCCGAAGATGACGGCCAATTCATGGGTTGGGCTGCTTCGGTCCTGATGGTCATCGTCATTTTGTTCTTCCTGCGTGATTTCCGGTCGATCTTACTCCCATTCGTCATTGTTCAAATGACGATCTTGTGGACCAAAGCGGGGCTCTGGAGCAGTCAAATCCAGCTGACGATGGTCAGCTCGATCCTTGGTTCGCTAGTCACGATCATCGGTGTCTCCACGGTGGTTTACCTCTCGTTCTACTTCCAGGAACTGCGGAAGCGGTTTGATCGAGAAACCGCGTTTCGCCAGATGTTACAGGTCATTGGTATCGATATTGTCTGGGTTTGTCTGACCACGGCGACGGGGTTCGCGGCCCATCTTTCGAGCCACCTGCATCCCGTGCGGTCGTTCGGCATCACCATGGTGATGGGATCACTGCTGGTGCTGCTCGCCATGGCCCTAGTACTGCCCGCCGGAATGCTGTTGGGCTCGGGGCGGCTATCGGAGTCCAAGCCTCGGGGCTCACAGCAGGTCAATCAATCACTGCATCAGCTCACGGCCTGGGTGTTGGCTCATCCCCGCTGGATTGGCATCGTCACGTTGATCACGCTGGCTGCCGGTGTGAGCGGGTTGTGGCAACTGCGTCTGGAAACCGACTTCACGCGCAACTTCCGAGCGTCCAGCCCGGTGGTGAAAGCGCTCAATTTTATGGAAGAACGACTCGGCGGAGCAGGGCTGTGGGAAGTCAATTTCCCCGCCCCCACTGAACTCGATCCCGATCATCTCGACAAAGTTCGCCACCTCACCACGCAACTGAAAGAGCTGCGAACGGGTGCCGACTCGGCGTTGACGAAAGTCGTTTCGATCACCGATGGACTCGATCTTGTTCCCCGGATTCCCATTCTGGTTCCCAATGATGAAGCGAAGTTGCGGTGGCTGAATGCCTTGCAGCCCGATTTCGGCCCTAGTCTCTTCAATCCAGAAAAAGGCCGTATGCGGATCATGCTGCGAGCTCGGGAACGGCAATCCGCCGAGGCCAAGGAACAGCTGATCAATCAAGTCGGCGAACTCACCAGGGCCCAGTTTCCCGAAGCCAAAGTCACTGGGCTCTATGTGCTGTTGACCTATCTGATGGAAAGCCTGCTGGCCGACCAATGGACGGGCCTAATCGTCGGCGCGCTGGGACTGATCTCGATCATGACGATCGCCTATCGCTCGCTATGGATGGGGCTGATTTCGCTGGTGCCCAACGTCTTGCCAATTTTGCTGCTGCTCGGCGGCATGGGCTGGGCGGGAGTTCCGGTCAATATCGGCACGGCGATGATCTCCAGCGATACCATGGGCCTGACCATCCACGACAGCATCTTTTATCTTTCCGCCTACCATCGAGCCCGATTAGCGGGATTGGACTTTCGCGGCGCCCTGTCCGAAGTCCAAACCGAAGTCCGCCGCCCGCTGATCTACTCGAACGTCGCCCTGATCCTGGGATTCCTGGTGCTGACCACCTCCCACTTTGTGCCGCTGATTTACTTTGGTGCTTTGGTGAGCACGGCGATTGCGGGCGGTTTGCTGGTGAACCTGCTGCTGATTCCGTTGCTGCTACAAATCGGCGAACCGCGACCGCCTCGGTCATTGCCCGGTGTCGATGGCCCTCTCCCTTAACTCTTGCGCCTGAAGCGACGCCGTCGAGGAGGGAGTTCCGATTCTCGAATCCGAGTGAGCACCTCGAATAAAAAGTCGCCGGTTTAGAGTGTTCTCGCCTCTACTTTGATTCCTTGTCATCTCAGGTTCGCCAGATTGGGACCACTCACTAAGTCTTATCCCCTGTCTTCTCAATTGTTTGGCCTGGATAGCAACATACTCGGCTGCGTCCCAAAAACGGTTGATGAATCTCTCTGCGGTCATCCAATGGGGCCAGAAGATCAACGGTTTTGTGTAGCGCTGCCGTGCGGGAACCGCATCCGCCAAGGTGTGGGCTGCGAAAGTCCCGGACTAGTTCAACCTGATCCAGGAATTTGCCCCTGCCTTGGCCGAATGGAACGAGTGGATGCAGGTGCGAGACGCGGCCTTGAGCCGCGTGCGGAGCGAGGGTTATTCGGTAGCGGCCAGTCGTCGGCTGCGAGCCCAACTGGCTTCAATCACAACCACCCATGTTTCGAGTCAAGCCTTGAGACCGCGATCACCGACTTCGTACGCGGATAGTGCTTCAGCGTATTCTCAGAGTGTTTCCCGCGCGCAACGAAGTCCTGGGGCCTTTGGGCAAATGGGAACAACTCGACCGTCTGCAGTGCCAGGGGGGCTTCACGGGATTGATCCTGAGGTTGGGCTCCCTTCTTGCACGCAACTGCGGTCTGCTCCCTCTTGTCGGCTGGGCCTGTTACGATGTAGGGGGTTGCGCTCAATGAGTTTCGTTTTACGGAGATCTTTGTATGCCCCGGCATCGTCTGCGAGAAATCATCGGTTCGCTGAGATTTCGGCTGACGCTGTGGAACATGACCACGTTCCTGGCGATGATTCTATTTACGCTGTGGGCAGTTCGCGAAGGGTTGCGATACACGCTCCGCCGCGAAGCCGACGAGCAACTCATGGAAGATGCCAATGAGGCGCGGCTCATCTTTGAAAGCTTGTTCCCGCACGACCTGGATCAGATCAAGGCCGAGCTGAATCTGAAAGCCACCACCCACACGCATCGGGGATTTTACGCGCGGCTGTATGACCAGAATCAGAAATTACTTTGGACCAGTTCCAATGCTCCGCAGCAGATCTTTCCCGAACAGTTGTTGAACATCCACGACAAGCCGATCAGCTATGAGCAGTTCCGTCTGATCAACACAACGCCGCGTAAACCCGGGATTCCCAAATGGACCATTCGGGTGGCGACATCGTTCAATCCGCTGGAAGGGGACGTCGGTCGGCTGACGCAATCCATGATCTGGGTCGGAGCCTGTATCCTGGTGATCTCCCCCTTGGGAGGCTACTGGCTGGCGGGCCGCGCGACAAAGCCGCTGGCAGACATTATCTCGACGACAGGGCGGCTGCATCCGGACAAACTCGTCGAGCGGCTCCCTATCCGTGGGACGGGTGATGAGCTCGACAAGCTCTCTCGCACGATCAATGGATTTTTGGACCGCATTGCGAAATACATCAATGATAATCGCGAGTTCACAGCCAATGCGGCCCATGAGCTGCGTTCGCCGTTGACTGCGATTCAGAGTTCAATTGAAGTCAGTCTGAATTCGGACCGCAGCCCGGAGCAGTACAAAGAGCTGATTTGTGACATCCTGGATGAATGCAGCGATTTGCGAGTCCTGGTTAATCAACTTTTGTTGCTGGCGGAAAGTGATGCGGGGCTGCTGCACATCGAGAAAGATCCGTTTGACTTGCGACAGGTGGTTGAACGGGCACTCGACATGTTCCAGGGTGTTGCCGAAACGCGGTCCATTCAATTGAATATGGCCTGTCACCAGCCGGTCTTCGTACGCGGTGATTCGGGACGCTTACGGCAGGTGATCAATAATCTGATCGACAATGCGATCAAGTTTTCTCCCAACGCCACCCAGGTCAACATCTCATTGGATATGGATTCAGAAGCCCAGCAGGCGGTGTTTAAGGTCAGCGATCAGGGAGTTGGGATCGATGAAAATGACAAACCGCATCTCTTCGAACGTTTTTTTCGAGGCGATAAGGCTCGTCAGCGTGATCTGCAGACAAAGGGAACCGGCTTGGGTTTGAGCATCTGCCAGGCCATTGTTCTGGCCCATCGCGGTGCGATCTCGGTCGACAATAACCCCGCGATCGGTTGCACCTTTACGGTCCGGTTACCGGCGTGATTTCGTGCTAAGTAGTCGGATTTTCGAGTCGGAATGCTCTTATTGAAAACTCGTATCCTGCGTGGCAAGGTGAACCTTTCGCGTGGCCCGGGTCTCTGAACCGGGTCATACTGCTGTTCGGGGAATCCGATTTCGACAATCGGTGACGGAGCTCCCGGACATTGCCACACCACTGCTAAAGTCAAAGGTCTCTCATGTCGGAATCGCACTCGCAGCCCCCCATTGTCCTCAGCGAACGTTGGCGCTGGGGCAGTCGTCAGGCCATTAGTTTTTTAATGGAGCAGGGGGTCGACAACCCCGACATCCTGACACTCGGGGCAGGTCTGGTCGATTCGGAAACATTGCCCGTTGCGGAAGTTGCGCAATTGGTGTCAGAGATTTGTCGCGATCCGGCCGAAGGTCGCATCGCCCTGCAATATGGCTCGACGCCGGGGTCGCCGCGGTTGCGGCGGGCCTTGTTGCAACATCTGGCGTCACTGGAAGGCTGTCCCTCTGAGGAACTGGGAATCTCTGCCGATCAGCTGTTGTTGACGACCGGTTCGCAGCAGTTTCTTTCGCTGGCCTGCGAAGTCCTCTTCAATCCCGGCGATATTGCGTTCGTGGCCTCGCCCACCTACTTCGTTTTCTTGGGAACGTTGGCCGGTGTCGGAGCTCGAGCCATCCCGATTCGCAGTGACGAGCACGGCATGGTGATTGACGATCTCGACCGCGAGATCGCCCGTCTGGCTGAAGCCGGTGAGTTGCATCGCGTAAAAATGATCTATCTGGTCAGTGACTTCGAAAATCCGTCCGGAATTTGTTTGTCGGCTGAACGTCGTGAGCAAGCGGTCGCGGTGGCCAAAAAATGGTCCAAGCAGCAGCGAATCGTCATTTTGGAAGATGCTGCCTATCGCGAGCTGAGATATTCGGGAGAGTCGATTCCATCCATCTGGAGTTTCGATCACGAGCATCAGCACGTGATTCTGGCCCAGACATTTTCGAAGAGTTTTTCGCCCGGTTTGCGTGTCGGCTATGGTGTTGTGCCGGCCGAACTGGCGGGCCCACTGGCCGATCGCAAAGGGAACGAAGACTTCGGTTCGGCCCATTTCAATCAGCATTTGCTCGCCCGAGCATTGGAATCGGGGATATATACCCGCCATGTGGCCCGTGTGCGTCAGGCTTATACGGTCAAACGCGACGCCATGCTGGCCGCGGCAGAGCGGCATTTCAGCGACATTCCCGGAGTCCACTGGGTGCGACCGGATGGCGGACTGTATGTGTGGATGTCGTTACCGGCAGAAATCTCGACCCGTTTCGAGAGTCCACTCTTCAAACATGCGACGCAACAAGAGCACGTCATGTACGTCCCCGGCGACCTGTGCTACGCGGGACCGGTCGAAGATCGCCGCCAGCATCAGATGCGGTTGAGTTTTGGAGTTCTGGAACCGAAGTTGATCGATGAAGCCATGAGACGGTTATCCCAGGCGGTACGGCAATTCGTTCGCAGCTAGTTGCGAAATGTCTGAGCTCTTGTATTAAATCGACGCAGTTGATGGGTAGCCCAGATTCTTGAATCTGGGTGAGCGCAGCGAACAAGAGGTTACGGCTCCTTCGATTGCCGGACGTCATTCTCTGAGTTGGATTTCCCGACGGGGAGCTGTTCGTGGACGAAGAACAACAAGGAGAGAATCAATCGTTGGTTACACTCCTAAGTCGATCTTCAGAAGTAATGATGCAGGCGAGCCCGGCGGCGTAAGCCCCGGGATTCCTCG
>JAZKFE010000267.1:0-14486 GCA_040386595.1 Planctomycetota bacterium | reverse complement strand
CTGCTGCGGCGTGTTTCCAGGCGATGACGCGATCATGAAGGGCGATTCCGTTCTGACTTGCCGCCATGCTTGATATAGAGAAGCCGGGGCTTGGAGCTGAGTTGGCAGCCTTCGGGGCGGCTCACCGATCGAGGATCAGGAACGAAATTGTTCCGGATACGACTCGTGCAGCATTCAGAGTGCTCAAGCGGGACCGAACGAGAATTCGGTACGCCGAGGGCAGTTCGCGCCGCTTGGGACGGCATATCGTCGCTAGTCCCCGTGTGGGTTCTGTGATCAGCAACCTTGATCTGGTGCGGACCTCAACGGGGTAGACGACCCACAGCATCACCCCTCGCGGCTGCTTCGAGGGAATGATACTACGATTGTTCTCGAGGATCTTCTCGAGACCTTGGCGGATGCTCGAACGCAGATGTTCGAGCAACTGGCATTCGAGGCCTCCCCTAATGAGGAGGCCCTGGAAGGCTTCGACTCGGAGACGACTAGAACTTGCGGATCACGGCGACGGCCTTACCGAGAATCTGCACGCTGTTGGACAGAATCGGCTTGGTCTTGCCGCTGGCATCCAATCGGACGCGGTTGGCTTCTTTGTGATAAATCCGCAGGACGGGGTTTTCGCCATCGATCAGGGCCAGAACGATATCGCCATCGCGAGCACTTTTGCTGCGTGTCAGGATGACGGTGTCGCCATCGGCCACGTGAGCGTCAACCAGCGTGTCGCCGGTTGCGGTGACTGCAAAGTTGTCGGCGTTTTCGAACAACGGTGCGAAGTCTGACTGTTCGCCACGGTCGAGAGCATCCAACGGGTTGGAACCGTCGAGACGGCCGACATCGGCCAGGGCGGAACGGGAGATCGGCTGATTCGACAACTGAATGGCGCGGGCCATGTGTGCTTCGCGGGCAATCAACCCCTTCTTTTCGAGGGCCTTCAGATGGCACATCACACCGTTGGGTGAGCGAATGCCGAACTCGGTACCGATCTCACGAACGGTGGGGCCGTATCCGCGCTTGAGGATCTTCTCCTTCAGGAATTCGAAAATCTCTTCTTGCCGCTGTGTTAAAACTGGTTTCTGCTTCATTTCTTAAGTCCCTTTGAAAACTTGGTTCGGCGTTACGATCTCGATAACGTTATCTTGTCGCCCCGTGGCCCGTCGCGACCAATCTTCTGCCGATACGGACTGCACTGACGTGTTCGTAATGTTACTGCCCTACTGTCGCTGTCCCGTGGCCCAACACCCTACCCTCTGGGAGTTCACTCAGGTCTCGCCACCCTCGTCGTGATCAGGATGGCCGAGGATTGACTTGCATCTCACCACTTGTGGATCGGATCGCAAATTGTATCAAGTTAAGTATCGCCTCTGCGAGACTCTCTCCGTGACAAACTTGAGAATACTGACGATCAGGTTGAATTCGGGATGAAACCAACTCATTTAACCCCGACTTCGCCCCGAAGTTTCGCCTCCTATGATCCAAGGTTGTCAAGAAGATTGAACAGTTGAAATCCCAGGGCCTACAACCCTGGACATCACCCTCCGTTCTGACGCCCCTCAATCACGCCAAGTGATGTTTATTAGAACGAAAAGCCACCTGCATAAAAGGCTATTGATACGTTGGCTGCACTCTGATGTTGGCCTCCCCATTTGTCAAGTGGAAAGGGCAGCAGGTGGCTGCAATCATGTTGATTAACAAGAAAATTGCAACCTATGTACTAAGGTGCACTCTGGGCGGCTTGGCTTCACTTGGCTCACGTCAATTCTATACACGACGTTGACGATTGGGGTGTACCGGATGGCGAAATCTATTTCTTCGTCATTCCTGGAGAACGCGCAAATGCCGTTTATTGCAGGGTGGAATGAATGCCTGGAAATTTTGTCTAGCAGGGTGCGTTTGTAATGAGACACTCGCGGATTTGGAACGGGAGCAGATGCCTGCCTTTTGTCATGCATCGAGCAGTAATGAACAATTGATTCGTGTGGCCAGAGAATGAAGCGCTGGCTCGCAAAATCCAAGGCGCGGTCAAGGTTGGGTTTCGCGTTCGCGTCTTCGGGCATCCGCAACTCATCCCCAATGGGGCTCACAGTCGGCAGCAGAAGCTCTCTGTTGCGAGAGGTTCAAGATCGATTCCAGGAGTGCTCGGGATGTTCGTCGAGACGACACCATCTCCCAGGAGCTCAGGCCGATGCGATATGAACCCGCAATGGGTTTGACCGGGATGAGATGAGTGACATCTCATCTCATTGAGGAAGAGATTCTGTTGCCGAATGCCTGACTCTGGGGCGGCTTTTCAGCACGTCTCAGGGCACGCGGCATTCTCGCGATTGAGATAAGAATGTTCTATTGCTCGGGAAAATGACGCACAAATTAGGCTTCAGGCGAACCTGTGTCGTTGATGACGAGCATCTTCCTCGCCGCATTAATGTTTCAACTCTGACCGTCACGCTGCCTTGAGCCACAGATAATCCAACATTGGGCAGGCGATCCGGGTGCAGAGATTCCTTGTGGTGTTCGCTGCAGGAATTGGAAGCTTGCGAACATGGTACTGAGCGAGTGGCTACGAAATGACGGAGCAACGTAATAGAATCCGCCGATCTGTTCTCCGCAGTCGGATCGGCGTACTCCGGCCTTCTGTTAGCTTTCGGCCTTGAAAGGGAACCCCGCATGTCGCCGTTGTTGTTCATCCGTCTGTCGCTGATGGTGTTTCTGCATTACTTCGTCTGGGGCGCCTGGTATGTCACGATGGGCACCTACCTGACTCAGAAGCTGCATTTTCCGGGCGAGCAGATTGGGCTGGCTTATGGCAGCACGGCGATTGGGGCTCTGATTTCGCCGTTTCTAGCGGGTATCGTGGCGGATCGCTTTTTTGCGACACAGCGCTTGCTGGCAGTCCTGCACCTCGTGGGAGCCGGGTTGCTGTTGCTGATTTCGACCCTGACCACATTCTCGTTGTTCTATCCGGCGCTGATTGCCTACACGATCAGCTATATGGCCGGACACGGGCTGACGAACTCGCTGACGTTGCATCATCTGAAGAACCCCGGGCGAGAATTTCCACTGGTGATGATGATGGGCAGCGTGGGGTGGATCTGTTCCGGATTGGTGGTGAGTGCCCTGAAGTTGGAGGACTCGGCGGGGATGTTTCAGCTGGCATCGGTGTCGGCGTTAGTCATGGGACTTTATTCGTTGACCTTGCCCCATACACCACCGAAGGGGGCCGGGGAGAAAGTGTCGCTGCGGACGATACTGGGGCTGGATGCCTTGACGCTGATGAAAGATCGCTCATTCGCGGTCTTCATTGTGTGTTCGTTCCTGGTCTGCATTCCGCTCAGCTTCTATTTTGCGTGGATGAATGTGTACATGAATGAGCTGAGTATTCAGAACGCGGCAGCGAAGATGACGATTGGGCAAGTTTCGGATGTGATCTTCCTGCTCTTGTTGCCGTTGCTGCTACCGCGATTGGGCGTGAAGGGCATTCTGGTTACCGGCATGATTGCCTGGGCCGTGCGGTTTGGATTGTTTTCCGCGTTCGATTCGCAGCGGGATGCGGTCTGGATGTTGTACCTGGGGATCGCGCTGCACGGGATGTGTTACGACTTCATTTTTGTCATGGGCCGGATGTACGTCGACAGTCGGGCCAGTGCCCAGATTCGCGGAGCCGCTCAAGGGCTGCACGCGTTCGTGACGCTGGGGGCAGGCATGTTTATTGGCTCGTGGCTGTCGGGCGTGGTGGGACAGCACTATGCGAAGTCCGCCGGCACCCTGGTGGTGCACGACTGGCGAGCGATCTGGTTGATTCCGGCGGTCTTGTCCGGGGCGTTGGTGTTGTTGTTCGCCGCGTTGTTCCGTGATCGCTCGACCACGACGTGATCACGACAGGGCAATTCCCACATCACGATCAATGACACGCTGTTGGGTGAACCCGGGGAGCATTACCCCGGGCCGCGGCCTGTCTGTGGCGAGTGTCCGGCAGGAGTCGTCTCGAGCCGAAACTTACTTGGTGGAAGGCTCTGGTTTTACTAGTCTGCCAGTCTTCTGCAGTATGCCGCATTGACCGGCATTGTGGCGGCTGAGGGGCGAGGTGTGTGGATCTGCATCCGGCTGGTACTTTGGGGGCATCCGGTTGTGAGCTCCAAGAGGAATCTCCTGCATGGGTAGGCTGGAGTGGCAAGAATCGTCAAGTCCTTAAGTGATTCGGACGACAAATTAGATGACAAACGCTGGTTGTAGCGTTGAGGTGCATCGAAACTGTTGTGGCCACTCAATCTGGATGAGTCCCCATGCGAGAGCCAGCCGAAACGATGCCCTGCTGGCGGGGTGTGCACTCATTGGTGATGTGTGTGCTGGTCTGCGTCATTGCGGCAGGCTGCGTAGGGCCGCAGGCGATCAGCTATACCCGATTGCGGTATAACGAAGTCTATCGCAACACCAACGACGAACAATTGCTTCTGAACATTGTTCGTCTCCGCTATGCGGACTCTCCGGTGTTTATCGACCTGCCCAATATCACCAGCCAATTCGAAATGGCGGGACGCGGCGGCTACACTAACGGCCTGGACGGGTCGGGGCCAGGCCGCAGCAATTTGGGTGTCGGTGAACTGTCCCTCCGGGACTCACCCACTCTCAGTTATCACCCTCGAGGGGGGAATGAAATCGCCAAGGCGTTGCTGACGCCGTTGACTGCCGAGCTACCGCGGGTGATTCAGGCGGGGGCCAATCTGGAGCAGCTCTTCCTGCTGGCCGTGAACGATATCAACGACGTGCAGAACGCACCGCGTTCGACCTACATGACACCGACGGTGGGGGGAGATAATGAAGATTTTCGTTACGCCGTGGGGTTGCTGGCGTCGCTACGTAATCGCAGTGCGATTGAACTGTCGTTCAAGACGACCGAGGAACCTGAGACGGTTGAGTCGATTGAGGTCAGTGAGATCAAAGCCGGAGATCTCATTGCGGCTGCCAAAGACAAGCTGGTATTTCACCCTCAAGCAGATAAACGGCTGAAGCTCAGTCGAAAAGAAAAGGTGCTGGTGCTGCAGATTCGGCCCGATTTCGTGGAATCGCATGAGATGCAGGAGCTGTGGAGAGTCTTCAATCTCATTCCGAAGCAATCATTTTATAAGATGAAGGCTGAGCAGGCTGACGAAGAGACCCCGGACCATAATGGTGTTCCGCCTGGTGACACGATCTATCTCAATATGCGTTCGATCTTGCAGATCATGACGTTTTTGTCCAAGGGGGTGCGCGTTCCTGAAGAACACGTATTGTGCGGGATTGCACCAACGACCCCAGGGCCCGATGGGGTCGCATTTGATTGGACTCCCACGACCGAAGGAGTGTTCTGCGTGCAGGTCCAACGTCGCCGGCCGCGAAATACCGAGTGTGCCGTGAAGTATCGCGGTTACTGGTTCTATATCAATCTAAATGATGTGAACTCACGAGCCTCTTTGGCCACGCTGGAGATTCTATTTGCCCTCCAGGAATCCGAAGGCACGCCGCAGGTCCCACAACTCACGCTACCGCTTGGTGGCTGACCGGTCGTGGGGCTGCCGTGTCACGTGATGCCGCCACATTGGGTGTGGTGGAGCTCTCAAGAACCCCGGAGCCGGGGGCCTTCGAGAGTCGCCCGGATTCGACGATATCTCGGCGGAGCTTCGCTCACCACGTCGCCTTTGGATCACTTTGCGGATCTCTTCCGGTACTGTCGTTTTGGCGCTGTTGTAGCGGTGTTCCTGTCT
Organism: Planctomycetota bacterium; assembly: GCA_040386595.1. Classification (GTDB taxonomy): domain Bacteria; phylum Planctomycetota; class Planctomycetia; order Planctomycetales; family Planctomycetaceae; genus JAKFVC01. The sequence continues at coordinate 8,754 of JAZKFE010000267.1, read as the reverse complement.
CGGCGGGTCGTGACGCCACTTTACTCTGGATACCGATGTCCACTTTGGGCGGAGAATGCCGCCCAAATCCTATTGGTGACACTGGGCTGGCATTTTTTTGCCGAGATCAAGCGTTTTGAGGTTGCGAAATTCTGGCGTCACTAAGACGTTTTGTCGTTCGAGTCGGGACTCGAACTGGAGAATGCCAGTTTTTCCATTGGAGGTACTTGACGGCCGGTCAGTCTGAGCTAGATTTCCGTGCGCTATCACATGCCCAGATGCTTAGGGGAACAATTATTAAGATGCTCAAAACAGCACGACTAATCGCCCAAGAGTTGTTCGAGGAGAATCAGAATGCATCTCTGTTTGAGATTCGCGCGTGTACAGAGGCCGAAGTGGATGCGCCGGATCCTGACTTTGTTATGGACGTCGTTCGCGAATATTCCAAAGTGAAGGCCAATCGCAAGGCGACGATCAGACCGGCCTGGCAAGGGTGCATCGTTCATTTGCCCTATCGCTCATATTGGAATTCTAGAATCTCCAACAACTGATGCCACGCACCAGGGGGGCACTGGTTCCAAAGTGAGAGTTGATCAATAAGCTTGCTTCCATTGGAGTTCATTTGCAGTTGGTGATCCGACCCGCGTTCGGGCTCATGGCAGCGGTGCAAGTCTCGCTGGAACGAATGTGTTGATCGTAAGGATTTTTCTTGTAAATCCTTCTGGGAAGGCCACTTATTGAGTGGCTTATGGGTTGAGCGACAAGGGCAGCGATCGGTCGCTCGATCCGCGCCGGGACTTTGGGTGTAAACCAAAGTTAACACTCAATTGACGGAAATGTCGCCAAGGGTGCGCGCCGTTGGTCCCGTTCTCCAGAGGGGGGCCAGGCCATACGGGAGCATCCGATAAGGGGGGTTAGGAAAGACGTTACAGCGCATTTGTCAACGTCGTGCCAGTCTCGAATATTTTACTGATCGGATGTTTCCTGTGACTTCCGGTGAGTAGCACGCCTCATTGCAATGAGAATACGAGACGTAACGTCTAGGTAAAAGTACTATTTGTGAATTTAAGGTGTCTACGGATTCTGGAATAGGATTTGCGTAAATGGATCTTAGCGCGACCGCTCAACGGAGCGTGATTGCGTTTAAGATGCTTACTGCCTTGGAAGGGTTGGCCTCTGAAACTCAACTTCCAATCATCTGACAATCGTTCAGCAGTTTCATGGAGTTCCCAATGTTGCGCAAATTCATGGCCGATGAGGCAGGTTTCATTGTGTCGGCGGAACTGGTGTTGATCGCCACGATGCTCGTTCTCGGGCTGTTGGTGGGTCTGAACACCCTGCGGAATTCCACTACCAGCGAATTGAATGACGTTGCCGATGCGAATGGCAACATCAATCAGGACTATAGCTCTTCTGGTCTCACCGGTCACTCTGCCAGCGTTGCTGGGACTGTGTTTGACGATGTGGAAGACTTCTGCGAAGCCGGCTACCAACTTCCCGATGCCTTCCAGCTGGACACGGTGCCGTCCAGAATTAGTCGGCTATGGCGAGCGGAACGTTCGTGGCTGGAAGCCTAAAGGCGTCCAGAATCTCAACAATCCGTCAGTAAATGACGTGTCTTCCAATCGGTCTGTCGGCTGTTGTGGTCTGTTGGTCCTGTACCGCACACGCGGTGCGCGGCTGTTGTCGCCCCGGATTCACAGTCTGACAGAGTTCTGAGACTCTCCAAAAATCGAATGGGCCATGGGGTTCGATCCGCGCGAGATCGGTCCCGTCGCCATTCACTGCAATAAAACGGAATGCCACCCATGCGACTGTCTTCTTGGCTCACCGCGTTCACGAACCCCATCACTGGCTTCATTCCGGGACTTCGCCAAGCGAGAACTCGCCGCAAGCCTGTGGGCACCAAATTAGAGAATCTGGAAGACCGAACGTTGCTGACGGGGACCGTTGCCTTCTCCAGTTCGGTTTTTACCATTGGTGAAGGTGCTGGTGCCAGCAATGTTGTGGAGCTCACACGAACTGGTGACACAACACTAGCAGGATCCGTCGATGTAACGTTCACCGATATTTCGGCGACCGGGGGAGGCACAGATTACACCAGCACCACTGTTACAGTGAATTTTGGCGCGAATCAACTGACGGCGTTCGTTCCGATTACGATTTCGGACGACAGACTTCTAGAAGGTAGTGAAACGTTCACCGCGACTGTAATCCAAAATGGAGACAGCGGTACTTCTGTTGGCGGACAAACTGCAACCACGGTGACCATCACCGACAACGAGAGTGCGACTCTGTCAATCGCAACCACCAGCGGCGTGACCGAAGCCGGTGGCTCCCAAAGTGTGGGTGTGGTCACGTTGACGATTACCGGCACGGGAACGGGTACCATCGCATTGGGCACAGGGATCAGCGTGAGTGCCGATGTGACTCAGGCTGGCGGCAGTGCCAGCAGTGGCGATGATTACTCGTCGTTTGGGACGCAAACAGTCACCTTCAACGGTGGAGCGGCGACGGGGGCGACTCAAAACGCCACCTTGGATGTGTTGGAAGACGTGTTGTTGGAAGGCAGTGAAACCGTTGGTCTTGCTCTCGGGAACTTGGGAGCGGGCGGCACCGCAACCACTTTGGGGAACACGACCAACACGACGACGATTTCAGACAACGAAAGTGCCACCCTGTCGATCGCAACGAGCAGTGGTGTGACGGAAGCCGGTGGAGCTCAAAGTGTGGGCGTGGTCACCCTGACGATCACCGGAACAGGTACAGGTACCTTCGTTTTGGGGGCAGGGATCAGCCTGACGGCTGACGTCACCCAGTCGGGGGGCAGCGCGACCAGTGGTTCGGATTATTCGTCGTTTGGAACGCAAACTGTCACCTTTAGTGGTGGAGCGGCGACCGGGGCGACTCAGAACGCCACGTTGAATGTCCTGGAAGACGTGTTGTTAGAAGGCAGCGAATCGGTTGGTCTGACCCTTGGTAATTTGGGAGCGAACAGCACCTCGACGACATTGGACAATACGGCCAACACAACGACGATTTCGGACAATGAAAGTGCCACCCTGGCCATCGCGACGACCAGCGGTGTGACGGAAGCCGGTGGGGCCCAGACCGTAGGCGTGGTTACGCTCATAATCACCGGTACCGGAACGGGCACATTTGCTCTCGGAACGGGAATCACCCTGACCGCCGATGTGACTCAAGCCGGTGGTTCGGCGACGAGTGGATCCGACTACACATCGTTTGGGACGCAAACGGTCACGTTCAACAGTGGTGCGACGACTGGTGCGACTCGGAACACGACGTTGACGGTAACGGAAGACGTGTTGCTGGAAGGTAGTGAAACGGTCGGTTTGACCCTCGGTAACTTAGGAACGAACAGCACCTCTACGACCTTGGGCAATACGGCCAACACCACGACCATTTCAGATAACGAAAGTGCGACGTTGTCGATCGCGACGACTAGCGGCGTGACCGAAGCCGGTGGCGCGCAAACCGTGGGCGTGGTCACGTTGACGATCACTGGTACCGGAACCGGCACGTTCGCGTTAGGTGCCGGGATCAGCTTGACGGCTGACGTGACCCAGACGAGCGGTACGGCTATCAGCGGCGATGATTACTCATCGTTTGGCACTCAGACAGTCACGTTCAACGGTGGCGCGACGACGGGTGCCACTCGAAACACGACGTTGACTGTGACGGAAGACGTACTGCTGGAAGGGAGTGAGACGGTTGGTTTGACCCTCGGCAACTTGGGAACGAACAGCACCTCCACGACGCTCGGCAATACCACCAACACGACAACGATTTCGGACAACGAAAGTGCGACCCTGGCCATCGCGACAACTAGCGGCGTGACGGAAGCCGGTGGGGCGCAGACCGTGGGCGTGGTCACGCTGGCAATCACTGGTACCGGAACGGGTACATTCGCATTAGGTGCAGGGATCAGCCTGACGGCAGATGTCACCCAGACTGGTGGTACGGCCGCCAGTGGCTCTGACTACACCGCGTTTGGAACTCAGACGGTCACGTTCAGCGGTGGTGCGACGACTGGGGCCACTCAGAATACCACGTTGACGGTAACGGAAGACGTGTTGTTGGAAGGGAGTGAGACGGTTGGTTTGACCCTCGGTAACTTGGGAACGAACAGCACCTCCACGACCTTGGGCAATACAGCCAACACGACAACGATTTCGGACAACGAAAGTGCCACCTTGGCCATCGCGACGACCAGCGGTGTGACGGAAGCCGGCGGAGCTCAGAGTGTGGGTGTGGTCACACTCACGATCACCGGCACGGGGACTGGCACCTTCGCACTCGGTTCTGGGATTAGCTTGACGGCGAATGTGACTCAGTCTGGTGGCACGGCGACGAGTGGCTCTGACTATGCCTCGTTTGGCACTCAGGTGATCACTTTTAATGGTGGTGCGACGACGGGAGCCACTCGGAATGCCACGTTGACAGTGACGGAAGACGTGTTGCTGGAAGGGAGCGAAACGGTTGACCTGACGCTGGGGACCTTAGGTGCCGCTGGCACCGCGACAACGCTTGGCAACACGGCCAACACAACGACCATTTCAGACAACGAGAGCGCGACATTGTCAATCGCGACGACCAGCGGCGTGACGGAAGCCGGTGGCGCTCAGACCGTGGGTGTGGTGACGTTGACGATCACTGGTACGGGAACGGGCACCTTCGCACTTGGTTCCGGGATTGTTCTGACAGCCGATGTGACTCAAGCAGGCGGCACCGCCATCAGTGGCACCGATTACACGTCGTTTGGAACTCAGACGGTGACGTTCAACGGTGGCGCGACGACGGGGGCGACTCGGAACACCACGTTGACCGTGACGGAAGACGTACTGCTGGAAGGCAGCGAAACAGTTGGTCTGACTCTCGGTAACCTGGGAACAAACAGCACCTCAACGACGTTAGGCAACACGGCCAACACAACGACCATCGCCGACAACGAGAGCGCGACGTTGTCGATCGCGACGACCAGCGGCGTGACAGAAGCCGGTGGCGCTCAGACGGTGGGAGTGGTCACACTGACAATCACTGGTACCGGAACTGGTACCTTCGCACTGGGGACGGGAATTAGCTTGACGGCTGACGTCACTCAGACAGGTGGTACGGCCGCCAGTGGCTCCGACTACACCGCGTTTGGAACTCAGACGGTCACGTTCAGCGGTGGTGCGACGACTGGGGCCACTCAGAATACCACGTTGACGGTAACGGAAGACGTGTTGTTGGAAGGGAGTGAAACGGTTGGTTTGACTCTCGGTAACCTGGGAACAAACAGCACCTCCACGACCTTGGGCATTACGGCCAACACGACGACGATTTCGGACAACGAAAGTGCCACCCTGGCCATCGCGACGACCAGCGGTGTGACGGAAGCCGGTGGTGCCCAAACTGTAGGTGTGGTCACGCTGACGATCACTGGTACGGGGACTGGCACCTTTGCATTGGGGGCCGGGATAAGCCTGACGGCGAATGTGACGCAGACCGGCGGTACGGCCACCAGTGGCTCTGACTATTCCGCGTTCGGCACTCAGGTGATTACCTTCAATGGCGGTGCGACGACCGGAGCCACTCAAAATGCGACGTTGACCGTCACCGACGATCATCTGCTCGAAGCGTCCGAGACGGTTGCCCTGACGCTTGGCACTCTCAATGCCGCTGGCACGTCGACGACGCTCGGCAATACGGCCAACTCGACGACGATTTCGGACAACGAAAGTGCGACTCTGGCCATCGCGACGACGAATACCGCGGGGGAAGGGGGAGGCGCCCAAAGTGTGGGGGTGGTCACATTGACGATCACCGGTACAGGGAGTGGGACGTACGCTCTCGGTGCGGGAATTACTTTGACCGCAGACGTGACGGATGCCGGCGGAGGAACCGCGACTGGTGCCGGTACTGACTACGCCGCGATTGGTACCCAAACGGTGACCTTCAGTGGTGGGGCACTATCAGGGGCAACTCAAAACGCCTCGCTCACACCCTCGAACGATACGCTCGTTGAAGGCAGTGAGACGATCAATCTCGCTCTCGGGAATATCGGAGTTCCCGGGACCGTCAGTGCGAGCTTAGGAAACACCGCGAACGTCACCACCATTACCGACAACGATACCGCGATAATCACGTTTACCTCTGCGGGGAATAGTGTTTCGGAAGGTGGGACGGCGACCAGCTTCACCGTAACATTGACGATTACCGCGAACGGCGTGGCCAACACGGGGACCTTGGATCGCGCTGTCTCGTTTGACGTCACCGATACTGTAACCGGTACTGCGACTTCTGGCGGTGTCGATTATACCTTTGCGACTCAGAACTACTCGTTCCCCATCGGTACGGCCAGCAACAGCTCGAAGATCGTGAATGTCGGGATCAGTGAAGACCTGAAGAATGAAGGCAACGAGACTGCGGTTCTGCAGTTCTCCAACTTGAGCGATGGGAGCGGCGGGCAGGTCACGACCAGCGGTCTCCACACCGTCACGATTAACGACAATGACACCGCCACCACGGTCGTCTTCAATGCTCCTACGGGCAATGGTACCGACGCCTTCCGGATTGTCCTCAATGGGGCCAATCTCGAGTTCTATGACAACGGAGTCCTGATCGACAGCCGAGCGATGGCCAGTATTACCACACTGACCATCCAAGGTGCGGACAACGAGAACGATACGCTGAACGTTGATCTGACGGGCGGCGATATCGTTCCCTCGGGGGGCATCTTCTTTAATGGTGGCAACGGCACTGGCCTCGACGCGTTAACGATTACTGGTGGTAGTCAGGGCACAGTGACCTACAACTACACCAACGCTCACGACGGCAGTGTGGTGATGAGTGCCTTCGGTACGGTGAACTACGTCGGCCTGGAACCGATCACCAATACAGGAACGGCCAGCGATATCATCTTCAATCTGCCGGGCACTGCCGATGCGACGATCTCCTTGAGTGATCTGGTTGCAGGCACGTCAGCCCGATTGCAGTCCACGGTTCCGACGTTCGAATTGACCGACTTTGCGATCCCTGTCGCGGGCGGCTCGATTACGATCAATCTGGGGGACAATAATCAGACTTTCACGCTGAGTTCGTTGACGCTCAACGCGAATACCGACCTGATTGTCGATGGCGGGAATGGCACGGACACGATTCACTTGAACGCTGCCGGATTGTCGATCACCGATGCCCTGACTTTGACCGCCGAAACGATTGATCAGGCCAACGCCGTCATCGTAGCTGGTCTGACAACTCTGAACGCCGGGGCGGCTGGTACGATCTCGTTGGCCTTGGCCGGAAACAACTTTAATACGCTGGCCATCACTAGTGCAAATACGGCCAGCATCAAGGACGACGGTGGCTTTGTTGTTGCTGGTGCGACAGCTACGACCTCGATCACGTTGGAATCGGCAGGCGGCACGGTCACCCAAACCGCGGCGATCACCGCTCCGACGCTAACATTGCAAGGTGCGGCCGGAGCATTCAATCTCGGCACCCAGAACAACGCGGTGACGACATTGGATGCCGACAACTCGGCGTTGGCTTCGTTGAACTTCAAAGACGACACCGGTTACGCGGTGGCGGGAATCAACTCGACCGGAGCGGTCACGCTGGAATCGGTCGGTGGTACTGTCACTCAGACCGCTTTGATCGCCGCGACCACTCTGACGTTGCAAGGTACAGGCGGCACGTTCAATCTGGGCTCGCAAAACAACGCGGTGACGACCCTGGATGCGAACACGAGCGCCTTGGCGGCACTGGCCTTCAAGGACGACACGGGCTATGACGTGGCGGGAGCGACCGCTTCTGGTGCGATTACGTTGGAATCGGCTGGTGGTACGGTGACGCAGTCGGCGGTGATCAGCGGAACGACGCTGACGTTGCAAGGTGCGGCTGGTACGTTCAACTTGGGTTCACAAAACAACGCGATCACGACTCTGGACGCCAATAACGCCACTTTGGCGGCTTTGACGTTCAAGGATGACACGGGCTACTCCGTGGCCGGTGCGACGGCCTCTGGTGCGATCACGTTGGAATCGGCTGGTGGTACGGTGACGCAGTCGGCGGCGATCAGCGGGACGACACTGACGCTGCAAGGTGCGGGCGGTACGTTCACCCTGGGGACGCAGAATAACGCGGTCACAACTCTGGATGCGGATAACACCACGTTAGCAGCTCTGACTTTTAAGGACGACACCGGCTACGACGTCGCCGGGGCGACGGCGACCGGCGCGATTACGTTGGATTCGGCGGGCGGCACGGTGACGCAATCCGGGGTGATCAGCGGGACGACGCTGACGCTGCAAGGTACGGGCGGTACGTTCAGCTTGGGCTCACAGAACAACGCAGTGACGACTCTGGATGCGAACAACCTCACGCTGGCCGCTCTGACCTTTAAGGACGACACGGGCTATGTTGTGGCGGGAGCCACGGCTTCTGGTGCGATCACGTTGGAATCGGCCGGTGGTACGGTAACGCAAACCGCTGTGATCAGCGGGACGACACTGACGCTGCAAGGTGCGGGCGGTACGTTCACCTTGAACTCGCAGAACAACGCAGTCACGACGTTGGATGCCAACAACACTTCCCTGGCGGCACTGTCCTTTAAAGATGACACGGGTTATGACGTTGCCGGTGCGACGGCGACCGGGACGGTGACTTTGGAATCTGTGGGTGGGACCGTTACAGAGTCGGCTGCCATTACGGGCACCACGCTGACCTTGCAAGGTGCGAACGGGACCTTCAGCCTAGGGTCGCAGAACAACG
>JAZKFE010000266.1:663-15659 GCA_040386595.1 Planctomycetota bacterium | reverse complement strand
CGGACTATGCGAAGTAAAGTCGCGGCTCCAAAAAGTTTCAATCGGCCCCGAAGGGCCAGTCTGCGGATCCATATGATAAAAAGCGTTTCTGAAAAAACGAGTCATCGTTTCAATCGGCCCCGAAGGGCCAGTCTGCGGATCTCGTAAGGACGGGGTATGGATACCGTTCCATATAGTTTCAATCGGCCCCGAAGGGCCAGTCTGCGGATCGAAAGCATGTGCCGGAGAAGCATTCGGAGACAGGGAAGTTTCAATCGGCCCCGAAGGGCCAGTCTGCGGATCGGAAGGATGGATCCGGATATAAAGTGCGGCCTGCTGGAGTTTCAATCGGCCCCGAAGGGCCAGTCTGCGGATCAGGCAGGCTGGAGACCAAGCATTTCACAGTACAGTTTCAATCGGCCCCGAAGGGCCAGTCTGCGGATCAATGTGTACGTTCTCTTCTCCCTTCTGGGGGATGAGGGTTTCAATCGGCCCCGAAGGGCCAGTCTGCGGATCCGCTCATTCGTTCACGCGATTCGGTTTTTTCGCGGTAACTCCTCTCTGACAAGCGGTTTACATTGGACATGGAAAATTGTCTCGGTTATCGATATTCGGACCCCACCGTGAAGCCAACCGGTTTTCTAAAAACAGGCGGATACGAAGCTCGCGTTTCCGGGACGCTCGATCTTTGAGCGGACACCCGTCCCCGCAATTCTCCCTACCGAAGGGGTCTTCGGCCACAAGCCGTGACAGCCGTGCCCACTGGGGGCTTCTGCGCTGTCACACGCACCTCACGGTTGCGGGCATTGCTCACAGGCGAACCTGAGTCGCACACCCTACCGACCGCGTGGATCTGGTCCTCTGGAACCGCAATCCATTAAGTCGGCGCTGGTGATCAGGCCCACCAGCAGGCCGTGGCCGTCGAGTCGCTGTCATTCGCGAGCGAAGGTGAATGTCCCTTTTCTACCCGGAAACACGCTCGACACGCCCCTCTCCACATGGTTACTCAGCTTTATAGCGGGGCTTCCATGCTGTCCACACCTCAGCCAGCCGTTGTTCCCAACCACTGCCACCAAGGGGGGCATGTAAGATTACGCAATTCTGACGCGTGTGGATCAACAAAATCAATTCCTACCGAGTGGATTTAGTCCAACACCGTCACGGGATCGTACTCAGATATTCGACGCTGCCAGCGCCATTGTGAACGATTTCCTCGCTGATCAATCGGAAAGACGTCAAACGAGTCGGTCTCGCTGAGCACCTGACCGACCCGTCGCCGAAATTCCGGCAAGTCTAATGGCTCCAACCAAATCAAAAAGACACTCAGTTGGACTCGATGGCCGTAGTGTCCCAGGACGCGAGCCACCCGATTTCTGCGAAAATCGTCGCCGACATCATATGCCGCCAAGTAAGCACTCATGTTCCAGATTCCTCTGACGATGGATGTTCGAACGGAACAAATGCCGACGAACGGTCCAGCAAGTGCCTGCGCAACGCTCGCGCGTGGAGATTCATGATTTGCAGGTACGGCTGCGGAGCCGAATCGATGAGACCCCGACAATAACGATTCCAACTGCGGTATAAGGCTGCTCGAAACCGCTTTTGTGTCCCGGGTGCGATTTTCAGAGCGAACGGGCCGTGTTGCGACTGCTGGAAGTCACTGGGCGACATCTCATAGGAGAACTCGATCACCACGCGATCGACCAGATGCCGAAATGGCTCCTGTAGATCTGACGCGAGTGCTGCGTGCCCCCGGCGCGGAGTGTGCAGTATTCCGACTGATGGAGCGAACCCCTGCTGCCTTAGCAGGATGATCAACCAACGGTGTAAGGCCGTGTATCCTATATTCAACAACACGTTAATAGGATCGTCGGCTGCGGGAGCTTGCCGGCCTGGGAACGCAAACGCGGGGGAAACACGTCCGTTAAGGGAACGATACCAGGCCGCCGCGCCCGCACCTTCCAGTCCGAGGAGCTGTTCCACACGTTCGCAACGCCCGGCCCGATGAGCCAGTTCCTGCAGTTGCTCGATCGTTGAATCGGTTCCGTGCCGTGACGGTGCCGCCTTGGACAGCGCGGCATAGTTCATCAGCTTCACTACGATGAGCCACGTTGCGACTTCCAGCCTCCAAGCCGGGTCGTCCACACAACGTACTTGTGCTCGAACCAGCTCGGCATCTTCCAGGTCAGCCCGCGTGAGCCACAAGTCATCAGCGATGGCATCCGAAGCGACCACAACGGAAGTTCCCGTATCTCGAAGGCGCCGCAGCAACGGCTGTTCCAAATCTGGATACCCGAGAGCGACAATCAGATCCACGTGTTCAAAATCGAGCGGAACTTCCATTGTTTCTCGATCCCGGCGACCATACCGTAGCGTGTCGCCGCGAGCTGTGATCCAGTCCCATCCCGGGCCAATCAGGACCACTCCTCGCGGAGCAACTGATTGCCCGTGAGTCTCGCCAGGTAGGGCGAGCCCACCTTCGGGCAGACGTGATGAGGCATTTGTTTCACGCCATCCCAAATGATCAATGGATTGAGGAGCTGCTGAGGAAGATTTGCTCCATTCCGCGCCGACTTTAAATTCAAAACCGAGGAATTGAAAAGGTTCGCGTAGGTCGATGACAGATGATTTCTGGGCATTCAGGGCCAGCCGCAATTCTTCCGCCAGTTCTTCCGCAGTATTAAACATCGCCTCGGCTGCTGCTTGCTCACGGAAGAGGATCACGAAGTCATCAGCATAGCGGATCAATCGCCCACCGGCATGGGCCACTTGCTCATCGAATTCATCCAGAAACACATTTGCCAATAACGGAGAAATTACAGCGCCCGTCGGCAGTCCGCGGCCCGGCTTAGGAGATGCACTTCCCACCCATACCATCAGCAAGCCGACGAGTTGGGGGTCGGCCAGGTAGGCGTGCAATCGACGTTGCAGTTCATCATGCTCAATGGAATCAAAGAAGTCGGAAAAATCTGCCCGGACCGCCCAGCGATAGCCCTGAGCAAATGCCGCTTGCAACTGCGGTGGAGCGTCATGTCGACCTTTTCCCCGCCGATACGCCAGCGACGATGACTGGAACAGCGGATCGAGTGCGTCCCCAATCAGCTCCAGTACAGCACGTTGCAATACACGATCCTCGCGGTGAGGAATGGCCAGTTGCCGCTGCTTCGTTCCTTGACCAATCGTGACTGTCGTTGCCGGTTGCGGGGCATAGTGACCGGACCGCAGGAGCCTCACCAAATGACCAGCACGACCTGATTCCAGGTCATAGCGTTCGGCGGCGACGTCAAGAAATTCGGAATTGAAGGCCAGGTCGCGCAATCCCGTTGACCGTGGGCAGGCATAGGGATCAATTCCCAGTTGAGCAATCCGATAACGACCGTGGCCAAATCTCGTGCTTTCACCGATTCCGGTGTATTGGCCCCAGACCAATGTCTCGATGTCGTCTCGCGTGAGTCCAGTAAGAATCACATCGCCCGCAGCACCTCCAAGCTGTTTCTGTTTCGGACCAAAGCCGTAAGGGATATCCAGCCACACCAGATGATTGGCAACCAGTTCCACTCGACCCACGGCGTCTGAATTCAAAAGCGGTAGCAATCCCAGTTTGGCGACGCGGCCTCGAACGCGGCGTAGGAAGACTTCAGGCTGAAACTCACGACGATCAAAAAACAGGGGTTTGCGACCCGCCAACCCATGTTTGGTGCGACTCATGCGTAGCGGGCTAGTGAACCGTATTGTCAGACGCGGATGAGCTCGCAGTCGATCAATCTCTGCAAGGATGTCCTCTATGGCAATGGCAGTCGGCAGATTGTCCTCGAACAAACTCCGATCGGCGACGAGATCATAAATCTCAACCAGCGAAAAATTGCCACAAAAGACCAACGATCCGGAAGTCGGCTTCTGTCCCAAAGCATTCAGTCCGCGCCGCAACAAGCGACAACGTTCACGAGCTTCGGTAGGCGACCCGGCGAGCAAAGTCAGACCAAACGCATAGTGCTGAAACGGCGCCACTCGAATGCGGCATTGTTCGACAGCCTCGACCATCAGTCCTTCGGGCACGGCCGGTGGAATCCCTTGAGCCAGCCCATTGGCTTCGGCCATAACGGCATACACCAGCCCCGCCTGATGAGGATGTAGCCGCACGGCTCGCGACGGTTTGAGGACAACACGAAACCGAAAGATCTGTAGCCCGGAAGACATACTCCGCCTCGCCAGAGAAGGAAGACGAATCCACGATATTGTACAAATGAACTACAGGCAAGTCACGTCCTAAATCGAATCCATTCTACACTGGCCCCGAAGGGCCAGTCTGCGGATCCTACGGTGGTGGATATGCTCGCCCTGGCTTCTCCATCTTCTACACTGGCCCCGAAGGGCCAGTCTGCGGATCCGCTCATTCGTTCACGCGATTCGGTTTTTTCGCGGTAACTCCTCTCTGACAAGCGGTTTACATTGGACATGGAAAATTGTCTCGGTTATCGATATTCGGACCCCACCGTGAAGCCAACCGGTTTTCTAAAAACAGGCGGATACGAAGCTCGCGTTTCCGGGACGCTCGATCTTTGAGCGGACACCCGTCCCCGCAATTCTCCCTACCGAAGGGGTCTTCGGCCACAAGCCGTGACAGCCGTGCCCACTGGGGGCTTCTGCGCTGTCACACGCACCTCACGGTTGCGGGCATTGCTCACAGGCGAACCTGAGTCGCACACCCTACCGACCGCGTGGATCTGGTCCTCTGGAACCGCAATCCATTAAGTCGGCGCTGGTGATCAGGCCCACCAGCAGGCCGTGGCCGTCGAGTCGCTGTCATTCGCGAGCGAAGGTGAATGTCCCTTTTCTACCCGGAAACACGCTCGACACGCCCCTCTCCACATGGTCACTCAGCCTTCCGGCGGGGCTTCCATGCTGTCCACACCTCAGCCAGCCGTTGTTCCCAATCACTGCCACCGAGGGGGGCATGTAAGATTACGAAATTCAGGCACGTTCAGATCACTGAATTCGGTGAAATGCGTTGCAACCGCGATTAGATGGCGTAGGTAATGTCGTATGTCATCACTTTGTAACCGTGTGTGCTGACATACTGAATACGTCGACCTTCAGCCTGACTAACCAAAGTCCCAGCAATAGTCGGAGGCTTTTGACCACCCGTTACATCAACGACCGTTTCCTTCGCACCGACATCCAGATTACTAAGCGCATTGAAACTCAGGACAGTCGCTTCACCCAGCTCTCTGACATTTTCAAAATCGACCCCGTTTATAAAGTCGTTGGCCCTCGACTTCAGAGATTCATCGTGACAAGACTCCAGTAACTGCGCAAGCCCAAGCACTTTGAATCGACACGGCTGGCCAGTGGCAGGACGCCCCACAGACTCAATGAATTGCTTGAAGAGCGGTACATCGTGAATCGTCCCGCGAGATTGCGAATTTGCTGAGTTCCGGTCTGCCGACGCGATGACAACGACGTGAGTCAACCTCGACTTATGGTGGTCGATGGCTCCCAGCGGCATCCGCCAAGTCAATTTAGTGACATCACTCCTTTGAATGAATCCGGGATTGGCCAACAAACAAGTATCGGCCTCGGTAGATGTTTCGCCTCGAATGATTTCTTCAATGATCTGACGATTTTCTACGGAGCCTGGCCGGTCTGCTGGCGACAGGTACAAGATGACTGCCCTGACGACAGCAGGATCACTATCACTGACGACGTGAGGAGCATAGTCTTGCTCGTGTTTTGACGCCCCACTTCGTAACCACCAGACCAATCCAGCGAATGCGATAACAATAATTACGTCTTCCGGCCATGATGCCCATCCTAATCCCTTCGCCGCTTCTCCCAACAAGTTCGAAATGCTGTTTACGACCACTCCGAATGCAGTCAACAATAAGACTGTCCAAAAGAAATGTCCCCACTTACTGGATCCAACTAATTGTTGAATCATAAAATAGGCGAGATCGTTGCGGTTTGGTGAAGAGGCTGGCACGTGACTAATTCTCCGATGTCAGCTAGGGCGCGGGATTGCTGTTATTTCAGACGGTTCTCTCATGACGAGGAGTCCCAACTCGCTGGGAAACGACTGGACTTCGTCAAAACTGAGTGTACGATTCTCTGGTAAGCGTTGTTTAAGACGCAGTACTACGGCACGATCTCCAGGGTGCATCTCGATGGCAACGCGATTCAGAGAGACATTGATACCCAACAACTGTGCCAAAAACTCGGCTGCGGTAGCGTGTCCAATCGCCGAGATAAATCCGCCCGCAAGCAAGTCGCGGGCTTCGTCACTCATTAATGGTCCAGAAAATGAATACTCACCATATGCGGTCAGTACTGGCGAATTGAGTAAGTAAGTTGTCATCGTTGGAACTGACATAACACGAGAACGCTTTGCGGAGCAGAAAGGATCACCATCGTTTCGGACCTTTCGCGGGCGGCTTTGACGGCTTGGCAGCACGGGCTTCATCCGCGGCCGTAGGATACCGGAAGGCGATCTCTTTTGCTGAGATTATTGCAACAATCAAATCCAAAATTTGTCCAGCCAGCTTATCCCCAGGAACATCGCCTGAGTTCTGGATTGGTCCAATGAGCTTGGATGCCTCATGCAAGGCCCGCCAGCCACCTTTGCCGGTTCTCTCGGCCGACAATTTTGCGGAGACGCGTTCACCGGGTTTCGGTAATGAAATAGTCTGGACCGCTGGCGCCGTCGGGGGGGGCGCTGGCAACACCGCCAGCCGTGCGCCTACTGACGCGTGGGTTTCAACTTCGGCCAGAACATTGGCCCGGATCGCTGCTGCGGCATTCTGCAGGAACTGGCGGCTAACTTCGAAATTCGGTAACTGCGGTGAAGGAAATGCGACGATGCGCACCGCGTAGGTTCCGTTAGTCGCGCGCTGGAGATGAAATTGCAGCGGTGAGGAGTGACGATTCGTGCGTGACACGTCTGCCCCAGCGTGGAATGTACCCGTTACCGGTTTACCCACGTTACGTGGCAACCCGAGCGCCTTCTTCTCCGCCAAATGTTTCTTGCTTTGAGCAAACGATTGAGCCGCGCTTCCAACACGGTCAAGCGCCATCAGGTAGTTCTTCCAAGGAGTGTCGATCGCCTCGACCACGATCGCATGCTTCCATGCAGGGGAAATATCTGGCGACGCAATGTTTCCCGCTACGATCCCAACGCTCGACAAAAACTGTGGCGCAGATGCAGCGAATTCGGCGACGTCGATTGCTGGTAATTCGGCTGGCACAGCGAAGGCTCCGAAGCCTTTGCGGGACTTCGCACCGACGCCTCCATATTCGCACAAAAACCATAATGCAGCCTGAGCCTGCCTAAGCATCTCTGGCGCGGCGATGTCGGCTTTACTGCCGCTGAGTTTGGTCGAGCGGCCAGTTATCGTGATTCGCCATTTGGCCCCGGGGGGACGGAAATGGCGACGGCCTCTGTCTTCGTCCATTCCATAAGTGTGATACGTAAGCCCTTGCGTGGTTTTTCTATTCGGAGGTCCAGGCAGGTGATTGGTGCGAATGATCTCGTCACGATCAAACAGGACTGGCCCGCCAACGCCGGGAATCGATTCGACAATGACACGCACGGCACCGGCCTGCTCGGTACTGCCCCACACGGCATCTTCCAGGCGGCGTAAGTCCACTGGTCTGATCCAACCGGCATACATCGTCCGCCACCACCATCGAAGCATGCCGCGCAGCGATGCGGGGCGAAGATCGCATTCCGCAGCGGAATAGAGGTTGCCATCGTTCGGCTGATGAGGACCGGCCAGAAACGCTGGGGTAATCAGTTCCAGTTCGTATTGAGCACGGGCCAGTCGGCGTACTGATGGCGGCGTTTCCGTTTTTGCAGCTGCTTGCTTCGGGGCACCGGCCGGTGACTGCAATACGCGAAAGGTGCCGTAGCCCGCCGTGGTTTTTGCCCCCGCACCGAGATGTTCCAAGGCTCCCGTCAGCCATTCACTGGCCAGTTCCAACAGCCGATTCGCGTTATCGAGTTCGTCCTTTTGCGGTCGGCGGCGCAGCGAAATTGCGAATTGAAATCGCGAGCCGACAGTCGCTGTTAGAAAGACGACGGGAATTGGTTCTTCCCAGTCGCCCGGAGGCGGAACACGATTGTCGGACTCGCCGTAGTAACGCGAATGATGGCTGTTGAGGATATCGGCTTCCAATTTCGGCCACGCAGTCGGCCAGCCGTCGTGAAACACGACAGAACCGCCGCTTACCTGATCCTCGTCGGTTCTCTCTCCAACGTATCCGAAGACCCGCTGGATAATCTGATTCGCCTGTTGTTCATCGGATTGCTCAGGCTTCCACACCGTTTCTGCAAAGGCCCTCGTCATCCCCTTAATTCCAGTACCCGGTAAATGCAGACAGCCATAAATGGGATGCAGACAAATCCCAGCATTTTCCAGAGCCGAGGCACGAGCCAAGTGCAGCGTGAACGGCCCCACTGTCTCCGCTTCAATCACAGTCGCGGACAAAGAAGTCCACAGACGTTGCCGTCGTGCGAGAAGTGATTTGAAGTCCAGGCCGTCTGGCGGAGCTTGCGAAAGGCGCACCACTGCGTCAACCACGTGTCGCTGAACCTGACCCGCAAATGAGTCACCAATCGTCGAGGCGCTCCAGGTTTCAGCGTATTTGTCGAGTTGCAAGCCCGGATGAGTGTTGTCCGTTTTTAGTAACAGGTCGCGGACCGACTTGGGCACTGGAGCTTGGGCACCGTGTAATTCCATGACAATTCTTTCCAGCGGAGTGTTAATTGTCAGATTCAACGGATACGGCTTCGGCGAACCGATTCAGCCAACGCAAATAGGCCAGTGTCTCATCCGTGGCTTGCCGGACGAATGCCGATTCTCCATGGATAATATGGTGCAGCAGATCCGAAGTACTGGGAGGGCAGACTACACTACACTTCTCGTGCTTAACTAGGTCTAGTACCCAAACGGAGAGATCCTGCTGCAGTCGTTTCAATCCGTCTTTTTTCTTCGCCTTCGCCCCGATAAAGGCCAGTGCCTGTCCCAGTCCAGATGCCATGATCCGGATCGGCATTTTCTTGGCTTCGCCGAAATAGTCATCTCGGTCAACTTGAGGGAGCTTGGTGACTTGCAACACTGATCGCTGCGCGGCCTGAGCTCGCAGTTGATCCCGGTTGAATTTCTGCGTCGAAGTGGTGTTGCTGTCAGGCACGAGGCACCTCCTGAGTTGTTAAGCGGATCGCGCACCAGCCTTTACCTGTTGACTCGTCGCCACCGAACTGCAGATAAGGAATATTCTGCAGGCTCGCCTGCCACTCTTCGAAGGGCGAACGCGACGAGGAACGGCGTTCACGGATCCGCGACTCATTGCAGAGCGCGACGGAATATAATAGGGTCTCCGCTGGCAGAAACTCTTGATAGAATAGAGCGCCTTGTTTCACGGTTTTTGTTTCGTAGTTCAATGCGATCCGAGCTGAAACCTCCGTCGCATGCCGAACAAAGTGGGTGAAATCGTTGTCTGATAGCAGTACGAAGTGCTCGACGAAGCGTTTCCGCGTCGCCGCGTACTCAGGCTCTTCAGGCAAAACCGTTCTCGCAATCCACTCTGCCGCTCTGTGAACCTGCTGCGAGTGTTCGTCCGCTAAAGCTCCCGCTTGGGCAAAATCGGAATCTTCCAGCACGATCTCGCCCGATGGCAGTCGACATGCGCATTGAGATGGTGCCGCGTAAATTCCGTCGGTCAGTTCCGGTACCTGTAGATCGGTTCCTGACCAACCAGATAGCCGCACGTCACGAGTCAGCCGTTCCAAGACCGCGGGGCAACTAATCCAAGCGAAGACCCCGCGTAATGAGCGGAGCGGAAACGCGAGAATCCGAGCATCGGTCAAACTAAGAGCTCCGGCAAACTCATCGGCTTTTGCTGTCGGAGGGCCAAACAGGTCATTGAGAACTCGTTTGGAGTCCGCCATTTCCCGAGGCTTCAGTTGTCGGACACTTCCCGCCTCCTGAAAGCCACCTGATGCGGTCCGCTCGAATTCAAAACTGTATTCCTGAGGATCGAAGTTCTCTGTCGAGAGGTGTGTCTCACGATAAGCATCACGCAGGACGCCTTTGATGGCAGATCCCGGAATAATTGGCCAATGGGTATGCCGTTCTCTCTGGATCGGCAAGTCCACTGTTCCTAGCGCCGTCCCAGCGCCCGGATGGAGCGAAGTCTGTGCGTGAATTCCCAAGAGTGCCGTTCGAATGGGTGTTGTCACTTCCACGCTCCTTGCAATGCCAATCCCCACCCTTGTGCGACGTCTTCGTCATCACCGCAGAGCGAGCCGTGTTTGAAATCAAGTTGACCTTCGATGAAATAAACGGCACCGGCCGGGACCGCGAACCGTGTCGGTTTAGGACAATTTCGAGCCACATCCCAACCTGAGACCGCAAACCCTTTGTCTGATGCCGCACCTCTTAAGGTGACACGCTTCTGGGTAAACGCATTAGGGGCCCAGTGGGACTTCCCAGCTTGGGTAAAAATTCCCGGCGTTGCCAGATAAACTACCGATTTGTTCGACAAGATGGCTGTTTGCCTCCAATCGGGAAGTTGATCAACGACGCTCACTTCAACGTGTCGCCCTTCACCTCCTAGAGGGATTGGCTGTTTGTCCAAATGCGTTCTGACATCGGTCGGCCCAATAATTTCGACATACAAGCCGATCTTCCAGCCTGCATAAGGATCAGCGATTTTTCCAGAATCGATCGGAAGTCCCTTTCGCCCCCTGACTTGATCGGGCAACGACAATAAATTGATGCCATACAGCATCCCGTCCGCGGCCGTCAGCCGATCTGCGTTAACCTCAATTCCAATACGCGAATCGTCTCCATAAAGTGCCCCTTCCTGACCATCGTAACTTTTCCACGTCGGAGGAAAGAATTCCGTTTCCAGTTTGCCGACTACCTCATCGCCCCGAGCGATTGCTCCGAGCACAAGGTGCAAACCGCGTAGCGTCAGAAAACCATTGGGTCGCTCGGCATCAGAGTGCAAATTGTCACGCCATAACGGCCATTGACCAGCAGTCAACGGCTGCCAGCCGGGTAATGTATTCGTCGTAATATCGCGCGGCAGAGCGGTTCGCCAGTTCTTCGGTGCCGGCTCGTCTGCTGAAAAATCCGCGACTAAAGTCTGCGGGACCGGCAAAAGGGGTTGGACGTCATTGCCCCTTTTTAAAGCCAGCCAAGGACCTCGAAAACGTGCCTGAATGTGTTGAGGATGAGCACCACAAGACTCGAGCACTTTATGGAGTTGTGCCGGATCGGGAGTGCTCTTCCGCTTCGCCGCGAACTCACCGAATTGAAACCCTGTCGCAGCCAGCAGACTGGTACGCAGCGCCCCCGCGATCGTTTGAGGCTGGGGCAATCCACTTGTCACCCGAGACGCCTCTTGGAAAGGGCGTCCGTCTCGAAAAAACAGCGTGTCCAGCGGTTTCAGCCACACTCCAGTAGTCATTTCATCGCCCATCAGTGATCTCTCCCTCTGGCGATGAAGGACGCCGACTGTATCAGTGTAATAAATTGTTCAAACAACTTGCCGACTGATGGCTCCGCAGCTTGAGTTTTCTGCGCTGACCAGGCAATCGAAAGGTCGTAATAATCCTGTAGATCTCTCATCATGGTCGCGGAATCGGTTTGGGGCAGAAACTGGCACCGTGTTTCGTCATCACTACGTGCTAGTTGGCGGTTCAATTCTTTCTTTAAGATCTCGATATCGGAAAACGCCGACCAAGTCGTCATTTCCGCAGCCAGTCGATAAGCCCAGCGGTCTGAAGCTTGATTGATGAAACTTGCCACCCAGCGATTCATCACCGAAATAACATCCCACGGCAACACTGCCGTGGAGTATTCCCCGGAGCCACGACATGTCTTCAATGCTAAACAATTTCGTCCCGACTTTTTCGCCAACTTTTCAGCGGCCCGTGCATATCCGAGTGCCAATCGCAAGTCTTCCTTGGCATGTACCAGACTCACGCCTGCGCTGGCCGTGACATCCTGATAACCTTCTTTCAGCCAGAGTTCCGAGAACTTTTGTCGCAGGTTATCGGCGCAATCGAGTGCCGTTTCTATAGGCAGCAGGGCCAGTACATCGTCTCCGCCGCTGTAAATCAGCGTGCCAAAATGATCCTCGACGACAGTCCTAGCCTCCTTCAGAGCGAACTGTGACATTAAGCGACTCATATTTGTCTGCTCACTTTGCGACGCGACTCGCAAACGATCCCCCATCTTGTCGCCGTCCAGCATAAGTACGGCATAGTAGATCGGAACAGCTCCCTTGCCCCTCAGACCTTTCTTCTCCTGAATTTCCTGCCAGGTTCGGTCGGAACAGACATCTACTCCGTCCTGATTTGGCCGCTCCCAATGCAACCATTGGCCGTTCCAGTGGGATTTCCGCTGGAGTTCAAAGTCATCTTGAACGTGCTCCGATCGCGTCAGCCATTTGGCCGCGGCGACCGTATGCGTATCGGGATAACGGACTACATTTGAAATGTCGACCGTGTCGGCGGCACGCGCCCGTAATCTTTTTGATAATGCCGTAGCGAACGCGAAACGCTTGACCATGCTGATCGCGCAGAAACGTTCTCCTGAACGCATTCCAATGCCGTTCACCACGACACCAGGTTGATCAAGACTTCGGCAAAAGCTCTTCCAGAAGTCTTTCGATTCTTTCAAACCAGCAGGCCCCATTTGTTCGTAGGAGCCCAAAATCGAGCACTTGGCCGTCACGTGATTCTGGTCAATTGGACTATACTTGGGAACGTGCCGCACGGTACGGCTTGCTGCAAACAGTGACTGCAATAACGCCCAACTTTGTAACCAAGCAGCAGTCTCGGGAGGCTGTTGGAAAGAGATGTTTCCAAGCCATTTATTGACAATAGCCGCGTCATATTGTGCTAACGGAAGAATCACAGTCTGGATTTCAAAGAAAGATTCCGACTGAGCATCCCATAAGTCGCGTTTAAACTGATCACTTCCCCCTGGGATTTTTGCAGCAATTTGATTGTATGTGTCCTCGCAAATATCTTTCCATTCGCGATGACACGCCTCAACGCATTTCGCAGCCAAGTCGCGGGCGTCGTTCTCATCAAATGGGACAATCGCCAGAAACCGATTCGGCAAGCAAGGTGAAAGGAACTGGTCCAAGTCAGCCGCGACGACCTGAACAGGCTTCGAACAACATCCAGGGTCTGAAGTCCATAATGGGTGGTTGGAAATGTCTGGAAAAATGAACGAATCAGCCCGTTGTTCATTTTTGAGCAGGATCGGCCGCATCGCGTGATAGGTGAGCCATGACAATAGATAGCTGCCTGTCCACAAGTCTCGAACCGATCGCGCAGACTCAATAAATGTCTGGACCGGTCCTAGTGAGAATGCGATGAGGCAACGCGACATTTTTCAGTGCGCTTTCAGAAACAGGCGATCCGAATTCGAAAATCGATAAGCGAGAACACAAAGTCTATAGCTGGAAAACGGAAACATCAATACACATGGTGTTTTCTCGATCAGTGGTCAACCCACGATCGGATGTTGAAGTCGAAGCCAGCGATAGCTTAGTTTCGCAAAGTCGTGTCCGAAGGGATGATTGACAAACGACCGTGAGGCTCGCCCGAGCATGTCTGATGCGAGATTGAATTTGGCGTCTGATTTGCTCAGGATGGGTTCGCCGAATTTGCGACGAAATCCTCGAACATTTCCGCTGTGTCGCACCTGCATGCAAGCCCGTAGTGGTTATTCTTGTTTTGATCCGGCCTTGTGCCATCTGATCAGTTCATTGCCATCGATCAATAAGATTCGATCGGACTTCGCCGCACTCTCTCTGGCTTCATCCGTGAAACGGCTGGTGGTGACAAAGTAACCTTTGAAGGCTCGTTGCTCTTCGATGACACCTTTGAACTGCTGGATCGCCGGACGTCCGACAGCGTTATCGGCACCGTAACGTTTGCATTGGACCACGATCACGCCATCTGGGTGGAACACGTAACCATCGACACCGAAGTCATTGGACCTAGCCGTGAGACCGGTGGGATATCCGTCTTTCTCGAAAAAGCTCATGACGTGCCGTTCGAACATCACAGGATCCATCTCCATTAGATATGCGAGCAGCCCAGCACTATCATCCGGCACCTCGGCACGCTGTGGAACCATCGCGTCTGCACGCATGGCGTCCAAGAGTTCCTTTTTCGCCCGGCGAGCAGTCTCGAATGCTACAAATGTTAGTAAGAGTTTCGTGAGCGGATCGCGGATATTACGGTCTTTCACAAACGCTTCAATGATTGCCGTGGCCCCCGCAGTCCCGAGGAACAATAGCAAGATTACAGGTAATCCAATTCCGCTCCCCAGTGCTACCAAACCAGCGTATTTCATACCGAACAGTGCCGCCCCGATCGCCGTGACGGGAAGGGCCACCTTCAGTGACAATGGCAGGTTAGCTCCCTGATAATTGGAGACGCTCGTGCTGACTGTGTTCGCGAGCAGTTTCGCAAAACGGAGTGTGTCGACGGACCGGTACAGATCTTTCGCGGTCTCAGTTGTCGAGGAGCCTTGGGCAAGTATCTGTCGTGCATTTACAAACCAGCGAAGTATCTCATCTCGATCGCGTTCGGCGGAAACCATCCGAATTCCCTTGATGAGTGCCATCACTACTCCCGACCGAGCGGCATCCAGCGCGGCATTGCTTGCAGCGCCCAATTGGACTACACCGGTTTTCATAAGCCCGGTTGGGTTGCGTTGAAGGCTCGCGATAGCCTCTTGGTTTTCGGAGACTTGAGGTACCACTTCCTCGCTTTCGCACGTATTCCTTGTCCTATCGGCTATGAGTGGCACGCTTGGCGCTGCGTTCGTTGACGTCACCAAAAGACCGGTGAACCAGTCAAGTGTGCTTCGAGCAACGTCTTCGGAAACGGGGAAAACTGACTCAATCGGCTCGGCTGGTGCCGTCCGCGGAGCGATTTGCTTATCGGCCCCGAATGTCACAGGCGAGACCGATTTATCAACCGAAGTTTC
>JAZKFE010000266.1:0-653 GCA_040386595.1 Planctomycetota bacterium | reverse complement strand
CCAAGACGTTTTCTTAGACAACCAACTCAATGTCTGCCGAATCGGTCCTTGCGACGGGACACCTGTCACAGCCGCTGGCTGGGAAGCGGACGATTCCACAAACTCAGGATCACATGAGTTCGAAAGCGTCGAGTCTTCTGCAAGTCGATCTGGTCCGCTCATTAAACGTCATCCTCAACGTTACGACCGCAAAACCCCTCAATTGTGCGACAAGAGGATCCAGACGAATCGTTGCTTCGATTCTCAACAGCTTCCCAAGTAGCGACGGCATTGCCTTTGTCGTCAAGAAATGTCGAGATGTGTCCTTTAGGCAGGTATCCGAAGCAGGCCCGCAGCACGTCATGAAGTTCGGTGACTGGCGGGCGGATATATGATGGTTTGTTCTCGTGCCTCATAAGCAATAGGATACACGTGCTGCGATCAAATACTAGCCTTGGTGTCGGAATACCAAACAACCGAGGGGAGTTCCAGTTCTCCTTCGCCTTGATTCACAATGTCGATCTGAAATCCACGACCGAACGTCTGGTCGGCCAGGGCGGCTCCGATCTCTGAGAAGGCTTGCGGCAGTTCGATAGACATGATGCTCTCCAATAAGAATCTAGAGCTGGTTTCAAAACTCGTAGTGTTAAGTGAACTGCGGAGTTGTCGACTTG
>JAZKFE010000265.1:9654-16797 GCA_040386595.1 Planctomycetota bacterium | reverse complement strand
CGCCTTAGCGAATGACAATCGGGAATCAAAGAAGCCACAACCTCTTGTTCGCTTCGCTCACCCAGATTCAAGAATCTGGGCTACCCGATTATTTCGGATGCAATCATTCGGTTAAAACGAACGACTACGATTACGCCAAGAGACCTTTGATCACGTTGCCTTCGACGTCGGTCAGGCGATAATCGCGTCCTTGGAAACGATAGGTCAACCGGGTGTGATCGAAGCCTAGCAGGTGCAGCATGGTTGCCTGTAGATCGTGGACATGTACCGGATCCTGCACCACGTTAAAGCCGAAGTCGTCGGTCTGACCGTGGGTATAACCGGCCTTGAATCCGCCGCCGGCCATCCACATGCTGAAGCAACGGTTGTGGTGGTCGCGACCATCGCTACCCCCTTGAACCATCGGGGTGCGGCCGAATTCTCCGCCCCAAACGACTAACGTGTCCTCCAGCAGCCCGCGTTGCTTGAGATCTTTCACCAACGCCGCACTCGCCTGGTCGGTGTCGAGAGCATTCTTCTTGACGCCACCGGTAAGGTTGCCGTGCTGATCCCAAACCTCGTGGTACAGCTGTACGAACCGCACGCCCCGTTCAATCAGCCGTCGAGCCAACAAACAGTTACGGGCGTAGCTGGATTCCTTGGGATCTTTCACGCCGTACATGTCGAGCACCGCCTTGGGCTCACTTGCCAGATCCATCAGTTCGGGGGCACTCGACTGCAGCCGGAACGCCATTTCGTAACTTTGAATACGAGCCGCCGTCTCCGGATCACCAGCCGCTTCCAGGGTCAGTCCGTTCAAACGCTGCAGGGTGTCCAACGACGCCCGCTGGGTTTCAGCATCGATTCCCTTCGGATTGGAGAGATACAACACAGGATCGCCCGCGCTGCGGAAGGGAATGCCACCATACATCGTCGGCAGGAACCCGCCACCGTAGTTGCTCGGCCCGCCGCTGGTCCCCTTGGCACTCGTCAACACCACGAAACCGGGCAGATCTTCGCACTCACTACCCAGCCCATACAACGTCCACGAACCAAAGCTCGGCCGGCCAAACAGCTGTGAACCGGTATTCATCGCGATCTGCGCGGGAGCGTGATTGACAGCATCCGTCTGCATCGTGCGAATCAGGCAGATCTCGTCGGCGATACTCGCGGTGTGGGGTAGAACCTCACTGAGCTCCATCCCGCTTTTGCCGTGTTTTGCAAACTTAAACTTCGGCCCCAACAACGCCGAGTTGGGATTGATGAACGCCGCGCGATACCCCTTCAAGAGGTCGGCAGGCGGCAGCTGACCATTGCGCGCGGTGAGCTCGGGTTTGTTATCGAATAACTCGAGGTGGCTGGGAGCCCCGGCGTTAAACATGTAAATGACGCGTTTCGCCTTCCCCGGAAAATGGGGAGCGCGAGGAGCCAACGGATTTGCAACCGACGGTGCGGCAGTCGCTTCTCTGGTCGCCAGAGAATTGAGTGCCATCCCCGCCAGTCCGACGCCGCAATCGCGCAGGAACCAACGACGGTTCACCGCTTGCGCCAAAGCCTGCTGCAGATTGTGTTCAACAGACTTGAAGTGTTCGAGAGCCATTATGAAAAACCTTCAGTTCTTGCTGATCGTTTCGTCGAGGTTCAACAGGACACGCGACACCAGGGCCCAGGCCGCGGCATCCTGCGGAATTGTCTGGGGAGGAATCTCGGGCAACTTGGCCGGATCGCCGGTCGCCACTTCTCGGATATCTAGCCAGCCTTCCGCCAGCCGCTGCCGCCGCGATTTCAATAGGGCGAGAACCTCGTCCCGTTCCGCCGGCGTCGGCAAACGTGCTGTACACAGCCGGAAGGCGTAGTTCGCCCGTGAGGCATCGTCGGGGCCACCTTCGCGCAGTAACCGCAAGGCCATTGCTCTAGCGGCTTCATTGAAAATGGTTTCGTTCAATCCGGTCAATGCCGCGAGAGGCGTGTTGGAGCGAACACGTCGCGCACAGGCAACATCGCTGTTAGGAGCATCAAAACTGGAGAGTACCGGGTCTGGCATCGATCGCTTCCGGAAGACATACACCGTACGCCGGTAGCGATCGGGTCCAGCCGTGGGAATCCAGTAGGCGGGGTAAACATAGTTGATGTCGAGCACATTCTGTGGCACTGGCGGAATGGTTCCTGGACCGCCCAATTTCTGAGTGATCAATCCGGATACGCTAAGGGCGATATCTCGCACCACTTCTGCTTCTGCTCGGAACCGCGGCCCGCGAGCCAACCAGTGATTCCGCGGATCACGCTCCTTTAATGCCGGAGAGGTATTCGAGCTCTGTTGATATGTCGCACTACTCACAATGGTCCGAATGAGGTGCTTCTGGCTCCAGCCATGCTCCATGAAATCGACAGCCAGCCAATCGAGCAGCTCACCGTATTCCGGAACCGCGGCGCGGGTGCCAAAGTCTTCTGAGGTCTCCACAAGACCTTCGCCGAACATCGCCTGCCAGACGCGATTCACGGCAACTCGCGCTGTCAAAGGAGATCGCTTGTCGGCCAGCCAGCGAGCGAATGCCAGACGACTAGGAGCTCCGTTCGCTTCGTATGAGTGCAGCGCCGCCAGAGTGTGCGGCGGAACGATTTGCTTAGGACGATCCCAGCTGCCACGATCGAGCAAATGTGTCGGGCGGGCGTGGATTCCCTGTCGCTCAGCCAGGTGCAACACCGAGGTCAAAGCGGTCGGATACTGCTTCCATTGCGCATCAATTTCATCATTGAGCGGTTTCAAGTCAGCGACCGAGGTGCGCCAGGCGGTGAAGATCGCAGCTTGTTGTTCGGGCGAGCGTTGAGCCGCGGAAACCTGCATGGCCAGGATGGCCGCATAGTCAATCGGCAACGCCGCAGGATTCGGAGTAGTCGTGGTACTGATGCGGCAACAAACCAGCATGTCGCCCGTTCGCAAAGCCAGTTTGAATTGCGTCCCAGGTGGCAAGTCGAGAGGTTTTTCAAATTGCACGATAGCCACTGACGGCTGGTTACGGCGACCGATTCCCCGGTCGGCTTCCCAGGTCGTTTCTTCTTTACCGTCAATTAAAAAGCTCACCGGTCCGCGGGCTTTTTTCTCTTCCTTTTGTTCGGGTTCCGAGAAGTCGGCGGTCGCGTTGACGAGTTTGAGTTTCTCCCAGTCCTTGCTGTCGGGCTTCTGAATGGTGACGTCGATTTCATTCACACCCCACACACCCGCCGCGCCGCGACCCGGGCCACCGAAGGGCAGATCACCATGAGTGAGGGCTTCAAATCGGAGTCCTGTGACACCCTTCAAATCGGGCGTCGCAATCATGAAGATATCGGCACTGGGATGGCCCCGCATCAGGACCGACTTGTCGACCAATTGGGTCGGATGATTGAGCCCGCTGATACTGCCGAACTCGGTGATTTCCAACGGCGTCCAGGCCACTTGTTTCTGGATGGTGTCGGCTTCCCATGCCTGCAATTCAGTCTGCCACTGCGGATGCTGGGTTCGAGCCCGATCTTCGACGGCTTGAATCGCGGCTTGAATATTCTTGATCTGTTGGTGTTGTTCAGGAGTATACACCCACGACTGAGCCTCGTAGGAGTTATTCAAAAAGGCAAACATCCCATAGTATTCGTCATGCGAGATGGGATCGAATTTATGCGTGTGACACTGAGCACATTGGACGGAAATCCCCAGTACGGCCTTCCCCAGGCAGTCGATGCGATCAAACATCTCCACCATGCGAAACTCTTCAGCGATGATCGCCCCTTCTTCATTCAGCATGCTGTTCCGCAGCAGGCCGGTCGCAATCACCTGCTCCTGAGTCGCCCCCGGGAGCAAGTCGCCCGCGATCTGCTCGATCACAAACTGATCGTAAGGCATGTCACTGTTGAGCGCCTTGATGACCCAATCACGCCAGATCCATTGATCGCGAGGAACGTCTTTCTCGTACCCGTTCGTGTCCGAGTACCGAGCCGCATCCAGCCAATGCCGAGCCCACTTCTCGCCGAATCGTTCGCTCTGTAAGAGCGTCTCCACGGTCGCTGCAAAGCCGTTCTTTTCGAATGCCTCCAATTCCTGTGGCGAGGGTGGCAAGCCAACGAGATCGAGATACAGCCGGCGGCAAAGCGTGGCTGACGTCGCCGCAGGAGAGGGTGCTAGTTCCAACGCTTTCAACCGGGCTGCCACAAAGGCATCGACAGGCTGGGCAGGGCCTCCTGCGGGAAGAGGTTTCTTTTGTGGAGGCACAAACGCCCAATGGACAGAGTAGTGCGCCCCTTCATCGACCCACTTCTTTAATGTGGCAATCTGCGCGGCAGTCAGCGGCTTGTTCTCTTTAGCAGGCGGCATCAGTTCGCCGGGGTCGGCCGAGGTGATGCGGCGAATGAGTTCGCTGACGTCTGACTTGCCCGGCACAATGGCCGGATCACCCGACTCGCCCCCTTTTAAGGCATCGTCCCGCAGATCGAGTCGCAAGCCCCCTTTGCGGGTTCCCTCGTCGGTGCCGTGACACAGTGCACAATGTTCCGCCAGGATCGGCTGCACCTCACGTTGATAATCCACAGCCTGCGCCGCAACAGGTGCCACGCCCGACAGCAGGGACATCACACTGAATACAACCGTCTGGCAGGCACGTGACGACAGAGTAGGATGGATCATGGCGAGCGGGATCACGGTGGGTGCTGCTGCCGACATCGCACCTCGCGAAGAGATGCCCGCCGGCAACGGTGAGTCGGAATGTTGCCAAGCAAAAATTGTACCCCAGTCGAATAAGGCTTCACAAGAAGTCGGAGCCGTTTTCTGGGAACCTGGGCTATTTTTTCCGAACACGCCGCCGCGAAGAAATTGGGGATTATTGCGTGGTTCAAGTGCCCGGGAGGGTG
The DNA here is from genome assembly GCA_040386595.1 of Planctomycetota bacterium. Lineage (GTDB taxonomy): Bacteria > Planctomycetota > Planctomycetia > Planctomycetales > Planctomycetaceae > JAKFVC01. The sequence goes on along the minus strand of JAZKFE010000265.1, from coordinate 11,940 downwards.
AGGCGAGACGTTGGAAAATTGATGCTGTGGGGGAGAAGTGGGTGCGAAGAAATGGTGATTTAGGCGAGCCCGGCGGCGTAAGCCCCGGGATTCTGCGTGGCGTAGCCTGACTCTCCGAGTCGGGTCTCCCTCCGACGAAAACACCCGACTCAGAGAGTCAGGCTACAGGAAAAGAATCCGAGGGCTTACGCCGCTCGGCTCGCCTAAGTCGTTTACGACTCTTCCATCACACTCGGCGAGTCTCCTACCTCACCCTCCCAAAGTGTCCTCAACACGCGCTGATGCCACGCGTTTTGGGTTTTGGGCCGCCCGTGGCAGTCTCGTGATTTCTGTAAACCCGTTAAGAAATCGTCATAAAATCGCATTTAAAACGAGTACACTGAAATCGTTACGACAAATTCCAAAAAACTGTCCACAAAAGAATTCCCCTGCCAACCTCATCGATTTTGCATAGTACGATTGTCTGACAATCGAAATATGGCGATAATATGAATTGTTGAAACGAGGCGTCTTCGGGCCGACCCAAGACGAGCGTCATACATCAGTTCGGAAGTCTTTCTGATTGAAAAACAACCGAGCGAATGCAGGAGTCGACACTATTAACAAAACATCACAGATTGCGGTGGTCGCGGTGACCTCGCTGTTCGGCTGGATGAATGCGCCACTGGCGGCAGAAGATGCGCCCCGTGAGGCACTCGCATTCTTTGAGAACAGCGTGCGGCCGGTGTTGCTTCAGCACTGCGTAAAATGCCATGGCCCGAAGAAATCCGAATCGGGCCTGCGGCTGGATGATCTTTCTAAAATGAGGTCCGGGGGCGATTCTGGTCCCGCCGTGGTCCCCGGTGATCCCGATCAAAGCCTGATTATTCAAGCCATCCGCCACGAAGATGGCATGGCGATGCCTCCCAAGGGCAAGCTCGAAGAACGCGAGATCGCCGCCCTCGTTAAGTGGGTCAAGACCGGAGCCATCTGGCCTGACGGCATGAAGCTGGCAGGTGACGCCCCCGAACTTCGCAGTGGCCCCATTACCGCTGCGGAACGGGCCTTCTGGTCGTATCAGCCAATCACCGATCCGCAACCTCCGCAGGTTGCACCGTCGGCAGCGGTCCGGAATGACATTGATCGGTTTGTCGTCGCGAAACTGACTGCGACCGGCTTGACGATGCGATCACCGGCCGAAAAACGGATATTGCTACGTCGGGCGTCGTTCGATTTAACGGGGCTTCCTCCGACTCCGGCCGAACTCGAATCCTTCCTGAAGGATGAATCGCCCGAGGCGTTTTCCAAGGTTGTGGACCGGCTGCTAAGTTCCAAAGCCTACGGCGAGCGTTGGGGTCGGCACTGGCTGGACGTCGTTCGCTATGCGGATACGGCAGGAGAAACGGCCGACTATCCCGCACCGCTCGCTTATAAGTATCGCAACTGGGTCATCAACGCCGTTAACGCGGACATGCCCTACAACGAATTCGTCCGCGAACAGATTGCGGGCGATATCCTGGGCCAGGAAATGCTCGCCAAGCAGAGCAACCCCTCTGACGAAGCGGCGCTCGCAAAATATCGCGAGATGCTGATCGCCACGGGCTTCATTGCCATCTCGCGGCGTTTCGGCTTCGACGTGGAAAACTACCACAATCTGACCATTCAAGACACTCTCGACACCGTCGGGCAATCGGTCCTGGGACTGACCATTGGATGTGCTCGCTGCCACGATCATAAATTTGATCCAATCAGCGCCAAGGACTATTACGCCCTGTACGGGATCTTCGAAAGCACCCGCTATTCGTTCCCCGGGTCCGAAGAAAAGCGTCGGCCGTACGATCTCTTCCCCGCGATTCCGACGGCACTGGCGAATTCGCGCAAGGCCGAGTACGACGCGCAGGTCGCGAAAATCGAAGCCGACATCAAGCAAGTCGATGCCGACAAGCTCGCCCTCTCTGACAGCATGGCGTCGGCTGTGGGGTCAGGCGGATTCAATGGTTTTGAAACCGAAACCATCGGCCAGCCCCCCATTAAGCCGTGGAGTGCACTCGGCAAGGCGACGATTGCGGAAGCGGCCCAAAGCCCGTTCAACAACGTGTTTCCCCTGGGAACACGCGGCATTTCGTTCCCCAACAACGGTGATAACAATGCGTTCGTGAGGTCCATTGAACCGGTCCACACGCCGCAAGCCACACACCTGCTGCACTACAACATTGATCTTCGCAACACGAGTCCCGCCGAGGCCGGCCCTGGAGCGTATCGCCTCTATGTAGGACATGGTCCAGGCACTTCGGCGGCTGTCGAAAT
>JAZKFE010000265.1:0-9644 GCA_040386595.1 Planctomycetota bacterium | reverse complement strand
ACAATTTGCAGTTCACCTTAGATCTGCACACCAAGACCTACTCCGGAACTGTCGGGGCTCCTGGCGACGTCATTCCGTTTAACGGCCTGGCCTTCACGGATGGCTGGGACGGCGTCATCGATACGACGTTTGTCGACATGTACGGCCCGACCGGCGGACTGCGACCGGCACACGATGTCGACAACTTGGTCATCGCCACGACACCGTTCTCGCCGGTGGAAAAATCGATCGAAAACGCCGAGCAACGGGCTGCCGATGTCCGAGCGTTGCTAACGAAGTCGGATGCCTTAAACACCCGGCTGCTCGAACTGATGGCCATGCGCGATCAAGCGAAAACCTCGGGTCCCTATGAGTTCGTGTTCGGGGCCATCGAGCAAGATAAACCGAAGGACGCCCAAGTCCAGTTACGCGGGGAGAAGCTGAAGCCTGGCGAAACAGTACCGCGGCGGAATCTCGATATTCTCGGAAATGATCCTGTTCCGGAAGGGGCGGGAAGTGGACGTCTGCAGTTAGCTCAATGGCTCACGCGGCCCGAGAATCCACTGACCGCACGCGTCATGGTCAACCGCATCTGGCAGCAACATTTTGGACGTGGCATTGTCGGCACGGAAAACGATTTCGGTGCCCGCGGACAACGTCCGAGCCATCCGGAATTGCTCGATTGGCTGGCCACGCGCTTCGTGCAAAGTGGCTGGTCCTTGAAGGCCATGCACCGCTTGATGATGAACTCGGCGGCCTATCAGCAATCCAGCGACTACGATGCGCAAGCGGCCGAAATGGATCACGAAGCACGGCTATTATGGCGGTTCAATCCGCGCCGCTTGAGTGCCGAGGAAATCCGCGATGCCATGCTGTTTGTCAGCCATGATCTAGATTCCACCATGGGCGGCGAGCATCCCTTCCCGCCCGTGGAAAGCTGGGGCTTTTCGCAGCACGGTCCGTATTATGGTGTCTATCCCACCAGCCGCCGCAGCGTCTACTTGATGCAGCAGCGATTGAAGAAGCACCCCTTTTTGGGGTTGTTTGACGGGGCCGATACGAACGTCAGCACAGCCCGTCGCGAAGTGACCACCGTGCCCACTCAGGCCCTGTACCTGATGAATAACGAGTTCGTCCACGAGCGATCCGCCTCGCTGGCGAAGCAAATCGTGGCGACAACGACGACCGACGCCGAACGGGTGAACGATCTGTTTGTGAATGCCTTCAGCCGCCCGGCCACGGCCGACGACATTGCAGATTCGACCGCCTTCCTGGCCACATATGAAACTGCCCTCGCGAGCGGGACGCCCGAAGAACGCCGACTGACTGCCTGGTCGGCCCTGATCCGCACGCTCTTGACTCGCAATGAATTCCTATTCGTCGACTGATGGAGAATCTCATGGACGTTCAACATTTCAACTCGCCTCCGTCACGACGTGAATTCCTGCAACGGGCCGCGGGTGGCTGTGGTGCGTTGGCACTGCGGGCACTCCTGGCTGAGGACCTGCAGGCCGAGACCGTCGGCGCCGCCAGCAATGATCCGTTGGCTCCCAAGCCACCGCATCACACGCCCAAGGCCAAACGCGTCATTTTCATGTTTATGACCGGCGGCGTGTCGCACGTGGACTCGTTCGACCCCAAGCCGAGTCTCTACACGAATCACAACAAGACGATTACCGTCGATAACTTCCAGGGCAAGCTGGGCCAGTTCTCGATGTTCTTGAAGTCCCCCGACTGGAAGTTCCAGCCAGGTGGCAAAAGCGGTATTGAAGTCAGCGATCTGTTTCCGCATATGCGGTCGATCGTCGACGATCTGTGCGTCATCCGGTCTCTCGAGAGTGATCACACGAATCACTATGAGAGCACGCTGGGGATGCACTGCGGTTCGTGGACGTTCGCCCGGCCGAGCATCGGTTCATGGGTCAGCTATGGCCTGGGAACAGAGAACCGCAATCTGCCGTCGTTCATGGTGATTGCTCCCAATCCCCCGTATGCCGGCAACCAGACATGGGGCAGTGATTTTCTGCCGGGTGCTCACCAGGGAACACACATCGTTCCCGGCAGCAATCCGATCGCCGATATCCAGCCGCGAGTCGCCTCCACCGACTTGCAAAAGCTGGAGCTCGATCTGTTGAATCGCTCCAATCGCCGCCATCTGTCGGGGCATCCGGCCGAGCAGGCCCTGGAAGCCCGAATCCGTTCCTTTGAAACGGCATTCGGCATGCAGCGCGAAGCTCCCGCTGCGATGGATATCTCCGGTGAGACCGAAGACACATTGAAGATGTACGGCTTGAAACCGGGGCAGAATACCGGGTTCGGCTGGCAATGTTTGACGGCCCGACGTCTGGCCGAGCGTGGCGTCCGGTTCATCGAGCTGATCGATGTGGGTTCGTCCGGCAACTGGGATGCACACGGCGATATGGGGACGCATGCGCCTCTGGCCCAGAATGTCGACCAGCCGATCGCGGCATTAATTACCGACTTGAAGCAACGCGGGATGCTGGAAGACACGCTTGTCGTCTGGACGACGGAGTTCGGCCGCACGCCGTACAACAACAGCAAAGACGCCAAGGGCCGCGAGCACCACCATCAGGTGTTTTCCACTTGGATGGCCGGTGCCGGCGTGAAGCGCGGCATGGTCTACGGTTCCTCCGATGAGCACGGCATTGCCGTCGCCGAAAACCGAGTCCACGTCCACGACTTCCATGCCACGATCCTGCACCTGATGGGCCTGGATCACGAACGCCTGACATTCCGCCACAGCGGTCGCGACTATCGTTTAACGGACGTGCACGGTCGCGTGGTGAATGAAATCCTGGTGTGATCGACGGGAGTTTTACGAGTGCCTTCGTAGGAGAGCCTATGAAGGCACTCGTAATCCCAATACGGTCGCGACGTATCAGGAACGACGCAGCAATGATGGCTGGATATCGCTGACTTTCGCACAGCCACTCGCGACCATCGCATTCAATAACTCGTCGCGTAAGAGCGATAGAACCTTGCTCACGCCCGCTTCGCCATCGGCTCCCAAGGCCCAGGCGTAAGGTCGGCCGATCAAGACCGCTCGAGCTCCCAGGGCGAGGGCGATCAACACGTCGGTTCCCCGGCGGACTCCTCCGTCCAAATAAACTTCGGCTCGATTACCGACGGTCTCGACAATCTCGGGCAGCATTTCAATCGTCGCGGGCATGCCGTCCAAACGGCGGCCACCGTGATTGGAGACGACGATGCCATCCAGCCCCAGCGACACAGCCTTCGCGGCATCTTCCTTACGCAACACCCCTTTAATAATCAGCGGCAACTTGGTGATGCTCCGCAACCAGTCAAACAAATCCCACGAGATGGCCAAGTCCCAGGCTTGGGCGTTGAACGCCAAGATCTCGGCGTAGCTCATCGTATCGACGATCTGCGTAAAACCCGCGTCACGCAAATGCTTCACCAGCGTCTCTTTGGGGAGCGAGAACTTATTGCGGCGATCGGCATCTTTCCATTCGCCCAAATCGACAGTCAGGATAATGGCCTGATAGCCAGCCCGTTCGGCACGTTCCACCAGTCTGCGGGCGACGGCTCGATCTTTGGGCACATACAGCTGAAACCATTTCGGCCCCGCGCTGGCCGCCGCAACTTCTTCTACACTGTGGCCGACACTGCTGCTGACCCCATACACCGTACCGGCCGCGGCCGCAGCACGGGCGGCAGCGAGTGCCCCGTGTGGGTGATACATCTGCTGTCCTGCCACCGGCGCCAGCAGAATGGGCATCTTGATCGGCTGTTTGAGAACCGTCGTCGACGGATCAGCTGTCGCCACACCAGTCAGCAGCGGGGGCAAAATCCGCACCCGTTGAAAGGCGGCTACATTCTCGCGCAGCGTGATCTCATCGGCCGATCCTGACGAGATATATTCGAACGTTGCCCGGGGCAACTTCGCCGCAGCTAAAGCTTGGAAATCATTGACTTTAACCGGCTCGCGAGACAGCGCTTGATCAGACACCCCCGGCTGCGGCAGTTCGCCCGCTACGGCAGAGTGCGGAGTCTCATCAGTCTGAAGAATTCCGAGTGCGGCCACTCCCAAAGTCGCTCGTTGGGCAAACGTCCTGCGGTCCATAAGAAATCTTTCTGATCAAATTCCTGGACGGCATAGGGCCGCCGACAGTCAGCGAGTGGGGATGTCCTCAGACGATTTTTGCACCACCTGAGCCATGTTTAATCCGACAAGTTGAGCGACTAATACAGCCATGTAAAACTGGCCAAACATGGCTTCGATCCAAGCCAGCGAGGCGGCGAGAGGGCTGATGGGAAGGATGTCTCCATAGCCAATCGTAGTCAATGTCACGAAGCTGAAATAGTTAAACACAAATCGCTTGGCGTGCGGATCCACAATGCTGGCGACGAGATTCGTATTCATTTGAAATGAATTGGGGACTAACAATTCAGTGAGAACATAGAGATTGCCCCAGGCCACACCGACCAGCAAGTAGCCGCAAACAGCCCCCAGAACATCGTCGAAACGTATGACACGTTGGTGAAAAATATTTCTCAGAATGACCGCCAACCCAAATCCTACCAAGATGGGCATGGTGGCGTGAAATAACAGTTCATTCCGTGTCCAGTCACCCACCAGCGCGAGAATGCCAATGACGAGTGCGACAATTCGCTCCCGTCGTCGATCAAACACGACATTGATAATTGTCAGCACCAACACGCTCAACAACATGTCGTAGACAAACAAGCCGACAAGTTTGCCATGCGTAAATGGCTGAATGACCAAGCACCCACCAATAACCAGCAGCAGTAACAGGTGCTTCCGGGCTCGCAGCTCTGCTCGCAAACTTGGTTTCAGAGCTGGTTCGGCCTGCGAAGTGATAGAAGGCATAAACCACACAAACTCCAATTTGAACCGAAAACCGTATCACAGTCGGAGTTCGTCAACGATGCTGCAGGAAGCAAAATCTCACTCGTGGCCCCCGTCCAGTTTTGTCAGGGCGAACACCGACGCCTTCCAAGGGGGGACGTCCAAGTAGAGCCCCCGTGACTGTAAGTCGTGACCGTCCCGATCGTAGGTGTCGGTACCGAGTTCATCTCGTAATTGCCACTGCGTTCCATCCAGGTCAGGGTAGGGGAGTCGCACATATCCCTGGCTTTGTTGCGGAGCATAATTCACAGCGACAACCAACCGCTCACCCACAGGGCCCTGCCAGCTGAAAGCCACAATACTATCTGCCGTCCCGTTACCTTCCCAGGCGGGGTCGACAGTCAGCAATTGCCAGTCCCCCGCACGCACTGCCGGACGACGCAGGATCGATCGCAGTTGGCCGTAAAAATCAGACAACTGCTGATTGACAGGTTCGTCTGGCCCCCGATTGAGATGCGGGGAAATTCGCTTGAGACGACCTTCAAACTGGCCCTGGTGGAAGAACCGCAGTCCTGGCGAAAGATAGGTGAGCACGGCTGCCGCTTGATGCACGTCCGGGGAAAATGTTGCGGCCGCACGTGGTTCGTCGTGGTTCTCCAGAAAGCGGGCCAGCTTGTTCTGAAACTCCATGTCGGCCAGAAAATGATCATGCACCGGCCGCGCGTGTCCCTCACGTTCGCGGTCATACAATCGCTTATCGTAGGTGTAATCAAATCCCTCTTGCTGCAGGGTCCACTCACGATCCCAGTAGACCTCGGCCATGAAGCAGAAATCGGGAGACTGTTCACGCACCGCAGCCGTCGCTTGCGGCCAGAACGGCGATGAGGCATGGCCCCAGGTGTTCTCGAAAATGTCAGGCAGAACCAGCATCGCCATGTCGCAACGCACACCGTCACATTGACTGGCAATATTCTGCAGCTCACCAATCATGGCCATCTGCAGGTGCGGATTGGCATAGTTGAGCTGCAAGGTATCCGGCCAACCGTCGAAATAGGGATCGCGACCGTAGGCCAGCAACAGATCCCCTTCGGGACGTGCAACCCAGGTGTAGTTCTGCGGGGCCTGGGCCTGATCGAGTTCGGAACCTCGAATGTAGTATTCGGGATGACTCTGCACCCAATGGTGATCCAGACCAGTGTGATTCGGAACAAAATCCAACATCAGCCTCAGCCCGCGCAGCCGCAGACGTTCCCGCAACCGGGCCAACGCTGCAGGGCCGCCCAATTGCTGATGGACGGTATACGCGGTGATGGCAAACCCGGACCCCGGAATGTCATCCTCTGTCAAATCGGGCAGTGTCTCTTCAAATTCATGACGCCAACCAGGATTGCTGCGGGAAACACTCTGTCCTGCCGGGCCGGTTTGCCAGACGCTCAACATCCAGATCCAATCAAACCCCTCAGCCGCCAGACGATCGAGCTCGACGTCGGGAATGTCGTCGAGTGTTGCCGGCCGCCCCAGCGTCCGGGACAGTTCGGTCAGCCAGACGCGCGTATTGATCTGGTACAACGCAGGATACCGCACAGACTGCATGATATTTGTTTCTCGCCTGAGAGAGATTTACTGTTGGACCGTTTCTGGCTCCGGTGTCACCAAGCCACTGGCAACGCTGACCACTTGCTCGGCATAGGCCATTTTGCCGCCTTTAAGCACCTCATCGGCCGAGCCTTTCGCAAACGTATACAGCAGGCGGGCCACGACCCCAGTCCAGCCCGTCTGGTGACTCGCTCCCAATCCGGCACCGTTGTCCCCGTGGAAGTATTCGTAGAACAAAATGTAATCGCGCCAATGAGGATCCGTCTGAAACTTCTCGGCTCCACCAAACACCGGTCGGCGTCCTTCAGGATCGCGTAAGAAGATGTTCGACAGCCGACGCGCAATGTCCTCGGCCACTTCATACAGCGTTTTGAAATTGCCTGATCCGGTGGGGCATTCAATCTTGAACTCATTGCCGTAGTACAAATAGTACTGCAGCAGGGCTCGCAAGATTAGCACGTTCACCGGCATCCAAATGGGCCCACGCCAGTTGGAGTTGCCACCAAACATACCGCTGTCAGACTCACCCGGCAGGTAGGCCACCCGATACTCCTGGCCATCCACAGTGATCGAGTACGGATTGTCCACGTGATAGCGGGAAAGAGAACGGATTCCGAACTCGCTGAGAAACTCGTTTTCATCCAGCATTTTGGTCAGAATTCGGCGAAGTTTGGTTTCGTCGAGCACCGATGCCAATGACCGATCGGCATAGCCCAACAGGCCAGGGCTGTGGATGTTGGCCACCAATTCCGGACGCGCACGGACAAACCGGGAGAACCGTTCGACGATCTCGGGGTACTTTTGACGTAGCTCCCCCTCCATCACAGTCGCCGCACACAGGGGCAGCAACCCGACCATCGAGCGGACCTTAAGATGGTGGGCATCACCGTTCGGCAAACGCAGGACGTCATAGAAGAAGCCATCTTCCTCATTCCACATCCCCTGGTCGGATCCCAGATGCATCATGGACGACGCGATCCACAGGAAGTGCTGCGTAAACTTCAGCGCCATCTCCGAGTAGTCGGGATCGGTCATGGCCAGCTCGACGCTAATTTCGAGCATATTCTGGCAATAGAGCGCCATCCAGGCGGTGCCATCAGCCTGTTCGAGGTAGCCACCGGTCGGAAGCGGCGAGCTGCGATCGAACACACCGATGTTGTCGAGCCCTAAAAAACCACCTTCAAACACGTTCCGCCCCGAGCGATCCTTGCGATTGACCCACCACGTGAAGTTCAACAGCAACTTCTGGAAGCAGCTCTTCAGCCACTCGCGGTCACCTTCACCCTTACGGGCTTTTTCCATGCGGTACGTATAAATCGTGGACCAGGCATGGACCGGCGGATTGACGTCGCCAAAGTTCCACTCATAGGCCGGAATCTGCCCATTGGGATGCATATAGCGTTCCTGCAACATCAGCTTCAATTGCTGCTTGCCGAACTCCGCATCAACCAGGGTTATAGCCAAAACATGGAAGGCCAGGTCCCACGCAGCGTACCACGGATACTCCCATTTATCCGGCATTGAAATCACATCACCGTTATACATGTGATGCCAATGCTCATTGCGGGGCGAGGCTTTGCGTGTCGACTTATAGGGGTCCGAACCGCGTTCTTCCAGCCACTTGTCGACGTCGTAATGGTAGAACTGCTTACCCCACATCATGCCCGCCAGCGCTTGCCGCATGACGTTGGCTTGATCCTCATTCAGTTCGGGCGGAATGACTGTCTTATAGAATTCGTCGGCATCCGTCAGACGTTCGGCAAAGATGGCATCAAACTGCGGCCCAAAGGGACTGGCCCCGTGCCCGTTATTCTGCGGCAATTCCGAAGGCGCCGTACGAGACAACCGCAACCGAATCACGGCTGATTCGCCGGGTGGCACGGTGACGGTATAGTCGGCCGCGACCTTCGTCCCTTGTTGCTGCGGATTCACCGCCTCAGTCTGCCCGTGAATGACGTAGTTGTGGAACGCGTCTTTGACATACGGACTGTGATTGGGGACACCGAAAATGCGTTCGGTATTGGTGTCGTTCTCCGTGAACAGCAGCGGCGCATCCCCCTCGGAATACAAGTACCATTCACCGATCTTAGAATCGACCGCCTGCACGACGCCATAAGCCGGTGTGCGGGCGGCGAAGGCCAAGGAAGGTCGATCATTTTCGCCCACCCACGACCACATATTGCGAAACCACAAGGTCGGCAAAACTCGCAGCCCGGCCGCCTCGGGACCACGGTTATGGATATCAATCTTGATTAAGATGTCATCCGCCGCCGCTTTGGCGTATTCGACAAAGACGTCGAAATAGCGATCTTCGTCAAATACCCCGGTATCCAACAGTTCGTACTCAAACTCATCCCGCCCCCGCAGGGCACTGGTATCGACTAAATCGGAGTACGGGTAAGCGGACTGAGGGTACTTGTAGAGATACTTCATGTACGAGTGCGTGGGCGTACTGTCGAGGTAGAAGTAGTACTCTTTGACGTCTTCCCCGTGGTTGCTTTCGCTGTTCGTCAGTCCGAAGAGACGCTCCTTGAGAATCGGATCCTGACCGTTCCACAACGTCAGGGCAAAGCATAGCCGCTGCTTGATATCCGAAATCCCCGCGAGGCCGTCTTCGCCCCAGCGATAGGCCCGCGACCGAGCCTGATCATGGCTGAAGTAGTTCCAGGCGTTGCCCCCTTCGCTGTAGTCCTCACGCACGGTGCCCCATTGCCGTTCACTGAGGTACGGTCCCCATTGTTTCCACGGAGCAGTCCCTTCCCGTTCAGCCAGCAGTCGCAGCTCTTCTGTTGTCATCGCACACCTGCAATCTATCGAAAGTCTATCTCAAAGGGAGTACTGACAATCGATCGGAAGGGTTGGACATCTGGACCAACAGTTCCGCTCGGTGAGTATTTGCCTAACGGAATTCACAAAGATCGAACGACGCGCAGCCACTCATGGCGATCAGGGACACTGCCCACCGGACCAGAAAACGAACCAGAAGTATTAGGGGACATGCAGACCCCAATCGTGACAAGAGTGATTGGTGACGTGGGCCCTGATGAGTTGCTTTTAGAATATCATCTTTGGCGGCTGAATTGCAGTTGGCCAAAAGAAGATTTGATGAGTCCCACAGATCGATAGCGGCGCGAACCGTTCCGAGAATGGCGGACCCCAGCGCCCGTAGCCTGACTCTCTGAGCTGACTTCTTGGCACAAGATTTGTATTGAAGCCT
>JAZKFE010000264.1:0-4633 GCA_040386595.1 Planctomycetota bacterium | reverse complement strand
GAGCCACAACCTCTTGTTCGCTCCGCTCACCCAGATTCGAGAATCTGGGCTACCCAGGATTTTGCGTTTGTTCGCAATGACGAGTCGTTCTATTTCCCAGCGTCGTCGGTGCCGTCGATCATCTCTTCGGGCGGGACGGCGGGGGCTTTGGAGCGGCGGAAAACGGCGACGACGTCCTCGATGGGCACGACAAACAACAGGTTGTCCGCTTCCAGATCGACCGGAATCGCGTTCTTTGGATGGAACAGGACTTTGTCGTATTTGTGAATCGGAAAGTCGTCGTCACGTTCGATCTGGATGCTGATCTCGACGACACGACCGGTGATCGTGGGAATCTCCGAGGAATCTGGCAACAGAATCCCGCCGCGAGTCGCCTGGCGGGACTCGTCTTTGCGAATCAGGATGCGTTTGCCTAACGGTTCCACAAATTCTGCCACAATCACCACTCCTCGCTCGACCGAAATCTCCGGTCAATGAACCCGCACGGACAAAGGCCACTCGCTTCTTCGTCACCTGACGGCGTGCGGCCATAGGGATTCTATGCAGTCCGTGAACCCGGGACCACCGGTTTTGAAACTCAATGCGGCAAATTGCGGCTAGGAAAGGTGTTGTGGCGAGGGAGCTGATTCCGCCCTGATCTTGAATTAGGAACGAAAGTCATTCATTTCCATCGACGCAGTCGACGGGTAGCCCGGATTCTCGAATCCGGGTGAGCGCAGCGAACAAGAGGTTGCGGTTTTTGAGAGTGGGTGACTCTTTCAAACTCTTGGGAAAAACCAGCGACTGGATTCTCTCCCCACATTTCTTCATTCGAAAACATACACCGAGTCGGGATGCCTGACTCGGTGTATGACAATCGGAAATCGAAGGAGCCACAGCCTCTTGTTCGCTCCGCTCGCCCAGATTCGAGAATCTGGGCTACCCGAGCGCGTGCATTTAACTAAATCGCCTTAACCCGGTAATGGTTGCCGCCAGGTGGCCTTGTGACGGGCGAGCATGGCGTCAGAGGCTGTGGGGCCCCACTGGCCTGCCGGGTAGTCTTCAGGTTTGTGGTCGGGCTTCTCCCAGGCTTCCAGCACGGGGGTGAGGAACTGCCAGGCGGCCTCGAGTTCGTCACTGCGCGTGAAGAGGGTCGAATCGCCTCTCAGCACATCCAGCAACAGGCGTTCGTACGCTTCCGGCAGACTGATTGCGAATTCCTGATCGAAGCTGAAGTCCATCCGCACGGGGTGGATCTGGTACTGCATACCCGGTCGCTTCGACGACACTCGCAACGTGATCGCTTCCTTGGGCTGAATGCGAAAGATCAACTGGTTGGGGCGGTCTTCCACCAACTGACAGAAGTCTCCTTCGCACTCCACCGTCTTGAACAGCGAGAGTGGGGGCGGCTTGAACTGGATGGCGATTTCTGTCACGCGGGCTGGTAATCGTTTGCCGGTTCGCAGGAAGAACGGGACCCCGGCCCAGCGCCAGTTATCGACTCGCACATCCATCGCGACATAGGTCTCGCGATGGGAATCCGGCGGGATGCGGTCCTCCTGCAGATAACCGGGAACAACCTTGCCGCCGATTTCTGCCGAGGTGTATTGCGCGGCGATGGCCCACTCGTCGAGCTTCTGGCTCCCTTCACGCAATGATTGCAGCACCTTCAGCTTTTCGTCGCGAATTTCCTTGGCGCGGAACATCGCTGGCGGCTCCATCGCGATCAGGCACAACAGCTGCAGCACGTGATTTTGCAGCACATCACGCAACGCACCCGACTTGTCGTAGTAGCCACCGCGGCCCCGTTCGATGCCTTGGGATTCGGCCACGGTGATCTGAATATGATCGACGTGATTCCGGTTCAACAGGGGCTCGAAAATTGTGTTGCCGAAGCGGAACAACAGGATGTTCTGAACGGTTTCTTTCCCGAGGTAATGGTCGATGCGGTAGATCTGATCTTCATGCAACAAGCGACCGAGAATCCGCGACAATTCCTGAGCCGACGCCAAGTCGTGGCCGTACGGTTTTTCGAAGACGACTCGTAGCGTTTCCGAGGCCTCGGGGGGCGGAATCATGTTCGCTTTGGACAACGCTTCCGTTGCCGGGACGAACAAGTCGGGGGTCGTGGCCATGTAGACCACGCGATGTTTGCCAATCCCGTGGGCTTGCTCCAGGCTTTCCAGTCGAGTTGCCAGTTGCGGGTACTCCGCCGGGTCTACGATATCCAATTGATGGTAGTAGAGGCGGCTGGAAAAATTGGCCCACAAGTCGTCACTACCCAGACCGTCCCGGGCGTAATCATGGATCGCCTGATGCATTTCGGTACGGAATTCGTCGTCACTTTTGGGACGGCGGGCCACACCGACGATGGGCGATTTCGGCGATAGAAATCCCTCGCGCGCTAACTGATACAAAGCGGGTACCAGTTTGCGGGCGGTCAGGTCGCCGGACGCACCAAAAATGACGATGGTGGCTTCCGCATTCAACGCATCGCTGGGAGCTCCATTCGCGGGAAAGGTCGCAGACGGACTCGTATCACTCATGGGAATTTCTCGATGGAAAAAGTATCTGGGCCCGGCAGGGCCAATTGATACCGCCGGGGCAGACATTGTCAACGATGATTTGGTCGATCCGAGTCGTCACTCACGAGACGCAGAGGAGTGCCGACGTGTCTCGCAGGATAACACAAGCCGCGGTCTTTCAACACCGCAACTGGGGCTTGCAGCAGACCCACCTGCGTTTGTTGAAATGAGTTGTCAAGAAATGCCGCACGTCGTTCGTCATCGCACTGCGCCTGCTTTCCAGCCGCGTTTCCAGCCGATAACATCGGCACGTTGGGCCAAGCGACACCATATGTCAGCGCTAAGAAGTTGCACGTTCTTCCGAGGAGTTTGTCATGGCATTGAATCCGCTCGCTGGACACCCTGCTCCGGCGTCGTTGTTAGTTGATGTTTCACAACTTCTCGCCGCGTATCACGACCTGCAGCCGGATATGAGCAATCCGTTGCAACAGGTCAGCTTCGGTACCAGCGGTCATCGCGGGACCTCACGCAACGGCACGTTTACCGATGCCCACATTGCCGCGATCACGCAGGCCTTGGTGGAATATCGTCAGGCCAAAGGGATCACCGGGCCAATATTTCTAGGAAAAGACACGCATGCCCTGTCGGCGCCGGCAGAACGGACTGCGTTAGAAGTCCTCGCCGCACATGGTGTGGAAACCATCATTCAGAATGGCATTGGCTTTACCCCCACGCCGGTGATTTCCCACGCCATTCTGGCCTACAATCGGGGCCGGACGACGGGGCTGGCCGACGGGATCGTCATTACGCCCTCTCACAATCCCCCCGAGGACGGTGGGTTCAAATATAACCCGCCCAATGGAGGTCCAGCCGACACCGATATTACGGGTGTCGTTCAAGCTCGGGCCAACGAAATCCTGCAAGGCAAGAACGCGGCGGTGAAGCGGATCTCGTATGCAGCGGCAATGCAGGCCAGTTCAACCCACTCTCGCGATTTGATGGATGCCTACATCGCCGATTTGCCCAATGTGGTGAATCTGGATGTGATCCGCTCGTCGGGAATCCGGTTGGGGGCCGATCCCCTCGGCGGAGCCAGCGTCGGGTATTGGGGACCGATCGCCGAACGGTACGGCTTAAATCTGACCGTCGTGAATGATAAGACCGACCCTCAATTCGGGTTCATGACCGTGGACCATGACGGCAAGATCCGCATGGATTGCTCCAGCCCCTATGCCATGGCGAGCCTGGTCCAATTGAAGGATCGTTACGACCTGGCGTTTGGGAATGATCCCGATGCCGACCGGCATGGGATTGTCACTCCGTCGGTCGGGTTGATGAACCCCAATCACTATCTGGCGGTCGCCATTCAATATCTCTTCACGCATCGTCCCGGTTGGCCGGCGGGGGCCGGAATTGGTAAGACGCTGGTCAGCAGCAGCGTGATTGATCGCATTGCGTCCAGCCTGGGGAAAAAACTGGTGGAAGTCCCGGTCGGTTTCAAATGGTTCGTCGACGGGTTGTTCCAGGGGACGTTAGGTTTTGGAGGCGAAGAAAGTGCCGGGGCGAGTTTCTTGCGTCACGACGGGACCGTTTGGTCGACTGACAAGGATGGCTTGATCCTCAATCTGCTCGCGGCAGAAATCCTGGCGGTGACGGGTAAGGATCCTGGCCAGCATTATCAAGAAATCGTGGCGCAGTTTGGTGAGGCGCGGTACACGCGGATCGACCAACCCGCAAGCCCCGCTCAAAAAGCCGGCTTCAAAAAGCTAACTCCAGAAGCGGTGACCGCGACCACCATGGCAGGCGAGACCATTCAGGCCAAGTTGACAAAAGCCCCGGGAAATAACGCGTCGATCGGCGGCTTGAAGGTCGTTACAGAGAACGGCTGGTTTGCGGCACGACCTTCAGGGACCGAGAACATCTATAAGATCTACGCGGAGAGTTTTATCAGCGACCAGCATCTGCAGACAGTGGTCGCCGAAGCGCGTCAGATCGTTAATACCGCGGTGGGAACAGAATAACCCGCTATCGCCATTGTCGTGAATTGTCCGCCGAATTGTGAACGATTCTGGGAGGGTGAGGCTCCTGCCGAACCGCTTGGTCTACTGGGCTTACAAGACTTAGCGGTT